>PDPP01000024.1 GCA_002747515.1 Candidatus Moraniibacteriota bacterium
TAAAAGTACCGGCAAAATATGGTTTCCCGGCGGTGGTGTGGAAATCCATGAAACACTGGAAGATGCTTTGCACAGAGAAATACGCGAAGAAACGGGACTGCGTGTACATATAGATGATATGGTACTGTTTCAAGAAAACTTTTTCTATTACGAACCGTGCGATGAAGCATATCACGCATTTCTCTTTTTTTATATATGTCGCACTGTGGGAGGTGATACGCTCATCGATGATGAAGATGTTGATGATCTCGCATCCCAAAAACCGCGATGGACACCGATTGCGGACATTGCCAAAGATGATATCGGTGATTGTTCCGATGCGATTTACAAGGTGTTGCAAAAACTGTGATAAAATGATACTTTTAGGTCACATCCGGGTTGACGGTTGAAAAAACATAGCAAAAACAAAATGTAGTATTTTTTTGAATTCAGAAAATTTGTAATACGATTATTTTGACTCATTGGTTATTTGCTAATAATATTTAGGAATTAATTCCAAATACTATGAAAAAACATTTGAAAAGGAAACGCATTGCAATTATTTTTGGAGGAAAATCAGCCGAACATGAAGTATCAATTCACTCAGCAAAAAATGTAGTTGCTGCGCTAAATAAAGAGAAATATGAAAAAATTCTCATAAAAATTGAAAAAAATGGAGAATGGAAATGTCTTAACGATGCGTATGAAGAGGACCGCACAAAACGTATTGTTCCATGTGATCACCAAGGAGATTTTTCTGTTTTTGATCACGAAACAAGGTTACATATCGATGTTGTTTTTCCAGTTTTACACGGTCCATATGGCGAAGACGGTTCAATACAGGGCTTATTAAAAATCGCAAACATTGCTTTTGTAGGTGCGGGTGTATTGGGGTCCGCAATCGGTATGGATAAAGGTGTGATGAAAAGATTGCTACGTGAAAAAGGATTGCTTATAGGAGATTTTATTGTGGTGCGATATGGTGAAAAAATTATTTTTACGGATATTGCTAAAAAGCTCGGTTCAGAGTTTTTCGTAAAACCGGCAAATCTCGGTTCGTCTGTTGGTATTTCCAAGGTGTGCGATGAAAAAAGTTTCGAAAAAGCCATTGAACTTGCCTTTTCATATGACAATAAAGTTATCATCGAAAAATCTATCTTGGGTAGAGAAATAGAATGTTCTGTTTTGGGAAATAATAAACCACGTGCATCGCGTTGTGGTGAGATTGTGCCAAAGAAAAATTTTTATTCGTACGAATCAAAATATACAGATGGCGGTGCAGATCTTATTATTCCCGCCAAAATTGATGCGGAAATCGAAAAAGAAATACAATCGTTGGCTGTTAAGGTGTACGAAACGCTGGAGTGTTCGGGAATGGGTCGTGTTGATTTTTTTCTTACAGAAGATCATAAAATTTTTATCAATGAAATTAATACAATACCGGGATTTACAGCACAAAGCATGTATCCGCAATTGTGGGAGATATCCGGATTAAAGTATGCAAATCTGATTGATAAGCTTATACAATTAGCAGAGGAAAAATATGCAGAAAATAGACGATTACTTTCTCATAAAATATAATTTTATGAGTATTAAAGACTTTGCTTTTGGATTGTATTCTGAATTAACGATTGAAAAAACATAACAAAAACAAATTGTAGTATGTAATGATTATTATACGAAAATGGAATTAGAAAAATTTTTAGTAGATGCAAAAAAGAATACATATGCTTCTCAAAGTGAAAATAACGAAGTAGTCAAAGACGATGGATCTAGAACATTAATATTTGAAAGAAAAAATATAGTTTACAAAGACACATATTATGGAGTAAATCCCTTTATCGGAGAAGAAATTGTACTTAAAGATCATAACGTAATCTGGGTTATGAATTATTACGGTCAAGTTGTGTCTCCGGATGTGAATATAAAAGAAATTTACGGATTTTTAAAAAGTGCCATGAGAAAAGTCACAGAAGAAAGCCCATTTAGAGGACCAAATGAGTATATTGAAAATGACTATAAGTATACAAACTGCTACAATGGCACAATTGATTGTAAGTGTTTCTTTGTAAAAGAAAAAACACAGTGGTTTATCCGCTGTGTTTTTATTGATTCAGTGTTCAAATATGCCTCGAAACTCCACTTTGCTTTCTCGACATATTCCCTCTATCAGTATTTTATTGGATATATAAAACTCCTTAGATTCAGCTATTTTCTTGTATTGAGTACAATCAAAATTCTGATCTATTTTTTTAAGCGCATCAGTCAATGATTTCCAATTACCACATCGTAAATTTGGAATCTCTGCCATCACAAAATCGGTATAGGGCAAAACTTCTGTTAGAATAGCCTTTACATCACTCAAAAATGGATGAATTGGACCCAAAAACACATACGTCTTAATTCCAGATTCTTTTGCCTTTTTGAGTAATGTTATCCTCTCATTAGGAGTTGATGTATTCGGTTCAAGAATTTTTTGAATAGATTGATCCAATATACTCACACTCACGCCCAGTTCGCAATTATTGAATTGTCTAAACAAATCAAAATCTCTTTCCGCTAACTTATTCTTGGTCAAAACAGAAATACTGATTTGGTAGTTAAGAAATTCTTCCAAACACTTACGCGTTATTCTTAATACCTTCTCAGCAGGCTGATAACAATCGGTTACACTTCCAATAATCACAACTCCTTTTTTCCTCTTTACTGTAGGTAGCTCCTTCTGAAGTAATTCAGGAGCATTTATTTTACAATCAAGATAGGTGCCCCACTGGTCACTAGCATGGCCAGTAAATCGACCCATAAACCGAGCATAACAGTATACACATGAATGTGTACATCCAATATATGGATTAAAACAAAAGTCGACTTTGGGTAGCTTGCTCTTAGTTATTATTTTTTTTGCTACTATTTCTTTCATTTATTCACCCTTTGTAAATTACCCTTACTGATAAGACCACAACTATTATAGCAAATAGTGTAGCAAAGATAAAAATAAAATCAAGTGCAAAAAAGGTAAAAATAACAAAAAACAAAACGGTTCCTAAAAACTGAGCATACAATTCTACAAGCTCGCCATCATTTTCCTCTGACAGATTAAACTTTATCATGTAAAATGTTCCACCGCCAAGACCTGTTAAAAACCAGCCAAGCATTACCATATAAATATTAAACTGAAATATCCATATGATCATAATTCCTAAACTAGAAATTAAATGTCCCCAAGCAATATACTGTGGCTTTGGATTTACTCTTCCATCGTAAAGATTATATGCACCCCAACCAACAAAAAACAGCACTCCTACCCAAAGATAGGGAATTCCCATTTGGACTACTAACAAATAGGGAATCATGTAGCAATACATAAAGTAGTGCATATGATGAAAAAATAATATAGCATAATATAGCTTATTATTCTCATCAAAAAGTGGAATGAGTTTCCTATATACTAGCCATTTTTTTTCTTCTTCCCGATAAAGAAGAATCCACCATATTGCGATTACAGAAAATAACCACAAAGAAAAAATGGGAGCGAACATAAACCCGAGTATTCTAGAAATCACTTTATGTTTTTTACTTGTTTTCTCTCTTCTTTTGAAAAACTTCCTAGACCAAACAAGAGTAATTTCAATAAAAATACTTGATATACACATAATGATATAATTATCATTATATATAGCAGGTAAAACAGAAAAACATAGTAGCACTAGTGCAATAAATCTTATGCTGTCACATTTAATTACTTCACTGATTAGCTTCCCAATCTTGAAGAATATAGCAATACACACAGCTTTCCAAAATCCAAATTTACCAATACCATACAACAATATACCCAACTCAAAATAGTTGAACAAAAACGTGCCAATTGCATAATTCATGATTTACTCCTATATTTTTTTTAAGAGTTGGCAGAAATTCTTACAATCACCCACAACATTACGCCAATATAATGCTTTTTCAGATTTCAGAATTTCATAGATGTTTTTTTCTGGAACTTTTCCAATTTCAAAACCTTTCAAAGGATCTCCATTCTTATCCAGAGCCCAAAAACAAGATGAGACACGACCTGACGGATTAATGCCAATAGATCTAGATATTGCCCTACATTTAAAACTTCTGTCTAAATAGTGGGGCATAAGATACTGGAAATGCGGAGAAATAGAATTGTTTTTACACATATCAACAATCAATTTCGTAGCTCTCCGATATTCACTGTCTCGCGGAACAAATCCTGTTTTCCGATAAAACCTTCCTACAGGAAAAAATTTCAACAAGCTCCACTTTTTAACACCTAGATCAGAAATCAAAAAACATAAATCCCTCAAAGAAGAATCATCCATATTTCCTTTCCTTAGAACAGTTTGTACGCCTACTCGTATACCAGAATTAACAATCTTCCTGATAGCATGAACTGCGATCTTGGCGTAATTATCTGGTCTAAATGGATCAACTTTAAGATGGCTATTGTCTAATGTTATCTCAATATCTGAAATTTTATTCCGCAACATGCCTAAGATATCATCAGATATAAATGTTCCTGGAATACTTAAGCCAATGTTATCATTGCCAAACTTTTTTGATGCATACAAAATTAAATCAATATTTCTCGGGTTAATAAAAACATCACCACCAGAAAAATCAATTCGAAAATCTTGTGCACCCATTTGGTCTAAAACATTCCTCTGTTGTGAAAAGGAAAGCTCCCCTGGATATACAGGTGTATCATTATCAATAGGTACAACCTGTTTAAAACCTTCAACATACACAGCTGACACACAGCAAAAAGGACATCTGAATGGACATAGTCTGGTTAAATTCCAAATAACATTCATTCTTTTCATGCTAAACCTCCATATGTTCATTAAATTTCAAAAACCTAATAAATACTAAGAATTCCATCCACTTTAATCTTAATATTATTAAAGAACTTAATATTTTTTAGACAACATACTACATTCTAGCTCTATATCATGTTTTTTATTTTGCACCATAATTTTTTATTAAAAAAATCAGCATCACTCAAAATTTTACAAAATACACAATATACGCCAGTTAGCCCATTGTCTAATACGGCATGTTAACATTATTTTTATATTTTTGTCAAACGACATACGTACGTCGTGCTGTTTTTGCGCAAAAACTGTGTAGCCGTCAATCTAGGTACTTTTTGCAAAAAGTTGCTGTGAAAAAATCCTACTTTTAGGTCACATCCGAACTGACGGTTGAAAAATATCGTGGAAGTTGCTATGCTTTAAGCATAGTTACGTTATTATTTGTATCATCATGCACGAAAAATATACCAAACCCTACGACCACACAACGGTTGAAAAAGAGATTTATCACACATGGGAAAAATCCGGGTATTTCAATCCGGACAATCTCCCGGGTGAGCGCACGGAAACGTTTTCCATTATTATGCCGCCGCCAAACGCCAACGGCCGGTTGCACGCGGGACACGGATCTGATTTTGTACTCAAAGATATCATGGGACGCTATCATCGAATGTGTGGCAAAAAGGTGCTGCTTCTACCCGGTGCGGACCATGCGGGATTTGAGACGCAAGGTGTGTATGAGAAAAAATTGCAAAAAGAAGGGCGATCACGATTTGGGATGGAGCGACAGGAATTGTACGATGAAATTTATCAGTTTGTCATGGACCACAAACACATCATGGAAGATGATGTGAAAAAACTCGGCACATCATGTGACTGGTCACGCAACACTTTTACACTTGATGAGCGTGTGATTGCGCAAGTGGAGAAAACATTTATCAAAATGTACAACGACGGCATTATTTACCGTGGCAAGCGATCGATTCACTGGAACCCGAAATTCAAAACGTCTCTTGCCGATATTGAAACGACATTTGAAGACCGCACGGAACCGTTTTACTACTTTCAATACGGCCCGTTTGAAATCGGCACATCGCGTCCGGAGACAAAATTCGGCGACAAATATGTCGTCATGCACCCGGATGATGAACGCTATGCACAGTATAAAGAGGGCGACACGTTTGAAGCGGAGTGGCTCAACGGCACAGTTACCGCAACCGTGATCAAAGATGAAGCGATTGACATGGAATTTGGGACGGGTGTGATGACGATTACGCCGTGGCATGATCCGGTGGACTTTGAGATTGCCGAGCGTCACAATTTGTCTTATGAACAAGTGATTGATTTGGATGGGCGGTTGATGGACATCGCCGGC
>PDPP01000025.1 GCA_002747515.1 Candidatus Moraniibacteriota bacterium
AAGTGTGATGTCCGATTGTTTCGGGCCTTTGGTGTTTGAGCGCTGATAGTGAATCAGTTGATTTTCAATTGTGCCTTCGCGCAGTTTCAGTCGTCCATGTGCAACGACGAAATATGTATCAATTTGATGATCCGTGCCTTTGAAGTTGGCACGATGTGCACGTAAAACATCGCGAATCATATCGTGTTTTGTGCACCGTGCTTTGATTTCGACATTTGTGCGTTTCATAATCCTAGATAGACTTTTAAAGTTATAAGCTAAAAGCGTACAGGTGTAATTAATCGCATCTTTCTCTCTCCGTGTCATGCTGAATGTATTTCAGTATCCCGAAAGAGTGGCTGCGCAAAAGCGCAGAGATGCCGGATCAAGCCCGGCATGACATATCAATATTCTGTATGACATTTTAAAACCCGGCATGACACTATTTATTATATCACATGTCTTTTTGTGATGATGTAAAAAAATACCGCATGAACAGTTCTGTTCATGCGGTATCCGTAGCGCAAGAAGGATTTCCCCCTTCTTACTTTTTAAGCTTTTTGCGTGAGACGCCGGCAACACCCAGTAATCCGAATCCCAGAAGTGCCAGAGTTGTTGGTTCCGGTACCTCACTTGGTGGGGATTGTACTTGGAAGCCGATTAATTGAGATTGATTATCAGCAGCACAGCCAATATACTGCCCATTCAATCCGGGCGCGGTTGTGGTGAGGTTGAGAGCTTTAACTACCCAACCTTTTTGCTTCATCTCAACCCAGGAATTGCTGTTGTACCCGCCAAAGGCGAGGAGGTTGTCAAAATAACTCTTATTTCCACCCGGCTCTTCCTCTGCATACCAAAGGGCATTTTGGACATATTTCCCAAGACTGATGTTCCCGGTGTCAATGCCGTTAAAGACGTTTTCTTGATATGCTGCATAAATCCACCGAGTTGCATCACTCAGTGGATCACCAAAAGGTACGCCGGCAACGTTATGGGAGGTATTATAATAGTCGCTGTCTCCCGGCCCGCCGGCATACGCAACATCGCCGATAGATTCGACATAATAGTCGTATCCCGCCAATTTTGCTTTGACCTCGATGCAAAACGCATCGTAGGTGTATCCATTGATCGTTAATGTGTAGGGGTAGTCCCCGGCCCACGGATTTAATTTCACTTTGTCGCCCACATCAATGGGGCCGGCAATTGCCGGTGCGGCGAAAAGTAACAGTACAAGCAAGAGGGGTAGCTTTTTGACAAAATTCTTCATTTTTCTCTCTCCTTTTTAGAAATTGTTGTGGGCACAATGCCCGGTGATTTGCGGCGTCACCGCGACGCCAAAAAATTGTTAAACAACACAATTGTATACTATAACAGATTGTCGTTTTTTGTCAACTAGTTTGCTCAACACTAGTCTGCCCCAACAGTATTCACATTATGATACAATATGTATATAGATACAAAAAATATGGATCAACATTACACACGATGGAAGAAAGAAGAATCTATGGCGCATATCACGGGATGGGATTTTTCGCATATCGACGGGCGATACGAAGAAGAGGAATTGCCGTGGAATTACGAACAGATTGTGCGGCAATATCTTAAAGAAGATGATGTGCTTTTGGATTTGGATACGGGCGGTGGGGAGTTTTTGTTGCGACTTGGTCATCAACCGGAGCGTACATACGCAACAGAAGGTTTTCGTCCCAATTTTGTCCATTGTCAAAAAACGCTGGGAGAAAAAGGTATTGATGTACAGTATTTACAAATTGATACGGGAAAATCATTTCCTTACCCTGACAATTTCTTTGATGTGATTATCAATCGCCACGGCAATATTAATGCCGCAGAAATTTACCGCGTGCTCAAAAGTGACGGGTACTTTATTACCCAGCAGGTTGGCGCTGACAACGATCGAGAATTTGTTGAATTACTAACTCCAAAAGCACAAAAACCATTTCCTAATAACACGCTTGCACAGTCTACTGCATCTCTCGAAAAGGCCGGTTTTAATATCGTAAAAAGCGATGAAGCGCACACTAAACTGACATTTTTTGATGTTGGCGCACTGGTGTGGTTTGCTAAAATCATTCAGTGGGAGTTTGTTGATTTTTCGGTGGATGGAAATTTGGCGCAGTTGCGCAATGCGCAGAATATTATTGAACAACAGGGTCGGCTAGAAGGCAAAACCCATCGCTTTTTTGTGGTAGCGAAGAAGTAGAATTTTTCGTTGAAATTTATTGTCTAATGCAATAAAAAGTGCCATAATATAATCAAAAGTAATATAAAACTATGAACGCTGTCAGTAAAACATTGTATATCCCGCTATTGGGGAATGTGCGGACATCGAAATTGTGTCCGGCGCTGTTTTATGATCCCAAAGCGCTGGCGCTGGAAAAAGACATTCCCGCGTCACTGCGCAACAAAAAAGCGCCAAAATACTTCTATTTTGCCGGGGCGGCGCGCTATTTTACGCTGGACCGCGAGGTGAAGAAATTTATTGCCGATCATCCGCAGTGTAACATTATCAATCTCGGTGCCGGATTGGATACGACATTTTATCGTATTGGCAGCACAACCGCTACTTTTTATGAGTTGGATTTGGCGCCGGTAATAGCGAAAAGACGCGAGTTGTTGGGAGAGGAAGAAAATGATGTGTATATCGAAGGGTCTTTTTTGGATGTTGTACAGTGGACAGAAAAAGTTGCCGACAAAACTAAACCGACACTCATGATCGCTTCGGGACTGTTTTATTATTTCCCAAAAGAACAAGTCAGTCAGTTTTTGCGTGATATGAAGGGAAAATTTGCGCATGCGGAGCTGGTATTTGACTGTGTCAATGAAAAAGGAATGAATATTTCCAATAAGTTTGTCAAAAAAACCGGCAATCTTGGCGCACCAATGTATTTTTTTATCGATGACATTAAAGAATATCTGCGCGAAGTTGATGTGAATATTACTTTGGTGGAGGAGTATATGCTCTATCGCGATGCCAAACGCGTGGTGCGAAAAAGTGGGTTTTATCTTGCCAGCCTCATTATGTATCTTTCGGATAAAATCAAGCGGGTAAAAATCGAACATCTGCGGATCGATTGACGCTGTATAAAAAAGTAAAAAAGGAAGGATGTGGGGTGTACGAAAAAATCGTACAACTGAAATTCATTGCCCTAGATGGAAGGCATTGTTATTAAACCAAAATTATGAAGAAAAATAAGAAAATACAAGTTGCCGGAACGGAAGTTGTAATCATTTTCGATAAAAGAGTTAAAAAAATGCAAGTAAATCAATTAAAAAATTAAAATAATTTTTAATTTAATATAAAGAATAATATAATAAATTTATTATCATTTAACAAAAAAATATGGAAAATATAAAAAAAGAAATTGTAGAAGAATTTTATCATCTTATAGATGAAAATAAAGGAAATGAAATGAATAAAATTATTAGTGATAATTTTATTGGTCATGATGCTGTAAATAAAGAAAAAGGACTTGAAGAATTACAAAACCTAATAATCCTTTTACACAAAGGTTTTTCAAATATTTCTCATAAAATTGAACAAATTCACTTTATTGATAAAAACAAAGTTTTTGTAAGATGGAAAATGACAGGAAAACACACCGGAGAATTTTTTAATATTTCTCCATCAAATAAAGAAGTAGTTTTACATGGACATGATCTTTTCAAAATTTCTAGTGGGAAAATAGTTGAACAATGGCATATCGAACAATTATTATCACTAATAAATCAAATTTCAAATAAATAAACTATATTAAATTTTACATAAATATTTTTTTATGAACTATATCATCTATTTATTCCCTGTTTTATTTATTATTCATGAATTAGAAGAAATTTTTGGATTTGAAAAATGGTATAAAAAAAGAAAAAATACCCTTAATAAATATCCAAAAATTGCTAAAAAAATTCATTATGTATTTAGTTATTATTCAAATAAAGGAATGCTTTTTGCTATAATTGAGCAATTAGTATTGTTGTTAATTGTATGTTTTTTGGCATTAAAATATGATTTTTATATTTTGTGGTTAGGGGCTTTTATTGGCTACACCATACATTTATTTGTTCATTTTTTTCAAAGTTTAGCATTAAAAATGTATATTCCCTCTTTTATAACAAGTATAATTGAAATTCCAATATGTTTTTATATAATTTATTTTGTTTTTAATAAATATAATTTTTCTCTAAATGAAGTATTTTTA
>PDPP01000011.1 GCA_002747515.1 Candidatus Moraniibacteriota bacterium
TGTACATATGGATTGTCCTGTTACTGGTGTTCCTGCTGTTACTGTGCCAAGTTGTACTGTACCGTCATTGTCTGCTGTGTCGTAGCAGTCCATTGTGAGGACAGATGTGATATCTACTGTGAGGTTTTCTCCAGCTGTATTTCTGGTACATGTTGTGCCATAGGGGATTGTGTAGCCGGTGTCTGTTGGGGCGCCTGTGCCACCATTGGCGCTACTGCCCCATGCAGTGATGGTTCCGTCTGGTTCGAGAGCGGCGAAAGCACCTGCAGTTGAATAAATCTGTGTGTAACCAGCATCTGTTGGGGCGCCGGATCCACCGTAAGTGCTGTCACCCCATGCGGCGATGGAACCGTCTGGTTTGAGGGCAGCGAAAGCAAAAACACTTGAATAAATCTGTGTGTAACCAGTATCATTTGGTTCACCAGTGCCACCGTGTCCGCCATCACCCCATGTGGTGATAGAGCCGTCTGGTTTGAGAGCAGCAAATGCACCACGGTTTGTGTAAATTTGTATGTAACCAGTATCATTTGGTTCACCAGTGCCACCAAAACTACTACCCCATGCAGTGATGGAACCGTCAGATTTCATGGCGGCGAATGCGCTTTCAGTTGAATAAATTTGTGTATAACCAGAATCTACTGGTTCACCAGTACTTCCATAGCTACTGTTACCCCATGCAGTGATGGAACCGTCAGGTTTGATGGCGGCAAAGGCACCATAATTTGAATAAATCTGTATGTAACCAGTGTCTGTTGGTTCACCGGATCCACCGTAAGTGCTGTCACCCCATGCGGCGATGGAACCGTCAGGTTTGAGAGCGGCAAAAGCATATTGAGTTGAGTAAATTTGTGTGTAACCAGTATCTGTTGGTTCACCAGTGCCACCACGAGCATTGTCACCCCATGCGGTGATGGATCCGTCTGGTTTGAGGGCGGCAAAAGCCCTACGATTTGAATAAATGTGTGTGTAACCAGTGTCTGTTGGTGCGCCGGAGCCGCCATGACTACTACTGCCCCATGCAGCGATGGAGCCGTCTGGTTTGAGAGCAGCAAATGCACCATAATTTGAATAAATCTGTATGTAACCAGTATCTGTTGGTTCACCGGATCCACCATAAGTGCTGTCACCCCATGCAGTGATGGACCCATCAGATTTCATTGCGGCAAAAGCATAACGATTTGTGTAAATTTGTGTGTAACCAGTGTCTGTTGGTTCACCAGTGCCACCGTAATTACTGTCACCCCATGCGGCGATGGATCCGTCAGATTTCATGGCAGCAAAAGCACGAACATTTGGATAATTTGATGAATTAAAATATCCACCATAATGATTATATGCTGCATTGAAATCTGCACCGGTTGTCGTACACGCTGCATGTGTATGTTCTGGTGTGCCTATCCACAAAAAACATCCCGTAAGGATAAAAATACCTCGACACAATGTTTTACACATCAAAATATCTTTTATCATATTTTGTTATCTATTTTAATTTATAATTGTATTATACCATATAAATTATTGCGTCAAAAAAAACCACTTGTAATAGTGGTTTTTGATGTTTTATGATTCAATTACAAAATTACATATTGGATTTCCATAGACCATGCAGATTGCAATACGCATATACAGTTATTTCTTCTGCTGTTACTGCAAATGTTGCAACTGGCTCTTCATTTGGTGTGAGATATACTGTTTTCACTTCGTTTCCAGCCACGAGCGTAATCCATTCAATATAATGATCATTATCCATTGGATGATCCACTTTACCTACTCGCACAACAATTCCATCTTCTGTGGATTCAATTTGCGGTACATGCTTTTCTATTGCAGCATCTTCCGTATTTGCATTTAGCACAATCATTGATTTACCGCAACACGCTAACTCTCCAGCTCCAGCATGTTTCACCTCTACAATATTTCCACATATGGAACATTTATATATTTGATCTCGTTCTGTCATAATTACATAGTTAAAAGTTAATTATATCACAAGTGCATAAAACTAATTTGCAAAAAATCGCAAAATGAACTTTTTTTAGTGTAGCGCATTATTATCATTCAGACAATTCAGACAATTTTATATATAAATCTCGCATAAGCTTTGCGTCATCAAGTGCGTTATGAATCTGGTATGCATCTAAATCAATACCAAATTGTGCATAAAAATTCTTTTTTTTACCTCTGACTTCTCGTGCTGGTGTAAGTCCTACTGCAAAAAGCATAGATGCAAAATCAATTGGAATCGAATGAATAGGCTCTTTCTTTCCAGTGAAAAGTTTGTGCCAAAATGCCATATCATAATGATTAACTGTTGCCACTAAATGTGGTTCAGAGTTTCCACAAAACATATTAATCCGCTCACACGCATCTTCTCGAGATATCTTTTCTTCAGTTAGGTGCGGTACAACATTTTCTCGTACCCATTCACTGACCTGATTTTCATCATATTGCAATTCAAAATATATTTCTCGATTACCATCAAGTGATACCATGCCAATTGACATTAATTGATCATTGACAATATCATGTCCAGTGAATTCCGCATCAAAAAACACAACATCATCTGAAAATGGCTTTAATATACATTCTTTCATAAAAAATTATAAAACTGTTTTCATCGAAATTGTATCACATCCCTCAGAGAAAATAAAAAAGACCTAAAAAATAATCATTTTTTACTTTGTTTTTCTCTTGTCACAATCCAATCCTTTGTCTTACTTACACCAAGATTCGGTTTATTGATAAGTTCATTAAGAATATGCCATCGCCGTTTCTTCTCATCCCATGAAATTATATCTGGCATTTTCTCAGAAGCAAGTGTTCCGGGTCGCTCCGAATAACATCCGATAAACGCTTTGACAAATCCTACCTTTTTTGATAATTCTACAGTCTTTTGAAAATCTTTTTCTGTTTCGCCTGGAAATCCTACAATAATATCAGTAGCAAACTGTACATGAGGTACTTTTTGCTTAATTGTCTCAATAAGTGTCAAAAACTCTTTTGCCGTATACCACCGATTCATACTTTTAATTACGTGATCACTCCCTGACTGTACTGGAAGATGTAGTAATCGATCAATGTTTTCATTTTTTGCAATTACATCTATCAATTCATCAGAAAAATCCCATGGATTTGAACTGGTGAATGTCACTGTTTTCACACCATCTATCTTTGCCACTGTATCAAGTAAATAAGGAAATAATGTTGGGATACGCCTCCTCCCCAAATGACTTACCATAATCGGTGTAACACATAAACCATTTGGCAATTCATATTTTCCCGCATCCTTTTCTTTTTTATTTAACACAAGATCTGCACCATATGAATTTACATTTTGCCCCAAAAGAGTAATAGACGTATACCCCTTTTTTACCAAATCCTTCACCTCATTTACAATATCTTCAAATGGTCGAGAAATCTCTTTGCCACGTGCAAATGGCACGATACAAAATGCACAAAAATTATTACACCCATTTGAAATCACGACCCATGCATGTTTTTTATCCTGTCTCTGTGGCTCAATTTCAAATCCTACCTCTTCTATAGGCAAAAGCTCTACATCAGGAATACGCTTTTGCAGCTTCTTTTTCATCTTTCCACTCGGTTCACGCGCTGCAGCACCGACAATACACCCTGTAAGGATAATCTTTTGCTCCCGCTTTTTCTTTTTGTTAGCCTTTTGCAAATTACGAATATATCCATACACACGCTCCTCCGCCATATCTCTAATCAAACATGTATTAATCACAATGAGATCTGCTTCACCCTCATCATATACACGTTCAAAACCGCGACCCTCATAATATCCGATAATCCGCTCAGAATCCGCTACATTTTGTTGACACCCAAATGTTCTAATAAAAAATTTATTCATAAAAAATATCACTAAAACCCTTGACAATATACACTATTTACGCTAAAAAAGAAAGACTGCCAAATAAATGTCTTGCATTAACGTAATAAAAATTGAGAAACATTTGTCACTTTATACAACCTGCTATATAATATATGTATAAAATAAAAACAAATGTAAACAAAAGTATGAGTGATGATATCAAAAATCTCTCCGATGAGGAGAAAGCACAAAAAATCCAATCATTGCGTGACATGATCACAAGTGCTGAGCAGACTATTCAAGGTGCAAAAGCAATGCTTCTTCAGATTGAAGGCAAAAAAAAGGTTGGACGTAAGAAAAAAGTTGACGATGAAGATGGTAATATTATCCAAGGAACTTTTGATGGTCAAATCATGATTGGTACAGATGGCAAACAATATCCAGTTCCTGCCAATTATGCATCAAAATCAAAGCTTGTTGAGGGTGATTTTTTGAAATTGACAATTGTACCAGACGGTTCTTTTATTTACAAACAAATTGGACCAGTACCTCGACAAAACAAGATCGGTATCGTTGGTCAAGATGCAAGTGGAAATTACTTTGTAGCAGTTGACGGCAAACCATTTAAGGTGCTTCTCGCATCAATTACATATTTTGATGTTGAGCCTGGTGACGAAGTAGCGATTGTCACATCACAAGACGAAAATGCACAATGGGCATCTATCGAAGCAGTACTCCAGCAAAACGCTGATCCTACAGCAGCACCGGCAATTGAGTCCTTGCAACAAGCTACTCCAGAGTCTACAGAGGATACTCCAAAAACAGCAACTGAAATTCTCACAGGAAATTCCGATTCTGGCGTGGATGCAGGTAGCGACATCATAGACGAATGGATTCCTGACATTGACGATATCGAAAAAGAGATTCGTGAGGAAATGAAACAATCTGAATAATAATAACAACTTTTCATGACGCAAAAAAACCAAAAGCAGCTACACATTAGCCGTACAGATTTTTATTTAGTATCTTTTATTGGTGTCTTTTTTGCGCTTTTTGCTATTCCAATTCTTTCCAATCTTCACCTCCCTTTCATCACTCTTACACCAACATTTATTGTTAGCCTCATAGTATTTTTTACAATATTCTCAAATATTGCATTAAGTATTGCGTGGTTCATTGGAAAACGCATTCCTATCGTTTTTCAATTTGCCAAGTTTGGTGCTGTTGGCGCATTTAATACATTCCTAGATTGGGGCGTTTTAAATCTCCTTATTGCAATAACAAGCATCACAGATGGAATAGGATTTTCTTTATTTAAAGGTATTTCTTTTATCATTTCTGCACTTGGTGCATATTTCTGGAATAAATACTGGACATTTAGTGCAACAAGCAAAGCAAATGCTAAAGAGGTTACAAAATTTATTACAATCAGCCTAAGCGGATTCCTAATCAATGTTGGACTCGCTTCATTGATCATTTTTTTATTCAAAAGCTCTATATCTGTTACACCAGAACAACTTGCAAATATCGCTGCAGCTATTGCAACAATCGCTTCTCTTATATGGAATTTCTTTGGATATAAATTATTTGTATTCAAAAAATAAATTAGTATGTTAGTATACTAAATACGTGACATGATGACTAGCATTTTTTTTGATTGTCTAGAAATTTATTTATCTAAATATCTAATATTCTAATTTTTTATGTCAAAAACACTTTATCGCAAATATCGTCCACAAAATTTCTCAGATGTTCTCGGACAAGATCACATTATCAAAACTTTGCAAAATGCAATCGCCCGCAATCGCATTGCACATGCATATATTTTTACAGGTCCTCGTGGTACAGGAAAGACAAGTGTTGCTCGCCTTTTTGCAACAACAGTAAATACTAAAAAAAGAAAAGGTTTTACCCCTGTCAATGATGATGTAGCACAAAAATTAAAAAAAGGCGAATCCATGGACATCATCGAAATTGACGCTGCATCCAGCACAAGTGTCGAAGGCATCCGAACACTACGAGAAACTGTAAATATCACACCTTCAGAAACCATTTTCAAAGTTTACATCATTGATGAAGTGCACATGCTTTCCACTAGTGCCTTTAATGCACTACTCAAAACACTTGAAGAACCTCCAGAACATGTCATCTTCATCCTTGCAACAACTGAAATACATAAAGTTCCTGAAACAATTCTCTCACGTTGCCAGCGGTTTGATTTTTCACGATTTTCTACAGAAGACATCATGCAAAAACTTCAAAAAATTGCTGACAGTGAGGAAATAAAAATTTCTCCAGAAGCGCTTGAATTAATCGCTGTAGCAGCAAATGGCGGTATGCGTGATGCAGAAAGTTTGCTTGCGCAAGTTTTTACAAATGATAGTAAAAACATCACCGAAGAAGATGTATCTCGCACCCTCGGAAACACAACAGGACACGAAATGATTGATATAATATCCGCACTTTCTCAAAACAATATTTCACAAGCACTATCTCTTATACACTCTCTTGTGCAAAATGGTCACAACCTCGAAGCATGTATTGCGTCATTAATTGAGAAACTGCGTACTACACTATTTCTTTCTGTCTACAATACAACTAATACAGACATACAAAAACTCATCACAGCACCTAAAAAAGAAATTGAAAAATTACGAGAAATCGCACACACACTTTCCACTGAAAAAATTATCTATATGATTGAAGAGTTCACTACAGCACTCCAAAAAACAAAGAATTCTACAATCCCACAACTACCATTAGAAATTGCTGTACTAAATATATGTGACATAAAGCCAAAAAACGAAGTAAATGTGTCAAAAAAGAATAAGGAACTCACTTCACAAAATACATCCACAAAATCAGAAGAAGAAGTAAAGAAGGAAAATGAAGAACCAACTAAAAACACAGAAAAATCCCCTATAACAAAAAACATTACTAACATGTGGAAAAAAGTTACACAAGAACTAGAAAAAGAACACAAATCAATTGGCACAACTCTTTCAATGTGCACTATAGAGGAATGTGCCAACAATACACTCACCATTTCTACCAACACTGCATTCTACAAAGAAAAAATTCTCCAAGGCACAAATCGCGCATTGATAGAAAATATCATGCAAAAATATTTTCAGAAAAAAATGTCACTACACGTCACAATCAAAAACACCAAAAAAACCTCATCATCAGAACTTCTCTCCTACGCAACACAAATCATGGGTGGCACTGCTGTGTAAGTGTTTTTTTCAACTGTACAAACACTTGAAAAAAAATGCAAAATACTGTATCATTGGCAATACGTGCAAAAATAAATAAGAAACCGACACGCTACTGCCCGGTAGCCAAGCGGTAAGGCATCGGGTTTTGGTCCCGTGACGCGCAGGTTCGAATCCTGCCCGGGCAACAATGTAAAACAATTTTAAAAGCAATCAACGCAAAGGGCTGATTGCTTTTTTAAAACTTGTAATCAGTTACATACATTAATTGATATTTTCAGTTTTTACCAAAAAAATACAATACTCACTGAATGTACAGCATTCTCCAGCATTTTTTTCTATATACAAAAAATATTGTCAATTTATTTTGCAAGGTTTTTATAGATTTTCATTGTTTCTTTTGCAGTTTTTTTCCAATCAAATTCTTTTGCGCGTTCAATACCTCGCATACGATATACTTCTCGCAATTCTTTATCGTTCGCAAATCGATTCATCACTTTTGCAAGTTCTTTTGTATCAATTGGATTGATAAGATATGCTGCACCTTTTGCAATCTCTGGTATAGACCCCACATCACTAACAATTACAGGTGTTCCTGTAGCAAATGCTTCTAAAATTGTCGTGCCAAATCCTTCATAAAGTGATGGAAGAACAAAGAATTTTGCATTATGAAAAAGAGGTACGAGCTCATCACCAATTACATATCCTGTAAACCGCACATCTTTTGTGAGATGAAGGTCTTTCACAAGATTCTTTATATCTTGTGAAAGCCATCCTGGTTTTCCAGCGATTAGTAATTGATAATCAAATTTTTCTTTTGCACTTTTTTTAATACGAGATTCTTTAAACAAGGAAAATGCATAAAGTAATCTCGTAACATTTTTTATCGGTTCAATTGTTCCGAGAAATAACATGTACTTTTTTGTGATACCAAATTTCTTTGGAATATTTTTTTTATTTACAGATTTTTCTGCAAAGAAACGTTTATCTAATCCAGAATAGATGACAGTTGATCGATTCATGATATTAGAAGATAATTTTTTAGAATCTTTTTGGATTGATTTAGAAACAGCAATCACATGATGTGCCTTTTTAATCATAAGTCGCTTCACAATATCAATTCGTATGCGTGATGCTTTTTTATAACATTCTGGCATATCATAAATTCCAAGATCATGCAACGTCACGACAAGCTTTCCATGATATGACATTGGCACGCGAACTTCTGTTGATGTCACATGTAATACATCTAATTTTTCCCTCGCTAAAACAGCTGATGTCAAAATCTCATTATATGCTCCTAACAAATATTTTTTATAATCAGAAAATGGATAAAAAACAATTTTTACATTATCCCGAGAAAATTTTCGCACATCTTTTTGTCGTACACGTGCATCAAAAAAAAGAATGTATTCGTTTTTCGTATCCATATCAAGAAGATGCCGAATTAATTGATATGTATAATGTCCCACACCAATTGCATCGCCTTTTTTGGGATTTAATATTGAACGAGCATCAATTCCTATGCGCATGATAATTTTACTTTAATAAATTATTAAATCGCTTAAAACAGTAAAAAATATTTTTCTTTATTTCCTATTACCAAAAATTTATCTTCTACAAATTACATTTTCTCTGGTACATCAATACCCAAAAGATTCATACCATTTTTAATAATCTGCGCTGTCGCTACTGTAAGTGCTATACGATATTGTGATCGTTTTTGATCTTTTACATCGATAATCACGTTGTTTGTATAATACACATTATACGCATGTGCTACATCCAATAGATAATTTGAAATATGATGTGGCGCAAGTTCTTCACTTGCCCTAAGAACAACCTCACCAAACTGTGCAAGAATCTTTTGCATTTCATATCCATCTCTATCTTCGCTAGAAAATTTCATTTCTATATTATTTTTTATTGCCTTTTGTATGATGGACTGACATCTCGCATATGTGTATTGTATATATGGACCACTATCACCATCAAATGACAATGCTGTTTCTGGATTAAATATAATATTCTTTCCAGACCGCTGTTTCAATATACTAAATTTAATTCCAGCAACAGCAATTGTGTTGATTATATTTTCACTATTTTTAACACCTTTTACACGATCACTCATTTTTTTTCGTGCCACATTTTGTGCATTCTCAATGAGTAACTCCCCTGTGACCACATTTCCTTTACGCGAAGACATTTTCCCAGATGTCAGTTGCATCATACCATGTGCAACATGCGTAATTTTTCCTTCAAATGAAGGATCAATTAATTCAATTGCTTTTTTTACAACTTTAAAATATTCCTCCTGCTCTACTGCAGTTGTGATAATATATATATCTGCTGAATTTTTTTCTTTTTTAAGTAGCGCTAATCCAATTTCCTTTGCCTCATATGTTGGTAATCCTTGCGCAGTAATAAACACACGTGTATGCAATCCATATTTCTCTCCCGGAAATATCACAGCGCCATCACTTTTTTCAAATACATCTCCGATATGTGCACGAACTACATCCTCTCCTCTTTGCCATGTCTCACTTTCAAAAAAATATTGATCAAATGATGTTCCAAGAATCGCATAGATTTCCTCAAATCTCTCGAGTGTCTTTTCACGTCCCTCTTCATATATTTTCATGAGAGATTCATCACTTCTTTGATAAATAATTTTGTTGATTTCTTGAATTTCTGATTGTACTTTTTCATCATTTTCACTTGCTGCATGTCCGTATGCATATGCTTCACCAATTTTATTAATGTCTGTTGGCTCATATCCCAATTTCTTCAATCCCCATATCGCCTTTGCAACATGCGGTCCCACATCTCCCTGATAATTTGCACGTATAACACTTGCACCAGAAAATTCCACAATACGTGATACTGATTCTCCAATTGTATTGGACATGAGATGTCCGATATGAAATGGTTTAAAAGGATTTGGTTGTGTATATTCAACCATAATCTTTTTTCCATCTAAATTATTATTTTTTCCATATACATCACCATCTGTGACAATCTTTTTTAATTCTTGATTTACAACATCTCCCACTAAAATAAAATTGACATACCCTGGTTGTACAACATCAACACTCTCAACATTTTTATCTTTTTCAATTGCACCAGCAAGTTCTTCTGCAATATCTAGAGGCGCTTTTTTCAACTCTTTTGCAAGCACAAAAGCAATATTTGTCATCCAATCACCATGCGACAAATCTTTCGGTCGTTCAACAATCACTTCCGGAATTACAAAATCGCCCCATACTTGTTTAGATTGTAATTGCTCAATCGCTTTTTTTATACTTTTTTTGATTGATTCTTTCATGATAATAACCTTAAATTTTGTACATATACCCTAGCATGTCCAACGCAAAAAATAAAGAGTGTAGCATACTCTTTAACATTATTTTCATCAAGAAAAACAAATAAATCACACTTCTTCCACAATCACCATATTTGTCGTACCAGCATGTTCGAATGGTACACCAGCAACAATTACTACACGTTCTCCCTTTTTTGCATAACCATTTTTCTTTACAAACTTTTTCACAAATGCAACTGTTTCAACTACTGAATGAAATCTATCGATTACATGAGAAAAACATCCATATGATAACTGTAAATTTTGATGCGTCTTTTTTCGTGGTGTAAGTGCAATAATATCTTGACGCGGTTTATACCGTGAAATCTTTCGTGCACTGAAACCCGATTCCGTCAAAGCAACAATTGCCACGGCACCGATATCTTCCGCGATATAAATCGCACTTCTCGACACTGCATTTACTGTACGTGATGCATACTTTTGTATATCTGTGATCATTTTCACAGAAATTTCTTTTTCTGTTCTTTTTGCAATACTTGCCATTGTTCTTACAGCTGCTAAAGGATATTTTCCCATAGCACTTTCAGCAGAAAGCATCACGGCATCAGCTCCATCAAGAATTGCATTTGCTACATCAGTCACTTCTGCACGCGTTGGCACTGGCGCTGTAATCATTGACTCAAGCATCTGCGTTGCCACGATAACTGGCTTGCCAACAATATTACACTTTTTTACAATCATCTTTTGCAAATGTGGCACATCACACGCTGGCATCTCCACCGCCAAATCTCCACGCGCCACCATAATACCATCAGCAACAGAAATAATCCCATCAATATTTTCAATCGCCTCAGGCGTTTCAATCTTTGCAATGATATTTGCATCAGATTTATATTTATCTAAAATTCTCCGTAACTGCAAAACATCTTTTGCACTCCGCACAAAAGAAAGTGCAATAAAATCCACATTATTTTTAACACCAAATTCAATGATATCCTTTTTATCTTTTGCAGTAAGTGCACTACAACTCAATCGTGCACCAGGCACATTTACACCTCTTCGCGATTGAATCATTCCACCCGTAACTACTTTTGTCTCTATTTCTGTATCAGTTGTTTTTGTAACACACAATTCTTTCGTACCGTCATCAATGAGAATACTTTGCCCCACTTCAACTTCCTTAGGAAGTTTTTTGTAATTAATTGAAACTTTTTTATTGTTTCCTGCACATTTTTTTGATGTGATAATAAATTTTTGTCCTTTTTTCAAATCAATACTTCCATCAACAAAATCGCCAATACGAATTTTTACCCCACCAAGATCTTGAAGGATTGCGATTTCTTTTTTTGCTTTGCTCATCGCTTTTCTAATTTTTTCAAGCCTCTCACTATGTTCTACATGATCTCCATGCGAAAAATTCATACGTGCAACATTCAGTCCAGCATCGATTAACTTTTTCAATACAACTGGATTTTCTGATGCAGGACCAATTGTTGCAACAATTCGCGTTTTTTTCAGATTCTTCTTCATATCAACATCATCAAAATAAAAAATTACTTCACATCAAAACCTTCTCGTTTCCATGCAAATATGCCACCCCTCATATTTATAAGCTCTGTAAAACCTTGTGCTTGCAATAATCTGCATGCCATCCCAGATCGATTCCCACTCGCACAGTACAAAATAATCTTTTTTTCTTTTGACAGCTCATTTGATCGACCAGTAATTTCATCGAGTGGAATATTTATTGACCCGTCAATCATGCCCTGTGCATATTCAGCAGAAGATCGTACATCAACCAGCATTACATTATCACCTTCCTCTTCAATAATTTTTTTACAAGCACTTGCTGAAATATTTTCAAAATTCATAAATAATGATTTTAACATAGATAGTATTTTACGTATCCTCATAAATATTGTCAATAAATTAATATGCACACTATACAATACCATTCTAAAGAAATTGATAAAAGCTCTAAACGAAAAACAAAAAAAATTAAATCACCTTAAAAAACCCTCTTGCTTATATGAGATTTATTTTGTTTTTCTTTAAAATAGAATTTTCTCTACATCATCCTTACGCGGAACAATTGTTTCAATATTATATTTTTCTACTATCTTTCGTGCGAGAAATTGTGAAGAAGACGGCTCACCCATTGTCACAAAAATCTTTTCTAGTGTATCTGCAGAAAATCCTGCAAACTCAATAAGATGATCACTGTCTTTGTGTCCTGAATATCCGCGAATTGATATAATTTGTGCTTTCACTCGCACCCATCGTCCATCGATATATACTTTCTTTTTTTTCTTTTCTTGAATTTCTCTTCCAAGAGTACCGAATGCCTGATAACCAATAAAAAGAATTGTATTATTTTTCTTTTCAAGCAAAGATTTCTCATGCAATCGAATTCTTCCACCATTAGACATTCCAGAACTTGCAATGATAATCTTTGGACCTTTTACTTTATTAATTGCTTGTGATTGTGAAATATTTTTCACGCTCACAAACTTTGGAAAGTCAAAGATATCATCACCAGCCGCAATCTCCTCTTTTACACGATTATTATATAGCACACGATATCGACGAAAGATATCTGTCACACGCTGTGCAAGTGGTGCATCAAAATAAACTGGCATTTCTGGCACTAGTCCATTTTCTACAAGCTTATTAATCTCATAGAGCAATATCTGTGCTCGCTGCAGTGCAAATGTTGGAATAAGCAATGTGCCTTTTCGCTTATAATTATCTCGTATTGCTTCAGCAAGCTTTTCTGTACGACCGCGCACATTTTCATGATTCCTATCTCCATATACACTCTCCATAAGTAGATAGTTTGCATTATGAATTTTCTCTGTATCCGGCAAAATCAACTCTGGCGAATTACCAAGATCCCCTGTGAATATAATTCGACGCCTATCACGATCACACTGTATCATCGCACTTCCAAGAATATGTCCTGCATCGAGAAATTCCGCAATCACACCATCGCCCAAAAGAAATGGTTGATGATAATCAATGCCACGCCACAAATTCATCGTATGTGTAATATCTCCACGCTCATAAAGTGGTTCCACACCGAGATCATCAGCTTCTTCTGTGAGAATACGAAGTGCATCATCAAACATCACAGATGAAAGATCACGTGTTGCCGGCGTCGAATAAATTGCACCAACAAACCCCTCCTTTACAAGCTTTGGAATCTTTCCAATATGATCTGCATGTGCATGCGTAATAATGAGCGCATCAATGCTTTTGGGATCATATAAAAAATCCACACCATTTCTATAAGGACCACCGCCTTCTTGTGTTAATCCGCAATCAATTAAAAATTTTTTTCCACCTGTATCAAATAAAAAATTTGCACCTGTGACAGAACCAGCTCCTCCACAAAATGTAATTGTTGATTGTTTTTGTTTCATAATTTGTTTTAATACAATTACATTATATCACATTGCTCGAAAAGAAAATTATACAAATTTTTGATGTACTTTAGTATATTACTCTCTACGCACACCACATTTATCAAGCAAAAGCGCAATTGGACAATAACCTGTAATCGCAAATGACATAAGCATAAATCCTACAAACAATGTAAAATACAGCCATCGTTCATCGATAAAAAGTGCTAAAATCACAGAGCTAAAAACAAACATCCCTCCTATAAAATATACTGCTCGTGGTATATGCCAATACCCTACACAAAGTCGATAGTGTTTTTTCTTTTCTTCTTTTGTCATATCTTTTTTTAAAAAATTATCTATAAAATTATTTTATCGTTTTTCACACATTCTGTACAACACTGGTAAAACAATCAACGTCAAAAATGCAGAAAGCGAAAGTCCTGTGATAATCGCCCATGCAAGACCCTCCCATACAGGATCAGAAATAATCGTCAAAGACCCTAGAATTGTTGTCAAAGATGTTAACACAATTGGTAAAAGACGCGTTTTCCCTGCAGTTATGAGAGCATTATCAGTATTCATTCCCTCACTTTTCTTTTGTAATACATATTCAAGATAAATAATTGCATTATTTACTACAATGCCTGAGAGCGCTATTACACCAATCATGCTTGTTGCATTAAAATATGTATCCTTTACAACATACAACATAAAAAATGCAGGAAGTACGCCAATCAATGAAAATGGAATTGTCGCCATAATGTAGAGTGGAATACGAAGAGATCGAAATTGCGCAACAAGTACAAAATAAATCAAAAATATTGCCACTGCAAAAGCAATACCGAAATCTCGAAATACTTCAAGTGTTAATTGCCATTCCCCACCAACCTTTACAAAATACCGTGTACCATCTTCATCAACATATTTTACACCAAACAAATTCCATGATTCTATTTGTCCTTTTCCACTCGGCAAACGATATTCTTGAACCAAATATTTCAACATATCAATTGAAGCATATACAACACTTCGTCCCTCCATTTCACCACTCACATACACTGTTGGGTATTGCGTGTCTGCACGTATCACATGATTTGTTGGTCTGCTATATTCTTCCAAAAACGTAGAAATCGAAATCAACTCACCGTCATGAGAACGCACATACACATGATTCCAATCTTCAACATTATCATGATTACTTTTTTCACTTATCAAAAATATGTAATGTTGTTCAGAGAATTTTTTATCATTGTTATTAACATCATGATATAGCGCAATATGTGTACCATTTGATACTGTGTGCATTGTAGAAAATATTTGATCTACACTTATACCAAATCGCATCGCATCTTCTTTTTTAATACGATATCCTTTTTCAAAAGTATGTTCATTTTGTGTTGTATCAATATCTACAATTCCATTAATATTATGTGACACGCGCTCAAGATCTCTTGCAATATGTACAAGGTTTTCATATTTTCTCTGATCTTCTCCTTGCACTTTTATATGATATGTCGCCAAAACAGGTGGACCTGGTGGATCTTCAATAATCTTTACATTTACGTCTTCTCTCACAGCAATATCTTGCAACATTTTTCGTGTTTGTATCGCAACATCTTCTGACGTTTTTTTTCTTTCTTCTTTATCAATGAGGTTCACTTTTAGTGTTGCTACATTTTCTGTCATACGTGCATCACTCCCTTTGAAGAGACCATTGAAATCCACAATTGGCGCAATACCTACAGTACTTTGAATACTCACTACTTCATTTTGATTTGCAATCATTTGCACCATATCATCAGTAATTTGTTTTGTTTTATCTATGTGTGTATTATCATTTGCGTCAATATATACATAAAATTGATTGCGATCAGCTTTTGGTAACATACGAAATTTCACTGCAGTTAGAAGTGGCAAACTTACAGAAATAAAAAGCAAAACAACAATACTTATTAAAAGTGCAATCCTTTTTTTCTTATATGTGAATAACGATTGCAAGAAATTTACATACTTTTTTTCAATACGTGAAAAAATCTGCCGTGTACTATTTTGCAATCGAGATAAAATACTACGATTTTGATTTTCCGTACGTAAAACAAAATTACTAATAAATGGACTAATTGTAAGCGCTATAAAAAGTGATACAATAATTGCAGCAGGCACAAAAAGTGGAATTGGTCGCATATACGGACCCATCATCCCCGTTACAAATGCCATTGGAATAAATGCTAAAACAGTTGTAATTGTACTCATCACTAAACCACTACCTACTTCTGCAACCGCATCAGTAATCACTTCATCTTTTTTTTCTTTTTGACGATTTTTGAGATGACGATACATATTTTCTACAACAACGGTTGCATTGTCTACCAAAAGTCCAAGCGATAAAATCAGCGCAAAAAGTGTAATACGATTAATTGTTTCTCCAAAAATAAAACCAACACCAAATACACCAAGTAATGAAAGTGGTATTGCAATTGCTACCACAATCGCACTTCTTGTATTAAGAAAAAAGAGAAGAATTAAAACAACAATTACAATAGATGTTGCAAGACTTTTCGTCAATCCACTAATTGATTCATGCGCAACTGCACCGTCATCACGAACAATCTGTACAGAAATATCAGAAGAAATAAATCCTTGTTTTTGGAGTGCTTCCAATTCATTATGAATATCATGTGCTACAGTCGTTGCATTTGCATCACTCTTTTTTGCAATACCGATATAAACAGCATCTTGTGCGTCGTTCTTTTCATCATACTCTACATAATGTGCAGTATGCATCTCACCCACTTCAACACGAGCAACATCTTCCAATCGCACAACACTATCACCTCTATGTGCAATCACTATTTTCTTCACATCTTGCACATCTTCAATATTGCCAAAAACACGTACTGGAATCCTATACGGACTACTGTCAGTTGTTGTCGAAATGGTATGCGCATTATTTTTTTGAATAGCTGTGTAAATATCGTTAATAGATATATCAAGCTCCTTCAACTTTTTTGTATCTGCAAATATCACAATATCCGAACGTCCACCACCACGAATCATTGTTTTTGCTGTTCCTGGTATATGCTTCATTCTATCTGCAAGATCAAATGCAAATGAACGCAAAGCTTCTTTGGAAAAATGATGTGATGTGATTGCCACAGTTACAATCGGCACATTATCAACATCCACCTCTTCTATAAGTGGATCTTTTGCACCAATTGGTTTTTCATTCATATTTGATCGAAATCGTTGCACAAGATCAATTTTTGCATCCTCTTTATTTGATCCAACATTAAATGTTACCAGCACACTACTCATGCCATCACGTGATTCTGAATAAATTTCATCAACATCATCCAGCTCACTAATCTTTTCTTCCATCGGACGCGAAATTAATTCATACACCTCTTCTGTTGTTGCATATGGAAAATATGTTGTGATACGAAATGCTGGTGCAATAATTTTTGGATTATATTGTTTTGGCATCAATATAAATCCCACCACACCAAAAAACACAATAAACAAGATCATCAAAACTCCAAGTTCTTTATTTTTAATAAATACACCTGCAATGTTTTTGAAAAATTTTTGTCCGCTGTTTTTCTGATCCATATAATTATTTTTCATTTACAATTTCAACAAAATCTCCATCGGAAAGAGAATGTGCTCCGCTCACAATAATCTTATCATCAATAGAAACACCCTCTACAACTGCACGGTCACCATCAATATATAACACATTTACTGGTACAATATGTACGATATTTTTCTCATCAACCATAAAAACAATATCATCATCATAAAAATGTACAACAGCATCTACAGGAAGAATAGAACCTTTTTGATGATCAGTTGCAATTCGTACAAACACATTTACAAAATCTCCTATATGAAAAATACTTTCTTCATTTAATTTTGCATGAATTTGTACTTTACGTGTCTTTTCATTTGCTACTTTATCAATAGCATATATTTTTGCATTACTTTGTTTTTCTTTCTGCACAACAGTAACTATGTCATTAATAGAAAGATGTTGTGCAACATCTTCTACTACATCAAACACAATTTCAGTTTTAGACATATCACCAATCACACGCAAAACCGACAGACCTGGCGTAACAGTTGATCCTGTCTGTACAAATTTTGTTGATATAAAACCATCAAACGGCGCAACAATACGTGTTTTTGCAAGATGTGCTGACACTTCATCACGCATCGCCTTTGCACGAGATACATCGAGTTTGATTTGTGCACGCTCTTCTGGTTTATAATCATCCCATTTGCGACGTGCACGCTTTTCTTTTTGCTCTGCACTCTGTACCATTATTTGTGCTTGCTGATACTGTGCTACATATTCGCCAGCATGTACCACTGCAACTACCTGTCCCTTTTTCACTGCATCACCTTCGTGAACTGACAAAAATTCAATATTACCACCAACTTGTGCTGACAATATCGCTTCATCTGTATTTTTGACAATTGCGCCAAATTTATGCTCTACACTATGAGAGGCTTCATTTACTTGAAACACAGTGACTTTCTGTACAAATTTTTCACCGTTATTCTTTTCTTTTTGCAAAAAACCAAAAACAGTTCCAGCCAATACAATACAACAAAAAATAATTATTCCTTTTTTCATAAACTCAAAAAAATTATTTATCTTGTGCAATCTTCACAACATTTATTACTTCATCACGTAATTTACACATTTTTCGTTTTTTTGCACGTGATGATTCTGACATGTCATCAATATGATGATTAAGATGTGTTTTTAACATAATAATATTTACTGATTTCAAGAGACCAATTACTGCTAAATTTTGTTGAATCACATCAAAACATTCTTGCTCTTTCTCTGTAGACTCCATTTTTTCTAAAATGCGATCTATATTTGAACGCGCCTTTTTAAGTGCGATAACAATTTTTTTCTTTTCTTCTTTCATGAAATTATATAAAAATATTATACCTATACCATAGGTATGTATATTACATGATCTTTTAAAAATTGTCAATAAAAAAATAGCAATAGTACATTATATACTATTGCTATGTGAAATATTTTAATTAAAAACTTTGTTAAATTAAAACAGTGTTTCTAATATGTTTTTTATTATCAACATCTTCCACTTCGCTTGAAACGCATCCCAAGGAATCTGTGGATGTGCTGATTCAAAAAGAAGTGTGTGATCATACATACTCACCTTTATACCATTCCCTTTACACGCTTCAACAAAAAAACTGTCAAATATAAAATGATCTGGAACCTGTGGAATAATTGCATAATATTCACCATACGGACTGCTAAATTTATGGACATCATTTAAAAGCCTTTCAGATTTCATAATCTCCCTTTTTTATGATTTTTATTGTTAAAAAACAGACTTTTAATACTATAACAAAGAATAAAAACTGTCAATGTTTTTTTGACAGTTTTTATCATTTTTTACAAATCGCGTAATTGTTCTATAAGCTTTTTTTCTTTGCGTGATAGTTTTGTAGGCACTTCTACGATCACTTCTACAAGATGATCACCTCGTCCGATACCACGCAGTTTCGGCACACCTTTACCACGAATACGATAAATTTCTCCAGATTGTGTTCCTGCGGGTATTTTCATCTTTACATTTCCATCAACCGTTTCTATATCCACTTTATCCCCAAGCGCTGCTTGTGAAAATGAAATTATTTTCTTTGTTGTAATATTATATCCATCACGCGCAAATCTACTATCTGGCACAACATGCACTGTAATAATCAAATCTCCTGCAGGCGCACCATCTTTACCGACCTCCCCCTTTCCGGTCATCGCAATTGATTGACCATCATTAATCCCTGCCGGAATATCCACTGACTCTGTCACTTGCTCATTATATTGTCCGTCACCTTTACATGTGGAACATTTTTTATCAAATATTTTTCCTTTCCCATAACATGCATCACAAACAACATTTTGTGCAACTGTGCCTAAAATTGTTTGCATTGTCTTTTGCACATGACCGCTTCCATTACATTTTGCGCATTGTGATTCTTTTGTGCCCGGCTCACCTCCTGTACCACTACATGTGCTACAATACACTGATTTATACACAGACACATCTTTTATCACACCTTTTATCACTTCATCAAATTCAATCTCTACATCAATTTGGATATCTCGTCCACGCGCACTGCGTCGTCCACCACCAAACATCTCAGAAAATATATCCCCCATACCATCTCCACCAAAATTAAATTCAAATCCCTGACCACCAGCACCTTGCTGAAACTGAGAAAAATCAAATCCACCAAATCCAGCACCACCTGATCCACCACCTGCACCATCAAATGTTTGTCCAAATTGATCATATTGTGATTTTTTTTGATCATTTGATAATACCTGATATGCTTCATTTACTTCTTTGAATTTTGATTCATCTCCACCATCTTTATCTGGATGATATTTATGCGCCAACTTGCGATATGCTTTTTTGATCTCATCTTTTGATGCGTCACGTGAAACACCAAGAATATTATAATAATCTTTTGCCATAATCTTTCGTATATATAATTTTTTTCAACACCCTATAAACAGAATTTTCATAAAAATTTCCAGTCTTTACTATATCATGTAAATCTAAAATTAGCAATCTCTGACAGAGAGTGCTAATTTTTTTGAAAATTGTACTATGCAAACACCCTATTCCTTCAGTCCTAATTCTTAAACCGTATATTCCCAATCCATTTTGTGATTCCTCTTGCTTTGATTTGTGTTTGATCTGATTGTGCTGTTTCAGAAAGTGTTGTAAATACCATTTCTGATCCAGAGACATCGTACATGTATATGGTCCTGTGCCTCCTATTCCTGCACTACATTCATGTGTGTAGTTTCCACTACTTGTACCCCATTCGATGAAGCGTTCTGGGTTACTGTCACCGATACTAGAGACTGTACCGTTACCGATTGCTGAATCACTACTGATTGATGAGACTGCTTGTGTTGACACCTGTACACAGCTTTCACCACCATCATTGATAGTCCATCCGTATGTTGTGATGATATTGTTTCGTGCTGTTGCACCTGCACAGTATGTAGATGGAGAGTCAAGTGTTACATTGTTTTGTAGTGATGGACGTGTATTCCATCCGATGAGAATATTATGCATGATTAAACATGAATCCCATATCTGTAATATTAGAGGTATTCCATGAGCTGATATTTTGGTTGAAGGAAGGTGCATTTTGAAACATACCGGACATATCTGTGACACTACTTGTATTCCATGAGCTAATGTCTCCATTGAAAACGGTTGCTCCAGTAAACATCCAGCCCATATCTGTAACATTAGAGGTGTCCCATGAGTTGAGATTTTGATTAAAAGCAGCTGCTCCAGTAAACATGTTTCGCATAGTTGTGACATTGGACGTGTTCCAAGAACCAATATTTTGGTTAAATGCGGATGCATCATAAAACATCAAAGCCATATCTGTAACATTGCCAGTGTTCCATGAGCCGATGTTTTGATTAAATGCAGGTGCCTCATAAAACATACCTGACATATTTGTGACACTAGAGGTGTTCCATGAGCTGATGTCTTGGTTGAAGACGGATGCCCTATAGAACATATATGACATATTTGTGACACTAGAGGTGTTCCATGAGCTGATGTCTTGGTTGAAGGCGGATGCACCAGAGAACATCCATGACATACTTGTGACACTAGAGGTGTCCCATAAGCTGATGTCTTGGTTGAAGGCGGATGCGTTATAGAACATGCCATACATGTTTGTGACACTAGAGGTGTTCCATGAGCTGATGTCTTGATTGAAAGCAGTTGCATCATAAAACATCTCAGCCATATTTGTAACATTGGAAGTATTCCATGAGCTGATGTCTTGATTGAATGAAGAAGCGGCATAGAACATAGCCCGCATACTTGTGACATTGGAAAGATTTGGTATATCTGTGAAATTTCCTGTCATATTACTGCAACCATAAAATGCACGATACATTGAAGACCATATACTACTGCCCCACTGATCAATTGATAACAGTTTTTCTTTGTCGCCAGTGTCGTTGAAATAGATATGATGAAATCCTGTGTTGTCTCCTATGTTATCTGCGATACGGATTGTATATGTGCCCGCTGATGCATAGTTACATGTGTAATCTCCTGTTTGTGCTGTTGCTTCAAATGTTCCATCGTTATTGCAATCCACATTGTAATTGTATCCTCCACCAGTTGTTGGGATCGTGAATTGTGTATTGGAAGATGTGCCGGTGTTGTCTGTCTTTACTGTGATCATGAAATCATCAGCTCCTGTTGTATGAAAGCTTTCTTCTGCTCCGTATTTTGTTTCTGTAGAGTTTGTTGCATATGCACGTGTATAGTATGTTGTGTCTGGTGTGAGGTTTGTCATATTACACGAGTAGTTTCCTACTCCGCCAGTGCCTGCTGAACAGTTATGTGTGTATGTACCGCTTGTTGTTCCCCATTGGATGAAGCGTTCTGGGTTATCACTACCAATACTAGAGATTGTACCATTACCTACTGCTGATCCATTGTTTATTGATGAGACTGCTAGTGTTGAAACTTGTAAACAATTTTCACCGCCATCATTGATAGTCCATCCGTATGTTGTGATGATATTGTTTCGTGCTGTTGCACTTATACAGTATGTAGAGGGAGAATCAAGTGTTACATTGTTTTGTAGTGATGGACGTGTATTCCATCCGATGAGAATATTGTCATAATTTTGTTGAGAGAGTGCAGAGCCTGTGAACATATCT
>PDPP01000014.1 GCA_002747515.1 Candidatus Moraniibacteriota bacterium
TATACCAACTGACAGTGCAGTCGATTGGGTTACTTTAAATCTAAAAAGAATAGAAAAATTTCTATTGGATAATAATTGTTCCATATTTAAAATTGATTACAATATCCATGAATATATCAATAATCATAGCAGTGCAGTTAAATCATCAAATGTATTTATTAAATATTTAGGAGGTGCGCAAAATCTTTTAACAAAAATTGAACCAACAATATATGAATAAAATATACATCGTTACGACAAACAAACGGAAATTTGAAGATTACACACGCAGACTCGATGGCATCGCTACAACAGAGCAATTACCTATTACATTAGATGAGGGTAGAGGAATGGATATCAAAGAAATTACGGCATCAAAACTTGATCAAGCAAAGAAAAAAGCGCCACATAAAAAAATCATTGTTGATGATCGTGGATTTTTCATCTCCGCTTTACACGGATTTCCGGGTCCATTTGTGAAAATACTGTTGCATATTTTGGGAATTGAAAATGTTATGAAAATGATGGAGGACAAAGAAGACAGAAAAGCCACTTTTCATTCGGTAATCGGATATTATGATGGCAAAAAGGATTATTTTTTCGAAGATATTGAAGAGGGTTTTATTACACATGATATGCGCAATGGTAACACAAGAGGGTGGACTGATTTATTACAGATTTACGGGCATAAACGGTATCCTGACCGTGCATTGTGTGAACTTAATGAACGGGAATGGGATGAGTATGTGAAACAGGTGGAGAAGTTAGACGCATGGAGTAAGTTGGTGACGCATCTGAAGAAAAACTGAAAAAAAGTTGTTTTTGTTTTTTAACAATTTGTGATAAAGGAGGAAAAAATGTCAAAATTGTTCTTTGTAGTTGGTTTTAGCGGATCTGGGAAAACATCGTTATATCGAAAACTAAAATCGGAGTATTCTGAGAGGGTGTATTTTCCAAAGACATACACAACAAGAGCTCCACGAAGTGAAGAAGAAAACTCCCATGAATATATTTTTGTTTCAAAAGAAAATTTTGTTAAAATTCGACAAAACACTTCTCAATGGGATGAAGATAAGATTCATGGAATATTGTATGGTATGGATATCAAAAATGTTCATGATGTATTGAATGGTGGTAAACTGGTTGTTATCATGAATATTTATCCCAACATTGATATTTTACGAAAAATGTTAGTTTTATTTGATGCTTATACTCCAAATTTGCTATATATTCTATCTAATCAAAAAGATAGATTGCATAGAATAATGATTCGGTCTAAAAATGACGCTAGTCGGATTTCTTGTGAGCATGAATCAGTTATCACTGATTTGGTTGAAATATATGGTGGACATGTGATATATAATACAGGCTCCATAGAACCAACCTATAATGCTTATCGTGATTATATACTTGGGTAAGAAAACAGATAAGAGGAATATAAATTTTCCTCTTATTATTTTTTGGGATATATCTCCTTTTTTATATGAGATGGTGAGGTGTGATTATACAGAAAAACAAAATTTGTAGAGACGCGATTAATCGCGTCTCTACACTTTTAATTTCTCATTTATGTCACGGTTTGCTTTGGCGGTGACGGTGTGCCAGCCGGTGGTGAGTGCGTGTTGTTGTTTTTGTGTGAGGGTGTGGTAGCGGTAAAATGCGGCGGCGGCGATCATTGCGGCGTTGTCGAGACAGTAGGTGAGGGGTGGGACGAAAAATTGTGTATGTTCAGAGTTTTCTGCAATTGCTTGTTTTAGTGCGTTGCGCAGTTGGGTGTTGGCACTCACGCCACCGGCGATGACAACGCTTTTTGCATTGTGCTTTTCGAGTGCTTTGAGTGTTTTGTGTGTGAGGACATCCACCGCGGCGGTTTGAAATGCGTGTGCAACCGATGCGACAAAATCATCTGGGAGCGGTGTATCATCGAACAAGTTATGCTCTTCGCGAAATGTTTTAACGGTGTAGAGGACGGCGGTTTTGATGCCGGAGAATGAAAAATGGAAATCACCACTGTTCTTCATCGGACGCGGGAGGGTGATGGGGTTTTCTGTGTGTGTTTTTTCATATGCAAGAGCTTTAGCTGAGATAATTGGTCCGCCGGGGTAGCCGAGTCCGAGGAGGCGCGCGACTTTATCAAACGCTTCGCCGACAGCATCGTCTTGTGTTTGTCCGATGATGTCATAGTGACAGTGGTCTTGCATGAGAACGAGTTGGGTGTGACCACCTGAAACAACCAGCGCGAGTACCGGAAATGCAATGCTGGGGTTTTTGATCCAGTTGGCATAAATGTGTCCTTCGATGTGATGAATGCCGATAAGCGGTTTTTTCCATGCGTAAGCAAGAGATTTGGCAACACTTACACCAGAGAGGAGGGCAGGGATGAGACCTGGTCCATGTGTGACGGCAATGAGATCAATCTCATTTTTTGTTGTTTGTGCTTTTTTTAGTGATTCTGTAAGGACAGGGATGATGTTTTTTGTATGTTCGCGTGCAGCGAGATTTGGTACGACACCACCCCACTTTGCATGGAGAGTCACTTGTGATGAGATGATATTTGACAACACATCGATTTTGTCATCCCCAGCGTCTATGATGGATACAGCGGTTTCATCACAGGATGTTTCAATTGCCAGAATTTTCATAAATTTTTTCGTTTTAAAAAGTTCCCTTTATAGTACACAGTAAATGGTCTTTATGCAACGTATTGGCATGATTTTTTGTAGATTTGTATTTTTTGAAAAAAATGTGGGTAGATAATAAATAAGGAGAGTGTGAAAATGGTGAAAAGCATAGAAATTACAAATGTGAATAGCAGTGAATTTTTTTGTACAGAATAATCAGATTGTAGTACTCTTTAGATATGTTAATGCATTTGTGAAGGTTATGAAACAAGAGAAAAAAAAGAGAGAATGTGGTGAAAAAATGACTGATAGTGAGATCGTAAAGAAAGTGCAGGGTGGTGATGTTTATTTTTTTGATTGTATTATCGCACGATATGAACAGAGATTGTTTGTCTATGTGATGGGATTTGTCAAAAATGCAGATGAAGCACGTGATCTTGTGCAAAACACATTTGTCAAAACACTCAATCATATCGAATCATTTGATACAGAAAAGAAATTTTCTTCTTGGATTTATCGAATCGCACATAATGAGGCGATGAACTGGTTTGCAAAAAACACAAAGCAAAAAACAGTATCGATAGAAGAATTACACACAACAAAAGATCACTTTGAAGCGACAGATGAGTCAGATACAGCGCTTGAAGAGTGGTTTCACATTGAACTTCGAGATGAATTGTCTGATGCACTTGCACAATTACCTGAACAATATGCAGAAGTGCTTCGTATGAAATATTTTGAGGATAAATCTTACAAAGAAATGAGTGAAATTCTCGGCAAACCAACAAGTAGCGTCGGTACATTACTGCGACGAGCCAAAAAACGTCTCCTCGTGATTGTGTTAGAGTCAGATTGTTTATAAGAGTTTTGGAGTGTACAATATTTATTGTGAGCAGACATGACTTTTTGATGAATGAAAAAGATATGGTACAATATATCCATTAGATTAAAATAAATAACAAAAATATGATAAAAAATATTTTGATGCGTAGAACTCTCTATAAAGGTCTATTTGTTTTTTTAGGATGTCTTTTATGGATGGGCATAGCAGAGAATACACATGCAGCAGGAGCTGATGATTTTGTTATCACAGTAAAGACAGACAACACCGGCTCATCATCCAATACACAGTTCACGATCCCAACAACTGACGGAGGGGCACATACACAATTCGTATTGAAGATAATGTAGGAGATCACACAGGATTTCATCGCATCTATTTCAATAATACTGGCGACAAAGAAAAACTATTATCAATCGATCAGTGGGGTGCTAGCATATGGTCATCAATG
>PDPP01000033.1 GCA_002747515.1 Candidatus Moraniibacteriota bacterium
ACGGCATTACAGATATCAATAAACCGCATAAAAACCCTCTTTTGTTCCCGTGTAATCGCATCCACATCATCATCCGGACCAAAATGGTGATAATCCAACCCCACTTCCCCAATCGCCACCACCTGTTCGTTTTGCGCCAGCGACAGGTAGTAATCGTAATCAAATGTCTCCACGTCTTGCTCTTCCGGCTCACAATCCGCTGCCGCAAAAAGATGCAACGGATGCAAACCCACCGTCGCAACAATCATGTCATATTTTTGCGCAAGCGCAAGCGCATCACGCGATGTCCGCGCATTAGTCCCAATCGTCACAATATGCGACATTCCTTGCTCTTGTGCACGTACAATCACCTCTTCCCGATCACCATCAAACCGCGGATCATGCACATGCGCATGCGAATCAATCATATTTTTCTTAAGAAAATAAGTTTTGTTGTTCATTCTTACCTTTTTTGTTATTTACATCTCTATTTAGAAAATTTTCAATTTTTTTTCTCCATGCTGAATTTGCACCACTTTTATCAGGAACTCTTTCAATGTACCCTGCTTCTTTAAGTTTAATAAAAATGTTTTTAACTTTATTTTCTGATCCTATTCCAGTCAATTCTCTTGCCTTCGAATTTGTTATTTCAGAGTGTGTCTCTAGATATTCCGTGATTTGCTCTTCTGGAGATGCTAATTTTTCATGCGGTAAAATCACAATAAACTTCGTTTTTTTATTCTCCATAATAGGTTCTTTTAAACGCACTTCTTTCATCTTTTGAAAAACTGTATTAAGACCTTCTCCTATATCATAATTCGGTCTATCTGGATACTTATTTAATAACCTAACGATTTTTGGATTCCTAGAAAATCGTTCATCTAATATATTCTCTGTAGTTATATGACCCGGTAAAGCTCCCGGACTGTGAATTTCGATTCTATTATTAAAAATTAATATTAAAATATCATCAGAGATATTATAATCACGATGAATTATCGCATTTACAAAAACTTCTTTAATTGCTTCTATCGGATAACTTGCTCTTTCTAATCCTTTTGGACCGAATATTGACACTGAACGTATGATACTTTGTATTTTTTTAAGACCTTCATTGATTTGTTCGTGAACTGGACCTTCAATGGTATATTGTCTTTTCATATGATTCCTCTCAGGTTTTTCTTCACTTGTATCATAATAAACAATTTTTAATGCACTTTTTTTTGGTAAAATAGCAGACGGATTTTCATCATAAAGCAAAATCCCAGCGTGATTAGCTTTTAATTTACCATCTACAAGATTTAATAAACACTGTTTTCTCAAAAAAATATCCGGATTAGTTTGTGGTAAATAATCGTTCAAAAATTTTTTTAACTCTTCAGAATGAACCAAGCGTTTTATCTCATAATCTGACACATGTTGACTCTCATAACTTGTCACTCCTTTCGACAATTGCAAATTTGTAATTTCTGAATTATCCAAAACTAAACATTGAGCACCTTTTCTGATATATGAGTTTCCAGAAGCTGTATAATGGACATTTGGACTTTTTTCAACCGAAATTTTCAATACTTTTCCATGTTTTTCATAATTTTCTATTTCAAAAAATTCAAATTGAAGCGTAGAAGAATCAAGATGCGGTTCGATATTTTTACACACATCTGTGATAACATTATTTGCATCTTCCTGTATTGCAAAACCATCCCATCTTTCAAAAATTTCTCCACTTAGTCCTTTTGTTTCCTTATCATGAATTCCCACTAGAACTTCGCCACCATCGGCATTAGCAAATGCTACAATCTTTTTTTGTAAAGCTTCCCCAGAATAATCTTTGCAAATATGATCAAAAAAATGATCTTCATTTTTACAAATAAAATCTATTGCTTCGTCAGTCCTGATTGAGTTTAATAAAATCATTTCTTCTCAAAAAGAATTACGCGGGTGCGGTCTGTGAGGGCGGTAAGGATTTTTTCAGATGTTTGTGGCATAAACGGTGTGAGGGTGTCTGCAATTATGTGAAGAGTAGTGAGAAGCTCTTGCATGACGGTTTCAAACGCTTCGGTGTCGGTTTTGCGCAGTTCCCACGGTTTTGTGTCTTCGATGCATTTGTTTGCTTCTTCTACCATGTGCCAAATTTTTTCCAGTGCTTTGTTGCATTGCATATTCTCCATTTCCGGTGCGATATCGACTGTCTCTATGCGGTCCGTGTCATATGCGATATCTCCCGCAAGGGTGATAATGCGCGCAGTGAGATTACCCAAACCGTTGGCAAGATCGGCATTGTATTTCGCATCCATTTTGTCCCACGAAATATCACTGTCTTCACCGAAATTACTTTTGTTCAGCAACAGATACCGCGTACCGTCCACACCGTAGCGCGCAACCATTTCATCCGGTGCAATCACATTGCCGATTGACTTGCTCATTTTTTGTCCATCCACACCGATAAACCCATTGATAAAAATTTGTTTACTCGGTGGCAAATCCGCCGCCAAAAGCATCGCTTGCCACATTGCGCTTTGTTGTCGCAAATTATCCTTGCCGGCAATCTGCATCGCATTTGGTTGTTCTTTCGTTCCCCAAAAATGCGTAAACTGTTTTTCATCGGCGGGCCAACCAAGTGTAGAAATATAGTTTGTCAGCGCATCAAACCACACATACATCACATGCGCATCATCACCCGGCACCGGGACGCCCCACGGCATTTTTTCTCTGAGGCGCGAAATGGAAAAATCCTGCAACCCGCCTTCCACAAAGCGACGAATTTCATTGAGTCGTTTTGCCGGCACAACAAAATCGGGATTGCTATCATACAACGCACACAACTGCTCACCAAACGCGGAAAAACGGAAAAAATAGTTTTCTTCGTCAATGTGTTCAAGTTCCTTGCCCGGATGCAACGGACAGTATCCGTCCTCCAATTCACTGTCGGTTTTTTCCATTTCACACCCGACACAATATTTCACCTGATACTGTTTTTTGTAAATAAACCCGTTCGCATCCACGCGCCGCCACATTTCTTGCGCCGCTTTTTTGTGATGAGCATCCGTGGTGCGGATAAAATTGGTATAAGAAAGATTGAGCATGTTTTTCAATTCGTCAAACTTTGCGGCATAATCATCCACATATTCTTGCGGATCCACACCCTGCTCTTGTGCAACCTGATAAATTTTGACACCATGCTCATCCGTGCCCGTGTTAAAAACCACATTTTTGCCACAGAGTGCTTCATAGCGTGCACGTACATCGGCGTAAATAATTTCCGACGCAAATCCCACGTGCGGTGTGGCATTAACATACGGCAATGTCGTTGTGATATAAAAGTTGTGATTCATAAAAAAAGCAAAAAACCATTACAATTCTAGTGTTAGTATAGAAAAAAACACCTCTTTTGGCAAATGAAAACCCTGTTGTCTTATGTGTAGACAACAGGGATTCTGTCATGTTTTTTTGGCAAAAAGACAGGCGATATCATCGTCAATTAATTTATATGATGGATTTCCGAAGTTTGCCTGTAGTCTCAATGTCATGTGTTGCGGATCGTGCCACATCTCATCAACA
>PDPP01000028.1 GCA_002747515.1 Candidatus Moraniibacteriota bacterium
TTAATTAAGCAATGTTTTAATTGTTCCACGTGGAACATTTTTTTGTGTTTTTTCTAATATTAATTAAGCAATGTTTTAATTGTTCCACGTGGAACATTTGTGTTTTAAAATAAAAACAATTAAATTGATCATGGAACTCTACATTTTGTTCCACGTGGAACATTTTGTTGTGTTTTATTTTAATAATTTAGAGAAGTAATGTTGTAATTGTTCCACGTGGAACATTTTGTTGTGTTTTATTTTAATAATTTAGAAAAGTAATGTTGTAATTGTTCCACGTGAAACATTTGTATATCTATTTTCATATCACACAATAAAAATTTAGATAGTAAAGAATATTTTATATATATTGACATAATGCTATTTTTATATTATTATTAAAATATACATTTCACATTACCAAATAAATCATTTTCTTTTTGAAAAAAAATTTCACAAAAGAATTTTTATAAATCACAACACTATATAAAACTACTTGTGGAATTATTATTAATAAAACCACAATATATTGTGGTTTTTTATTTTCTGTGGATATCTCAAGGTTGCACAGTTTTTAGAAAAGGTATATAATAATTTTGTGAAGGGGTAAGAAGATGCATTTCTTGCTTTTTATTTTCGGCAAAAATCATATTTTACCAACATATTCAAAAACACAAATTATAATATATATTTTTAATTTCATCAGAGATTTACCTAAAAAATACATATGGCGGTGCACAAAATCAAAAAACGAAATGGAACTATTGTTGATTACGATATCAAAAAGATCATAAAAGCAATAAAAAAGGCAGCACAAAGCTCTGAACCGACAAAAAAACTCAATGCAAGTCAAATTGCAAAAAATGCTGATAAAAAAATTACAAAAAAATATAAGGATGAAATCCCAACAGTAGAACAAGTTCAAGATGTTGTAGAAGAAACACTTATTGAGTTAAATTTTCCACGTGTTGCAAAAGACTATATATTATATCGCCAAAAACGCACAGAAGCTCGCGCTGATAAAAATGTCATGATTGATGTGGAAAAAACTATGCAGGAATACCTTGACCAAATTGACTGGCGTGTTAATGCTAATTCTAATCAGGGATATTCTCTTGGCGGAATGATTCTCAATACAGCAGGAAAGGTCACAGCAAACTATTGGCTTTCACATGTCTATCCAAAAGTAATTGGTGAAGCGCATCGTAATGCGGATATTCATATTCATGATCTTGATATGTTTAGTGGCTATTGTGCTGGGTGGAGTCTACGTGCGCTCCTAGAAGAAGGTTTTAACGGTGTATCTAATAAAGTGGAGTCAAATCCACCAAAACACCTCTCAAGTGCAGTAGCTCAAATGATTAATTTCCTCGGAACACTACAAAATGAATGGGCAGGAGCACAAGCATTTTCAAGCCTCGACACATATCTTGCACCATTTGTGAAGAAAAAAGAACTAGAAATCCGTGCATCAATCAAAAAACACAGCATGCAATTTCCTTCAGAAGATGTAAAGGAGCAATACATTGAAGAAACACTATACAATTTCGTCTATCAAAACATGCAATCATTTGTATTTAATCTCAATATTCCATCACGATGGGGGACCCAAACACCATTTACAAATATCACACTAGATTGGGTATGTCCGGATGATCTTAAAGAAAAAACATTATTACTCGGTGGTAAGCCTTTTAGCCACACATTTGGAGAATTACAGAAAGAAATGGATATCATTAACAGAGCTTTTATTGAGGTAATGATGGCAGGTGACTCAAAAGGACGTACATTCACATTCCCAATTCCTACATACAACATCACAAAAGATTTTGACTGGAATGACCCAAAAGTACTGCCATTATTTGAAATGACTGCAAAATATGGGACACCGTATTTCCAAAACTTTATCAATTCAGATCTTAATCCTGGTGATGTACGCTCTATGTGTTGTCGATTGCAACTAGACCTTAAAGAATTGCGTAAACGCGGCGGAGGACTCTTTGGGTCTGCAGAAATGACTGGATCTATTGGTGTTGTTACCATCAACCTCGCTCGTATTGGAAAAACAACAGCCGGTGATAAAAAAGCTTTTATTAAAAGAGTTGATTATCTCATGGAACTTGCCAAAACTTCACTTGAAATTAAGCGAGAAGTGATTGAAAAATGGATGGATCGTGGATTGTTTCCGTATACAAAACGCTATCTTGGAAAATTAGACAATCATTTTTCCACAATTGGCATCAACGGTATGAACGAGGCAATTCGCAACTTTACTGAGGATAAAGAAAATATTACATCAAAATGGGGGCAAGAATTTGCAAGTGATATCATGGACTATATTCGAGAAAGGATATCACAATTTCAAGAGGAAACTGGCGGAAATCTCTATAATTTAGAAGCAACACCTGGTGAAGGAACTACCTACAGATTTGCAAAAGAAGATCAAAAACAATACAAAGATATTTTACAAGCTGGCACAAAGGATGCGCCATATTACACAAACTCCACGCAAATTCCTGTAGGATATACAGATGATATATTTGAAGCGCTAGACTTGCAGGATGACTTACAAAAAAAATATACTGGAGGAACAGTTTTTCATGGATATATGAATGAACGAATTACTTCTGGAAAAGTATGTGCTGAGCTAGTAAAAAAGATTCTCACAAATTACCGATTGCCATACATCACTATTACGCCGACATTTTCTATCTGTCCAAAACACGGTTATCTTGCTGGAGAATATGATTTTTGTCCAAAATGCGACGAAGAAATCGGCAGAGAAACATCATCATGTCACGATCAGGAGTTACGTAAAAAGTTTGGTAGCACAAACGCACATAAATAATACATAATAAAAAATAATAATTAATAAAAAAACATATGGCACCTCAAAAGAGTACCAACAATGATAAACGACAACGCTGCGAAGTGTGGACACGATGCATGGGCTATTTCCGCCCAGTATCATTTTTCAACACTGGCAAAAAATCAGAACATTATTCTCGTAAGCACTTTCAAGAATGTGTTGCAGCAAACAATAATTTCTCAGATAAATTCAACACGTAAAAAAATGTTATGCTTATAAGTGGCATACAACAATTTACTCTTTTGGATTATCCAAACAAAGTGGCAGCGATTATTTTCACCCCTGGGTGCAATATGCGCTGTCGCTTTTGCCATAACAAAGAATTTGTCCTTCCAGAGGAAATCACCAAAATGCGTCCCTATTTCATCACAGAAGACGCCGTGTTGCGCTTTTTGATAAAGCGAAAAGGGAAGCTAGACGGCGTGGTTATCTCTGGTGGGGAACCAACGCTCCAACCAGACCTCATCCCATTCATCACAAAAGTCCGTGACATGGGATTTCTCATCAAACTCGACACCAATGGCGCGCTACCAGACATCCTCATGACATGCGTCAGAGAAAAGCTCGTGGACTATGTCGCGATGGACGTCAAAACCCTCCCAGAAAAATACCCCAAACTCGTCGGCGATATGATTGACCCAGAAAACATCAGAAAAAGCATCGCATTTCTCAAGCGTGGGCACGTCCCCTATGAATTTCGCACTACAATCATCGACGGCATCCACACAACCAGTCTCATGCAGGACATCGCCACACTCCTTGCTGGCAGTGACGCCCTCTACCTCCAAAAATTCCGCCCCGACACAACCCTTGACCCTGCATTTGAAAAAAAGAAACCCATCTCCGACGACACAATGCACACATTTGTCACGCTGTGCAAAAACGCTGGCATTACACACGTCGACATCAGAACATAAAAACAGCATTACATCCAAATGCTGTTTTTTTATATAAAATTCTGCTATATTTAATAGTAACAAAACATTATCCTATACACTATGCCTGAAAAAGTGAACTTAGCAGAATATTACAAAAACTCTGATCAAAAACCACAAACTTCTCCCGAAGAAAAAAATGCAGATGCTACTTTAGAATTAACAAAAAAAGAAAAAGCAACCATTGAAAAAGAAATAGATGCATTTTTGACTAATGAGAAAGAAGAAAATGAAAATTATAATGAAAAATTTGACTTTTTACTTGACCAACTTGAATTAGTCGGACTCGGCATCAAAAGAGATGAAATCGAAGACGCTCTCATAGATGAAGTATACGAAAACAAAACAAAAACCATTAAAGAAGCCTGTGCAGAGTTAGAAAAAATCATTCACAATCAAAAAGAAAAACGATCCATATTGCAAAAAAAACGATTTGCTAGTATACGAGAATACCAAAACTTTACTATAAATAATAGTGAAAAGATAGATTTGACACACATACAAAGAGCATCTGAGGTTTTGGATGCATTAACAAGAGAAGCTTTTGAAGGAAAATATGACGTTGCAGGAATAGGAATGACAGCACATGTATATCAAAGCATTAAATATCCACATTCTTGTTATAAAATTATAACCAATCCTGACCAGTACAAAACTGGGTTAACCATTAAACAAGAAATGCTTACGCAACAAAAAATAAGCACACTAAATGTCAACGGAGTACGCACACCAAAACCATACTCCTACTACATGGATGAAGAAAAACATCTCTGCACAATGGAAAAAATGAATGCGGCCACATTGCAGGAAATTGTGTCTGGAGAGAAAAAACTACCAAAAAACTTTGATATTGATGAAAAGTTTTCTGATTTAAGAACCTTTTTTAATAAAATGCATACAGAATATAATATTTATCATAGAGATTTTCACGATAAAAACATTATGTTTGACTTAGAGGATGGCACAATATATGTTATTGACTTTGGTAAGTCTACTACAGGCTTTGGCTCTGAAGAAGATATTTATAGAGAACCCAACGGAACAGTATATCCCCTTACAGATGAGCAATATATAGAAGAACATTATAAGACTCTTAAAAAATTTATGAGAGAACAAATGTAGATGCGCTATCTTGACAAAAAATATTTTTTAATGTATAATGTACTTTCGTGGCTATGACAAAAATTCTAAAAAACAACAAGGAGGGTAACATGAAGTGTAACTTTGGTGCAGTAAATGATTTAAAAAAGGAAGTATATGGTGTAATCAGCACTCATCATCATTCAAAAGACGCCTTATTACCATTAAACACACCAGGGTTTTTTGTAACCCATAAGGATTCGCCACAGAATTTTCAAGACAAGATTGTCATTGATCACTGTCTTGTGAATAAAGAAGAATATTTTATTCTTCAAGATATTGGATAGAACTGGTTTAATACCACGCTAGCAAAGCAGTCTAGAATAAAATTCTATGACTGCTTTTTTCATAACACATTTCTTTTTACACAAATATTTGTGTAACATGATGAGAATATACACACCATATTTTGCATTCATCTATATATTATGAACCTGTGTCACACGTCATTATCCTACACAGTATAATAGTGATATTTTTTACAATCATTACGTGGTTATCGTGGACGGTGAATATATAAAAAACTCATATGCCATGTGATAACATTTAATTATTTCTCTCTATACGCACTATATCCATTTTTTGTAGTGCTCTAGAGGGAAATAACTCTTTCACTCTACAAAATCAAGAGGGGGAGAAAATTGAAGAAAAGAATAATTAAAAAGAAATTTAAAAGAGTTAAGCCGCGTCTCCACCCAGAAACAGTGGAGACACTTCGCAACCGCGGAGGGAGTCACGGGAGCCGTAAAGGCAAGCGTGGCTACAACCGTAAAGACAAATCCTGGAAAAAGCAGTTGGACAATTCTGACTGCTTTTTATTTTTGTTTTGTGAAATTGTGGTATGATTGATGTATATTCGTAAATAAAATGCTTATGAAAAACAAAGTAACAATCATCGGTGCTGGTATGGTCGGCTCAACGGTGGCGTATAGTCTCATATTGCAAGATATTGTCGATGAGATTGCACTGATTGACCTCAATGAAGATCTCGTCAAATCACAGGTGATGGATCTCGAGCATTCAATCCCTTTTGTCGGGCGCACTGATGTAAAGGTAGGGGATTATGATGATTGTGCTGATAGTGCTGTAGCAGTAATTACCTGTGGTGCGGCACAAAAACCAGGAGAAACGCGCCTTGACCTCGTCCAAAAAAACGCCGCAATTATCAAAAAAGTGATCCCTGCAATTTTTGACAAAAATCCAGATATTATTTTGGTTATGGTTACAAATCCTGTGGATGTCCTCACACACGTTGCAGTATCACTCTTTCCTGAGAAAAAAGATCAGATTATGGGCACAGGCACCATCCTTGATTCAGCACGTTTTCGACACCTCATCGGCAAAAAACTTGATGTTGACCCAAAAAGCATTCATGCATATATCCTCGGTGAACATGGCGATAGCGAATTTCCTGTGTGGAGTACAGCATCAATCGGCAATATGCAAATTGGTACATGTGATTGCATCAGTCCAGAGGAGCAAGAAAATATATTTACACAAGCACGTGGTGCCGCTTACACAATCATTGAAGGAAAACAATCAACATATTATGCGATTGGCGCAGGATGTGCACATCTCATTCGCGCAATTGTGCGCAACAAAAAATCCGTCTTACCCGTATCACATCTCATAGAAGGCACTTATGACATCAATGATGTATGTCTCAGCATGCCGGCAATCGTTGGTTATACTGGGTTGATGGGAAAATTATGCATTAAATTAAACAAGACAGAACAAAAACAATTAAAAAAAACTGCGGAGGTCTTAAAAGAAACATTTGCAAAAATAGAGAATTGAACAAAAAAGCCACTTTTACGCCCTATTTTAACCACAATCAACGATAAAAAACCAACACTACTATATTACGTAGTATAGTAGTGTTTTGTTGTTTACTGGTTGATGTGGTGTTTAGTAAATAATCACTGGCGTACCAATTTCTGCCCATTCATAAAGAAATTGAGAATTTTCTGCATCATGTCGTACACATCCTGGTGAAACAGCTCTTCCAATATTCACATCACTCTCTTTTCCGCCACTTGGCATTTTTTCATGACCTTCTGGCCATACGACAAGATCATGAAATCCATATTTTCCGTCAGGTGTAAACGCCATCCAAAATGGAAGATACACTTGAAACATGTTTGATAAAGCATATGGATGTTTATTGTAAATTTGAAATTGTCCTGTAGGTGTTGGTGTGTCTACTGCACCAGTTGATGATATAAAATTTACAACAAATTTACCATTCTCAAATAAAGTTGTAATTTGATCTTCAAGATTTACATCTATATATTTTCCTTCAATGATTTGTGGTGTAGTAGATTTTCTTGCAATTTCAGCACGTTCCTGATGTTTTTTGGGCCACAAATCTGATTGTGGCAAAATTGCATTAAAGGAAACTGCTTTTAATGGAAAGAAGTGTGAATCATTTTGACGTATATGTTTCGCAAAAATTGTGAGCGTATGAAAACCCATTTCACTATGAGATTCTTCTTCAAAAGTTATGCGAAGCTCTCGCTTTTTTGAATCATACACTTGTTTTGTTACAATTGCAGGCCGAGCAACGGCATGTATATCAAAACTATCAACCGCTTGATTAAATCGTATAATTATTTCTTTTCCTTTACTAATATATTTTTGATCATCCACATTAGTTTCCACAATCTCAGGATATGCAATTGTCTCAAAAGAGAAAATCGTTGATAATTGATCATTATTATCATATATATTATAGGGAAAAATCAAAGAATATTTTGTTGAAGGGTCCCAAATAGACTGTGGTACGATTGTAAGTCGACCACCATTATTTCCCCAAAAAAATTGCATATCTGTATATGGATACACAGAAATTGCTTTTTCATATTTTTCAGTGTCTTTTATAGGATCTGAAAAATTTACAACAATATTTTCATCTAAATTTACCACTGTGTCAGTTGCAAAGATTGGCTCTCCTAAAATCTCCGATGTATTATCTATATATATTGTCATCCCAGCCCCAAAAGATGTAATTGGCACTACCATCATACTAAAAAATGCCAACTTTTTATGTAATTCAAAAGCACGCAAATTCTTTTTCAATTCGTTTTTGAAAATTTGTTTGTATTTTTGTATTTTTTTTGACATTCTGTTTTTTGCTTACATAAAACAAAAAATGAGCAAATAGTCATTAAAGACCATTTGCTCACCCGAATATACATATTATAGCACTAATTAACACAAAAATCAAGGTGAAATTGCGAAAAAAAACAAAGATATGTTATAATAACATCAGATAAAAATAAAAAATACCTTGTGAAAAAGAAAAAATCATACAATACAATAAACTTCTTTATTTTTGCAATACTCATCACCGCATCTCTTACTTTTTTTACCTTTGCAAATGATACTGATTTAACGTTATTTGAAGATTTTGATCGTGATGGAATCAGTAATTCTGAAGAAAAAACTCTTGGCACAAATCCTCGCATTGCTGACACAGATGGTGACGGATATTCAGATGGTGTTGAAGTAGAAAGTGGTTATAATCCTCTCGTACCAGCTCCTGGTGATCGCATTGTACAAGAAAAAGAACCTATAAAATTTACAGTTACACCATCAGAAACAAAAAATATCACAAAAAAAATCTCAGAAGACGTTGTTTCCTATATTGCAGATGCACAAGAGGCAGGGGAATCTGATATTACTTCAGAGGAATTCTCTGCTGCAATTTCTCAAGCAATTGAAGAAGAAGTTGAATTTGCAACAATCGAACCAATTAATATCTCCGATATTGATATAAAAACTCAAAACTGTGATGATCTTTCTGAAGATGAATGTAAAGAAATGAAACGGGAAGATGCAATAGAATATTTTACTTCTATATCTTATATATTTGTCTCAAATTTTCCACAAGGATTTTTTGATAGACCTGTAGAATCTTTTCAAGCAGAGATTATGGCACAAATAAATACTTTTTCAGGATCACTTAATGAATATACATATTTTGAAAATCTAGCAAAAAATGCAACAAAAGCGGAAAGTCAAATGAATGAAGTTGCAGTTCCTAATGACCTCCTCGATATTCATTCTGAAGGACTTTCTCTCATTCGCTATGCAAAAAACATTTATGAGTCAGGAGACTACAAAACTGTTAATTATGATGCAACACCAATGATTGCCTCACTGGCACAAATGCAAGGTTTGCTATACCAATCTATAGAATTCAACGATAAAGTAGCACGAAAAATGGAAGAATATGATATTGAAAGTAGTTTGTTTGATATTTAAATCTCAAAAAAATGCAAATAAAAAAAACTATATCAATTATGCTCATATCCCTGTTTTTACTTACACCCTTTCATAATACACAAGCAGGCACATGGGGAGAAAACTTTGAAGCTGGCGCAATGAAACAAATGCTAGAAGAAATCTCAACACAAATTCGCGAAGCACTTGCATCCAGCGCAAAAATGATTGCAATCAAACAAGCTACAGCAACAATTGAAACGTTGTTGTATGGTAGCAATTCTTCTCCTCGAAATATTAAAAACTTTGAAGAATTTCTCATCGAAGATCCGACAGAAAAAGCAATAACTTATGCAGAAGATTTTCTCACAAATTCTCTCAGAGGAACCACTTCTGGTGATTATATTTCTAGTGGTGGAGGTGTTGAAAGTGAACTTAAAAATGCTATTCAAAGTGCAGGAGAAAGTGTTATAAATTCAGCAAAAGGTGGTCAAACATATGTTAATCTAACTGAATGCACTGGGAATACTATTTTTTCAGAAGGTGATTTTGATTGTTTTGAACAACTCTTATCAGCCCCACAAAACAATCCTATTGGAATGGCACTTACTATGGATCAAACTATGCGTTCAAATTATGAAAAAGAAAAAGAAATTGCAGAACTTCGAGCAACAAGTAGTGGTGCATTAGATCAGCAAGATGAAAAAGGTAATACGGTTTTGCCAAAATCTATCGTAGAAGAAATCCAATTACAACAAATTACATTACCACTTGAAGCATTAGCCAATGGTGACAGTAGTGTGTTCTCTAGTGCAATTCAAGCATTTGCTGTCACACTCATTACTAATGTTGTAAATCGTGGATTAAGTGAAGTGGATCAAGCAATTGATGAAAATATGAATGCATTTCGTAATCAATATGTAAAAGAAATGGGCGGCTTGTACAGTGAGATTGGACCAGTATTACAATATACAGGAGATGCGTATGATTATGCAAAAAAATATCAAAACAACAAAACCCCTACAACTAGTTCAGAAAGTCAAAAACCAACATCTACTCCTTTTATAAATCCAGATACTGGAGAAGTCTTCGTAGACAGTAGTACAACCGGAGGAAATAGTGGTTATGGGAGATAAATTATTGTTTCTAAAGCTAAAACCATCAAGTCCTTGATGGTTTTTTAATTTACAAAAAAGTAAGCGTTAATCTTTTTTATTAAAATTGTGGGTGTACCAAGATTTGAACTTGGGACCTCATCGATGTCAACGATGCACTCTAACCAACTGAGCTATACACCCAACTTTTTTATAAATCTTTATTTTACAGCTGAAAAAAGTTTTTTCACTTTTTAGGAAAAAGATCATAGATAATCATATATTTTTATAATAATTATCCATGATCTTTGTATTATAAATACTATTTTTCCTTTTCGTCAACTTCAGCATTTTTGATTTCTTTTCCAGTGATAATTGCATCAAATTCTTCTTTCTCTATTGTTTCTTTTTCTAAAAGTCTTTGCGCAATTGCATCAAGAACATCTTTTTTCTCTGTGAGTATTTTTTTGGTTGTTTTTTTGGCATCTGTAAGTAATTTGCTCACAACATGGTCAATTTCTTCAGCAGTTTTTTCAGAATAATCCTTTTCCTCAGCTACTTCTCGTCCCAGAAAGATTAAATCTTCATTTTTGCCAAATGTCCGTACACCAAGTTCACTCATACCATATCGTGTCACAATATTTCGCGCCATCTTTGTCGCTCGCTCGAGATCGTTTGAAGGACCTGTTGTCACATCACCAAAAATCATTTCCTCCGCAACATAACCACCGAGAAAAACTGATAATTCATCAATAAAATATGCACGAGACATGAGGCTTTTATCTTTTTCTGGTACAGATAATGTATAACCACCAGCACTTCCACGAGAAATGATAGATACTTTATGTACAGGATCTGTGTTTTCAAGAATTGCACCAACAATTGCATGACCCGCCTCATGATATGCAACAATCTTTTTTTCCTTTTCATCCATACGTTTATTTTTTCGTGCTGGACCAAGCATTACTTTTTCAATCGAATCAATTACATCAATCATTTCGATTTCTTTTTTATTACGTCGCCCTGCCAAAAGTGCCCCTTCATTCATCAAATTCATCAAATCTGCGCCAGAAAATCCTGGTGTACGCTGTGCAATACGCTCGAGATCCACATCTTCGCCAATTTTTTTGTTTTTTGCATGAATTGCGAGAATTGCCTTTCTATCTTCAATATCTGGCAAATCCACTGTCACACGACGATCGAATCGTCCTGGACGGAGTAATGCTGGATCCAATACATCTGGACGGTTTGTTGCTGCCATCACAATAACATTCGTTTGGTTGTCAAAACCATCCATTTCTACAAGAATTTGATTTAAGGTTTGTTCACGCTCATCATGACCACCTCCTAATCCTGTGCCACGTTGCCGTCCTACAGCATCAATTTCATCAATAAACACAATCGCTGGAGCATTTTTCTTTGCTTGTTTAAAAAGATCGCGCACACGAGAAGCACCTACACCAACAAACATCTCTACAAACTCCGAACCACTAATCGTAAAAAATGGCACACCTGCCTCACCAGCAACAGCGCGAGCAAGGAGTGTTTTTCCTGTTCCAGGTCGTCCAAGCAACAAAACACCTTTTGGAATCTTTGCCCCGAGATCACGAAATTTTTTTGGTTCTTTAAGAAAATCAACAATCTCCACAAGTTCTTCTTTTGCTTCTTTGTTTCCTGCAACATCTTTGAAACTTGTACGATTTTTTTTATCCTTAGGATCAATCATACGTGCACGAGACGAGCCAAAAGACATTGCCTGATTATTTCCACGCATTGCCTGTTTCATCATAAAAAAGATCAATCCACCAATAATCAATATTGGAAGAAGAGAGGGGATGAGAATTGTTGCCCACATAGATGCACCAGACGGTTTTTCAATAGTAATTGGCACTGCTGACAATTTTTCCTCTTTTACGCCAAAATTTTTCAATGTTTCTGTTAGTGATGCATCAGGTTCCTTATTTGTTTCTTGTTTTTTAGCGTTGTTCAAATCTATCAACACCTTACCATCAGCCTCCACTGTAATACTTTTTACCTGTTCATCATTAACTTCCTGAGAAAGCTGTGTTAATGATATTTTTTCAACTTCTTCTGGTGTTCCTGTTGAAAGAATCCAAAAAGCTAATATCACAATCAAAACACCAATAATCAAACCAGAATTTTTAAAAATCTTTTCCATGTCAAAATAAAATTAAATAAAATTAATTTTGTGCCTGAAAAAACATTATTTTTTACAAACACATGAGTTCTACTGTATCACCTTTTTTCAGCATTTTCAAGTCTTTGCCTACAAATTCTTGATTTTTCCCTTTTGTACTTGCAATCATTTTTCGCATCTCTTCAACAACACCTCTTTCAATATTTTTTGTTGTACCTCGCAAAATTTTTATCATAATACGAAGACTCAGTCTTTGCATAGAAACATCATTTTTCAAAAATTTTTGTACACTAAATATGATTTTCTCTTTTTTTTCAATATAATTCCAAAAAACCACGATATTTTTTCGCAACATTGCATAATCATCTGCAATTGTGGTTGCAGAATTTGCCAAAACATCAACAATTCGTGGATTAAATTCTTTTTCTAAATAGGGCAAGAGATTATTGCGTATATTATTACGCGTATAAACATTGTCATCATTTGTTTTATCCAAATTATAAGAAAGTGCGTGTTTTTCACAATAAGATAAAACATCTGCACGAGATACATTAAGAAAAGGTCGAATAACATCATTTTTTGATCGCCATCGCATACCAGAAAGTCCCACAAGTCCGCTTCCGCGCAATAAACGAAGTAATAATGTTTCTGCTTGATCATTTTTATTATGAGCTACAGCAATAACTTGCGCTTCGTATTTTTTTCGCATCTTTTCAAAAAAATCATATCGCATTTTACGCCACTGAGACTCTGATCCTTTTTGTATATCAAGATATTCTTTTACTTCACACACAAAACCATGCCGCTGTGCTACACGCTCAACCAAAATTTGATCAGCAATAGAGTCTTCACCACGCAAACCATAATTCACATGGGCCACAACAATTGTCAAACTCTCTTTTTTCGCAATACGCGCCATCACATCCAAAAGACACATGCTATCTGGCCCACCAGACACACCTAAAATAATAGTATCGCCATTTTGCCACATTTTTTGCAAAAAATTATTATTTTGTACATTTTTAACAAGGTTTTTCATTGTTTTCTATATGTTTTTTAATAATATTTTCAACTTCTTCCACAGCTTCAAAAAGTTTATTTTGTCGATTGATCACATGATAATCATAAACATCTGTATGTTTAAGCCATTCTTTTGTATATTTCATTCGTTCTTGTACATACTCTTCCGTCACCTTGCTCCGATTACGAATTCTTTTTTCTAAAACGTCCAACGATTCTGCCATTATTAATATTGCAATGATATGTGGAAATTTTTTCTTTGCTGTTTGTACGCCTTTATATTCAATCTTCCAAAGTCCAATTTTACCCTCCGCAACAATATCTGCAAATTCTTGTTTTGTTACACCATAATATTGCCCATTATATTGCTGAGCCCATTCAACAAAGCCATCTTCTTTGATTAAATTTTTAAATTTTTTTATCGAGACAAAATAATACGGTTTACCTTCCGATTCACCAGAACGCATATCACGTGTTGTTGTTGTGACAATTGTTCGCACATTCATACGTTTTTTTAATTCATTAATAATTGAATCCTCTCCAGCTCCTGAAGGACCCGAAATAATGAAAATATTCTTTATATCCATATAATATTTTTAATAACCTTTTCTTTTAAAAAACAAAAAATTTTCTAAATAAATATTAAAAAAATACCCAGAGTTTCCCCTGGGCACATTAAGACTATTTCTTTTTGTCCACCGTTTTTTCTACCGATTCATCTTTGCTTTCAAGTTCTTTTGATTTTTTTTCATCGATAAGCACGAGGCCCATGCGATGTTCTTTTGGTTCAATTGAAAGAATTTTCCACATATACTCCTTTTTGGACTCAATTTTATCCTCAAGTTTTTTGCCCGGATACATTTCTTGAAATTCACTCACATGCGCAAGACCATGAATATCATTATCTAGATAAACAAAAGCACCAAAATGATTAATTTTATCAACTATACCTTTATAAATTCCTCCTACAGAATACTTTTCTGTAATTTTTGTCCAAGGATCTTCCTTCAGAGCCTTGATCGAAAGAGAAATACGTGTATCGTCAATACCTATAATTTTTGCTTCAGTTTTATCACCAACTTTTATCACTTCGCGTGGATTATCAATAAGTTGCCATGCAAGCTCACTGATATGAATAAGACCTTCAAGTCTTGCATCTTCATCCTTCTCGTCGTCAGAAGGAGAAAATTTCACAAATGCACCAAAATCCACTACACCACTTACTTCTCCTGTAATTGTATCACCAACATGGAGACCAGAAATTGCCTCACGTTCACGATCAGAATGTGCAGCCTTTTCAGAAACGATTAATTTTTCATCTTCCTGATCAATATCAATAATGCGCACTGGCAACTCTTGATTAACAAGCTTTTTAAGAAGTTCTAAAATTTTATTTTTATCACCGTCTTCTACACGTGGATAATTTTTGCTTGAGAGCTGTGAAACTGGCAAAAAACCAGTTACTCCATTTACCTCAACCATGAGACCACCTTTATTTGCATCAAGCATTTTTACTGAAATTGTTTCTTCTTTTTCTTTTTTCTCACGAAGATCGTCCCAAGCGCGTTCATATGCTGCTTCGCGAATAGAAAGCTCAATATATCCATCATCATTATCAAGATCAATCACAGTTGCTTTTACTTCACTCCCTGGTTTTAACTTATCATCCTCAGCAAGACCACTCTTTGCTTCACGACCAATCACCATACCAGTACCAATCGGACCAATATCCAAAAGGACAATACTCGCTGAAATATCAATTACTTTCGCATCAATCACATCACCCACTTGTGGTACCTCCACATTATCATTTGCAAGAAGTGACTCCATATCTACATCATCTACAGAAGTAGTAACTTCTTTTTTTTCTATTGTTTCTTCTTTCTTTTCTTCTTTTTTTACTTCTTTCTTTGTGCTCGCTTTAACTTCTTCGACAATTTTATCGAGCAAATCATCTGTCTTTGCCATATACTTTTACTAAAATACGTTGTCCTTGTATTCAAAAAGGGGAGAACAATTAAATAATTAAAACGAATACAAAAAATTCCCCGTAACACGAGAAATTATCAAAAAGTCATCAGAAAAAGATTATTCATCTTTTCCGCACGCTCACAAAGGAGTATGTATTTACTTGTTTAATAATTAATCCTGTGTCCCAGTAGTGTATAGCAAAAACAAAAAAAATGCAAGTATTCATGTGCTTTTTAAAAAAAATCACCAATTACTTTATATTTTTTTACAACACAATCATAATTCCTTTTTATGTTTTGCAATTGTTTTTAAATGTGCTATTCACTCTTAATATCACAAAAAACACGTAAACATACGTGTTTTTTTGTGATTTTACTAAATATTTTTTAGATTAAAAATCGTTTTTTATTTGATGAGAGGTCGAGAAAATCATCTAATGTCTCCACAAGTCGTGTACTCGTCGATTCGCTAAATGCCACACCTTCCACACGACAGCCGGTGGTGTTTTGGATGTATTCTACAAGCGGAATATAGTCTCCGTCACCGGACGCCAGAATAATTACATCAACATTTTTTGAAAGTTTGATTGCATCAATTGCAATACCTACATCCCAATCACCTTTTTTCTGACCACCTGCAAATACTTGTAAATCTTTAGTTTTCACCTCAAAACCGAGATTTTCCAACGCATCAAAAAATTTGTCTTCTTGTGCTTCTTCTGTAGAAATCCCATAACCTATAGCACGAATTAATTTTCTATTTTCCAATGCTGTATTTAAGAGATTTTTGAAGTTCACCTTTCTATTATGTAATACACGTGCACTGTAATAAAGGTTTTGTATGTCTACCAATACACCGACACGCTGATCTTTATGCTTCATAGTATTATATATAATTTTTCCTTACTTTATAAATATATCAACCAAATACTATTTTAAAAAATATTTTGATTGTTTTTTGAAATTTTGTCCCACAACATTTGAAATATCCGCAAACACTATAATAAAAATTATTCTATACAATAAAAAGCATTAACTCTCTCCTCATCAATGCAAACATAAAAATAAGACAAAAATTCAAACGAAAGAGCGTAATTTATTTACGCTCTCTTAGTTCAAGTTGCTTCACAATTTTTTTATATGCTTTTTCATCCGTTTTTGCGAGATAATCCAATAATTTCTTTCGCTTTGCAACCATTTTCAAAAGCCCACGACGTGAATGAAAGTCATGTTTATTCTTTTTCAAATGCTTTGTTAACTTCTCAATGCGTGTTGTAAAGAGTGCTACTTGATATTCAGGAGATCCTGTATCAGTATCATGACGCTTCACTTTTTTTGTCGCATTATCCTTTTGACGTTTTGTCAATGCCATATGTTTTGATTCTGCGATGTGGTCGTACATCTCTATTGCACCACCGCACACGAGAATAAATAATTACAAAAGCAATTGTAATATAAATTTCCATTTTTGACAAGGTTTTTGACAAGATGTTTCTTATAAAGAGCTAACATTAGATAGAAAATAAAAGTTATTTAATCAAAATTATTTATAACACTCTATTTACAATCAAAACGACATATTGACAACATATTTGATATATTATACACTACAATATTCGCAAATAATGAAATGAAAAAAACATTATGATATGCAACTCTCTCACAAAGAAATTCCTCATCATCCCAGTTCTACTGGTTGTTTTTGTTGTGATGGGATGTCAAAACAATTCTCAAAAAAACACAGAAAATCA
>PDPP01000029.1 GCA_002747515.1 Candidatus Moraniibacteriota bacterium
AATTTAAGTGGAGACTTAAAAAGTGGTGAAATAACATACAAGCCTCCAAGCACAAAAATGGATGATGGTCATTTTGCAAAAATAGAGACCAATCTTCAAATCTTTGATGTAGATACCGCAAAAGATTTTTTAAGATTGATTGGGAATGAAATTTTGGTTGAGATTATCAAAGAGAGAGCTTACTATCAGATTAATGATTGTCATATAGTTATTGATAAAGTTGATGGCGCTGGGTTTTTTTTGGAAATCGAGGCTATGGATAGTAGTAGGGAAAAAGGTCTTCAAAAAATTGAAGATCTCAATGATGTACTAGGATTAAATAAAAAACGAATTGAAAATAGGCCCTATAGGGACATTTTATTAAGCAGGTAGAATTTAAGGAGGAATAGGCATGTCAGATAATCTGTATTTTACAAAGAAGGGTTTTGAAAGAGCAAATGAAATGAAGAGCAGGCTGTTCGATGAGTTAAAAAAAATACAGGGAGGCAAAGGAGAAGCTGCTGAGGTTGGTGGTAATGAATGGCATGATAACTTTGCATTTGAGCAATTGTGTCGAGATGAGGATATGCTCAACAAGCGCATAGCTGAGTTTCTTAAAAAAATGAAAAGAGCTGTGCTTGTTGACGATTTTCCTGATAATAATGATTTCGTCCGCATTGGAACAATTGTTACATTGTATAATGAAACAGAAGATAAGGAGTTGGTCTATGAAGTTGGAGGTCACGGAGATACTAATCTCGAAAGTAATCCGCCAATAGTTGCTTATGATGCTCCGATAATGAGACCCTTTTTCTTGAAGGATGAGGGAACTGTTAAGAAAGTTCCAATAAGGGGAAAAGTAGTAGAAATATCTGTTGAAAAAATTGAACTGAGAGGAGATTGATTGATGATAATAGTATTGGAAGGTGTTGATTGCTCTGGAAAATCTTCGGTTGCAAAGCATGTTGCAAGTACCATGTCAGCAAGGTATTATCCAACGCCACCGGCGCGATATATGAAAGAGCGTGAAAGAATAGACGCTATTTCGGAACCATGTGATCACTATAGGTTTTATTTGAATGCAATGAAAGACGCATCACGGGAATTAAGTTCTCTTGTTGCTCAAAATAATCTTGTTATTGTCGATCGATATTGGATGTCAACTTTTGTGTATCATCGAGCAATGGGTGTTAATACAATAATGAGTGATTTCAGTGAATTGACAGAGCCAAGTTGGACATTTTATCTCTGCATTACTCCAGAAACTCAATCGAAAAGATTTAAGATTAGAGGAATGTCTGTGGGTGACAGAAGGACGTTGCATGTACAGTCGCAAATCAGGTTAGAATATGAAAGACTCATAAAAAATGTTGATTCTGTAACGATTATAAAATCAGATCAACTTTCGATTTGTGATGTATCGGATATTGTAATCAAAAAGATTAATGATTTAAAATAAGGATGTAAAAAAATCAAAAAGCAATCAACTCAAATGAGTCGGTTGCTTTTTAATTTATTTGAAAATTTTTTGTAGTGTTGGGCTGGTAGGATTCGAACCTACGCATCACGGGACCAGAACCCGTTGCCTTACCGCTTGGCTACAGCCCAATGTGTCATTTTATACTCTCACTATTATACATGTTTTTTTGCATTTCGCAATACACTGGTATTGACTATTGTAGTTTTTGTTGTCACAATGGAGTGTAATCATTTAAAGTGTTTTTATGAATAAAAATAGTGATAGAAATATTTTGACTGGTGAGGATTTTGATACGATGAATACATTGACTTTTCTCGAAGGACTAACTGCGAAAGTGATCGATGCTGCACATACTGTAGATAATCATGCAAATGTAATGGTAGGGCTTAATACGGGTATTTTTGCATTGGTGGTTTCAAAACTTTTTGAAGTTAATACATTGCATTTAACGATGGGAGTGGTCGCCATTTTTTCAGCGTTTTCAGCGCTTGCTGCAATTTTTGCAATTCGTTTGCCACGATTTTTTGGACACAAAGAGCGAGAAAAAAGTATTTTACATACGCAACGAATTGCAGAGTTCGGCTCTGCTGAATCATATGCAGATGAGTTGCAAAAGATGTTGGATGATGATAGGGAAATTTTTCGACAACATGCACTTGAGGCGTATAATCTTTCAAAATTTTATTACATTCCAAAAAGAAAAATGCTTACATATTCGCGATTGATTTTTATTTTTGGCGTGATGGCAAGTGGTATGTTTTTGCTTATGGAAAAATTACATTGGTTTTCTACAATGTAATAGTTATTGACATTTTGTTTTTTGTAACGTAGTATAGTGAACTCGTTTTTTAACATATTTTTATAATATATATCATCAAGAGGAGGTAGACGAATGCCGCTACATAAGATTGAGAAAATTCTTGCACCAGCAGAGACGAAAGACACGTTTTTTAGGCGTATTGAGCGTATTTATTCACCGTATTCAAAGGAGTACGGATTTATTTATCGTGCGTACATTGATGCAGAAAATGCTTTTTCTGATATTTATCGTGATAATGGTGATGTGTATTTCACACACGTTCGTGCTGTTGCGATTATTCTTATAGATTATCTCTATATATTTGATCGAGGTGATCTCACAATTTCAATACATGAAATTATTGCAGCAGCACTTCTTCATGATGTAATTGAAGATCGACCAGATGAATGGTCGCTTGAACGAATTAATCGTGACTATAGTAAAAATACTACATTGATTGTGGACTGTGTATCAAAAAAACCATTGAGTTATTTTAATGATTCTGTGGAAGATCAATTAGATTTTTATCATACACGACTTAGCACAATAAATATTGTTGAAGTCATATTGCTTAAGTTATCAGATCGATTGCATAATCAAACGACATTATGGAATTGTAATACAGATAAGATTCGTCGCAAAATGGAAGAGACGATAAATATTTACATTGTTCTCGCTAAAAAGTGGGGTGTTCTCGTGCATGAACTTGAAAAAACTGTCGAGGGATTTGAAGAGCGCTTGAAAATGCATATGAAACAATGTGAAGTTTCTACAAGTTGAAAAAACAGGATATATAACGGCAATTGGATATTTCCAGTTGTCGTTTTTTGTTTTTTGTGTAGTGCATGTGTGATGTGACATATGTGTTGAAAATGGTATAATTGGCGCATATGAAAAATACAAAAGGACTTTATGTTATCAATAAACCATACGGGATTAGTTCGCAACATGCTGTGCAGATTGTGAAGTATTGGGCCTGGAGAAAAACAGGGGATAAAAAGATTAAAGTTGGACATGGTGGAACACTGGATCCGTTGGCAACGGGTGTTTTGGTTGTGGCTGTGGGACGTGAATATACAAAAAATATTGATAAAATTGTTGCATCAGAAAAAGAATATGTCGCAGAGATTTTTCTCGGTGAAGTGAGTGAGACGGATGATGCAGAAGGTAGAAAAAGTGTTGTAAACAAAGAGATTATTCCGACTAGTGAAAATATAAAAAAAGCAGTTAATTCCTTTGTGGGAGAAATTGCACAAATGCCACCAGTATACAGTGCAATTAAAATTGATGGTCAAGAAGCATATAAGAGAGTGCGTCGAGGAGAAGATATTCAGATGAAATCACGAAAAATACATATTCACAAAATCGAAGTCATATCATATGAATATCCAATTGTGAAAATTCGTGTAATCTGTGGTAAGGGAACGTACATTAGATCACTTGCACGTGACATTGGAAAAAAAATAGGAACAGGGGCATATTTAGCATCTCTCGTTCGTATGCGCGTGGGGAATTTTTCTATAGAAAATGCTAGAAATATTGACATGTTTCGTACACGTGTTGCAGTGCATGCAGCTGAGTTGGATGCTGATCGTATTGATGGAACGCGTGTGTATATTAAAGAGATTTTTGCGCGAATTGGTGCACTTGCAAAAGATGATGTTTTTACCATTTATCATCAAGGAGTGTTTAACAAGTATCTGACGCCACCGAAGAGAAAAAATTATATTTTGAAAAAATGTGCACATGTACCGTTTTGGACACAAACACGATTTGCATGGAATATTTTTTTAGATAAACCTGATATTGTATGGATACCGCTGCATAATGCGCCATTGTTTTGTCGCAAGAATACAAAAGTTGTGATAACAATTCATGACCTCGCGTTCAAAAAATTTCCTCATACATTTCCTAAAAGGGATGTGTACAAATTACATTTTCTCACAAAAATTGCAGTGTATCGTGCAGACCATATCATTACTGTATCACAATCGACAAAGGAAGATTTATTAGCATATTATCCGTATATAAAGGAGGAGGATGTTACAGTTGTGTATCATGGTATTGATAATGAATTTTGGAAAAAAGAAAGTACATCAGAGAGAATTTTGCAAATATTGCATATGTATGGAATACAGTCAGAAAAGTACATCATTCATACAGGTGCGATTCAACCACGAAAAAATCTTAAACGTCTTATCGATGCATTTGAAAAGATAAAAAAGGATTATGTGGATATGAAACTTGTACTAGTTGGCGGTCGTGGGTGGCTGTGGGAAGGTATCGAAGAATACGCAAAAAAAAGCAGATATAACAATGACATTATTTTTACCGGAAATATTTCTTTTGAACATGTGCGGATATTGATGCAAAATGCAAAGATTTTTGTTTTTCCTTCTTTGTATGAAGGATTTGGATTGCCTGGAATTGAGGCAATGGCCACTGGCATTCCCGTGTTGGCAGCCGATAATTCTAGTATTTCTGAAGTACTTGGTAGCGCGGCGATATATTTTGATGAAAATAGTAGTGATGCAATTGCAAAAGCTATTGATGATGTACTTTGTGATGAGGATTTGCAACAACAAATGCAAAAAAATGGATATAAACGATCAAAAGAGTTTACATGGGATGAAAGTGCAAAAAGGACGTTGACCGTTTTGCGTAAGATTTAAGAGTTTGTTCACCGGTTTCCTATTCGACTGCAATTTTCATATTTTGGTTGCAAATGGTGCACATTTTGTCGCAATAAAACCATTATTCCTCCAAAGTGTGCACCGTTTTTGCCTAAAATCTGAAAATTTCGTTACGAAAGAGAGATAAATAGACAGGTTCTAAGAAGATTTTGAGAATTCTTCTTGTAAGACACTATAAAACATTGCAAAAACGCTTGCGCAGAGTAATGTGGCTAATACAGCGAACAGTAAGTTAAATCGAATACTAGACAGGCTAACACATGCACAAAAGATAAGGAGAAAGAAAACAAAGAAAAATGTATGAGTTTTTTTTGAGGTAAATGAGATGTTTTGTTTGTATGCTACAAACGCTACTATAGTCAATAAAATGTATAGTGTTGCAAACAATTTGAATGGAGAGATGAAAGCACTCAGAATTCCTGGTAAAATTGTTTCAAAAATGATGAATCCACAAACAAAAAATAATAACAGAACTACAATGTCGATAAGAATTTTGTATGTTGTAGGATTTTTGATTGTTTCTCTGATTAATTTCATAAAATTAATTATATATTGTTGTAAATTTTCTGCGCAATGCATGCAAACGTTCTTCAAATGATTTTTTATTGATTTTTGTGAATAGTTTGATTTGGATTGTGTCAATTTTTGTATTTGGCATATTGTCAAGTGTGATACGGTAAGTGTTTCCATTGAATTTTTCTATATTTTCGAGTGAAGTTGTGCAGGTGTATTTGTCGGAAAATGCTGTTTTTTCAAATGTACAAGGAGATGTAATTTTTCGGGATGCTTCTTGTACGATTATTGCATGATTTTTTACATTTTTTGTTACGGAGATTTTGTTGAGAGTATTATGGTCAAATATAAATGCTCGATTACTGTCATTTGTGTAGAATATTGTACCAAATGGATGTGTGCTTGATATGGATAACATTTTACTTTTTTTATAATAGGAACGTTCTTCGGAATTTGTTTTAATTACATTGTCAAAATTATATCCAAGCACTTTAAATGTTCTTTCATCTTGTACGGGATGCATGTCTGTACCATCAGTGACAAATACGCCTTCTTTTGAGGAGATGAGAGTTGCAGGTGCAAATGCTATTACGTCTTTTGAAATTGTATCGTTTGTGATTGCATCTATAACCGTTTCATCCGGAGCACGTTTAAAAAGATATGAGTCAAATGCATTTTTACTGATTAAGGGATGAATAATTGCGTTTTTTTCTATATAGAACACATCATCATTGACAAATGCTTTTACAATGTGGTTTGTATATTTTTGTGTACTAATAGGTGCAAGAAATGCAAGATAAGATTTTTTGATTGAAGAGGTGGTGTGTGTAGGAAGTGTAGGAGTATTTTTTTGTAGTGTCATAGATATTGAGATTTGATCAAATTCACCTTCTGTTGCTATGTGAAAGCTTGTGCCATCTTTTGTTTCGTATGGTTGAGATATTGTATTTGCCAATGATCGCACTGCATTATTGAAATAAAATGTTTTTGTGGGAAAAATGAAATTTTTTGCCAATATGTATATGAGAAATATAAATAGAAACACCAAAAAAAGACGCAAAAAAATATATACATAATTTTGTTTTCTGTTTAATTTTACATGTGGCGTAAGATCTAACATTATTCTAAATTATTTAATTCATAAATAGTACAACGTATAATATAAGTATCTTTTTTTGGATACTGTGTTGGGATTGTTTTTGAGTTTTCTAGTTGTAGTTGTTCGCTTGTAAATATAAATTTTCCTGTGTAGTCTATATGAGTATGTAAGGCTGTTTCATAAAACTCTTTGTTTGTGTTTGGTGTGATGAGAAATACGCGCTTGAATTTGCTCACATCGATTTTTTCGTAGTCAGAAGTATTGAAAAAATATACAGCATGTTTGTTTTCTAGAGAGCGCAAGGGACTAGTAATCATAGACCAACCATTACCAGTAACGTTCTTGTCGATTAGTATGAGGTCATTATCAGAAAACAGTGTTGAGAGATTATGTATTTGATTTTTTAATGTAGTGTTTTCTGCATACGTGATAAATGTTGCAAAAGCAGGAATATTTGCAAGAAGAAGTATAGTAATGATTGTGTATTGTAACACTGGTCGCATGTGTGACCATCTTCGTGGGATTGCTGCAATGAAAAAAGTGCTAACAAGAAGTGTTGCAGGCAATAGTGCAAATGTAAAACGTCGAAGCATCCATGGATGATCACTGCTGATATGTGGAAAAAGGTAATAAGAAAAAAGTGGTAATGTTACTGTAATTGGGAGGAGATAACGGCGATATTTTTTGTAGCGCATTGCTATGGCACTTAATCCAGCGGTAAAGATTAATGGTCCAATGAGTCCATAAAGTCCATAAACGGAGACAAGATAAGAGAATTTTTCAAGAAAACTTTCTGATCCAATTTTTCCATCAGCAACTGTTGTATTTAAAAAAACATTGGCTATTGTGGTGATAAATGGCACATTCATTGTAAATACAACACAACCGATAGTAAATAGCACTGTAAATGGAAAGATGACATACCACCAAATATCTTTTCGAAGAAAAGTGCGGATTGTATTACTTCGAAATGTAAGAAAAGTGAAAATAGCAAAGAACCATAGTCCTTCAAGACGAGAAAAAAGAATAAGACTTAATGTAATAAAAAAAGTAAAGTACGTTGTTTTTTCTGGATTTTTTTTGAGCATTACAAATAGTAGAGCAGTACTCCACAAAAGCATGCTTGTGATATTTTCACTTAGTGTGAATTTTGCAAACCAACTGATACAAAAAGATGAAAGAAATAATGTGAGAAAAACAAATGTGTATTTTGTGTTGATAAAATTTCGTGCAAAGAGGGTAATTGATATGATAAATGTTGATAGCAGTGTAAAGTTTGCCACAACAAATCCATATATACCAAAAATGCCAAAAAATCCAGCAATGTAAGTGATGTATGGTAATGGAAATTGTGTGAGAAGCCCTCCATCTGCTGTGTAGAAAAATCCTGGAAAATTTAGTGCCTTGCCATAGCCGTATATATTGAAAAATACTGTACTTTCTGGAGTATGTGTGATGAGGTGATGTGTGTTGGATAATTGCATCGCAGCTGCAGAAAGAGAACCTTGATCGCGTCCAGAAAAAATTGTTGGCACAGTGTAGATAGCAATCAAAAGAGAAAATGCTAGTGCAATGAGAGTGTAGGATATAAGTTCTTGAGAAGGTCGTGAAAATATAACAATTTTTTTGATGTAAAATAGTATCGATAGTGATGCCCATGTAATCCATATACCACTTGTATAAAAAACACCAAAAACACCGCTAAGCAATGCGATAGCAGCATACAATACGATTAGCAAGATCAAAGATCGTGCTATCTGGAAATCTTTTTTTTGCACATCGTTCATTAGTGTCATTATATCTTTTGTTTTCATGATTGACAAACATTTTTTGCAGATGCGGTATTTTAATCTGGCATAAGATTACTGAAAATGTGATACGATGAAATTTTTTATCTAATTTTTTATCTAATAGAAAAATATGATAGAATAATAAAATATTAGATAAATATAAAAAAATGCTAAAAGGAGGTTTTACACATTGGTATTTAGGAGGGGGTTTGCAGGAGATGTTATCAATCTGGCGTCGGTTTATTGTTTTTATACCGCGTTTTTTTTCGTTCATACTTTTATTGCGTACGTTATTTTCGCCATGGCATAGAGACGTATCGTTAAAAAACTGGCGCGGATTTAATCCATTAAAATCTGTAGAAAAAATTGTGTGGAGTGTTTTCTCACGGTTTGTTGGTGCGATTGTGCGTCTTAGTGTAATCTCTTTTGGGTTATTTGTGTGGATTTTTGTTTGTGGATTTGGTGGCTTTATTGTTTTTTTATACGTGACAGCACCTGCTTCTTTGATTATTTCTTTTGTATTACTTTTTACGCCATACATTGTTAGTGCAGGAATAATTTTTGCATTGACTATGTGTATTATGTTGTTTGCGTATAGAACATATCGTATTAGTGGGCATCGACCATACAAGCAAATGAATATTATTGAACTAAGTCAGCAATCGTGGTTTTATCGTGTTTATGAGCGTATTGGCATAGCAAGAGAAAATGTGCCAGTGGATGCATTTAAGGATATTGATACATTTGAAAAATTTCTTACAGATCATGATGTAACAAGTGAAGAATTTGATCTAATTGTTGCATGGGAAACAGAAAAGCAGGTTGAGAGAGAAGAGGCAACACGTTTTTTTTCACCAAAGAAATTTTTGCAAATGCGACCAATAGGACGTGGATGGCATTTTGGGTATACAGTGCATCTTGATCAGTTTGCCGAAGATCTTACACGTTATGATAATAGTCAATATAAGAATTTTTCGTTTAGCGGGTTTGATGCTGAGATGGATTTAATTAATGTAGTATTGGCACGACCAAATGAAAATAGTGTTTTGATTACAGGATCTGCTGGTGTTGGTCGACATATGATTGTACATGAATTAGCGCGGAGGATTCGCACTGGGTATTATGATGGGACTTTTATGCAGTATATGCGTGTTTTGCAATGTGATTTTGCGAGTGTGATGGCACAGGCAAAGAGCATGGGTGTAGATCAAGAAAATGTCATACATAATCTTTTTCATGAAGCGGCATATGCAGGGAATGTCATATTTGTTGTGGATAATTTTGAGCAGTATATGGATACAACAAATAATCGTGGATTTTCATTTTCCGCAATCATTGATCAATATGCATCACTGCAAAATTTTCGCATGATTGGTATCACGACTGATGATAGTTTTCATGAACAGATTGAACAAAATCGCGTGCTCATGCGACACTTTGATATCGTGCCAGTACAGGAAATGAGCGAAGAAAATGCGATGCGTGTGCTTTTTATGCGATTTTATGGACAAGAACATACACCATTTACCTTTCAAGCACTTAGACAAGTAATTATTGATGCAGAAAGGTATATGAACACAGCACCATTACCGTTACGAGTAATTGATTTGGCAACAGAAGTACTTGTTTCGTGGCAAGGAAGTGGTGAGCAATTTATTACAGTACATAGCGTTGATGATTTTGTGCGTGATAAAACGGGTGTGCCTGTAGGAGAGATGCGACAAGGCGAGTCAGAAAAACTTCTTTCACTTGAAGAATTATTTCATAAACGTATTGTGGGTCAAGAATATGCAGTGCAAAAAGTTGCATCAGCAGTGCGACGTATGCGTTCAGGTGTTGCACAGCCAAATAAACCTTCTGGAAGCTTTCTTTTTCTTGGTCCGACTGGTGTAGGTAAGACAGAAATGGCAAAGACTGTTGCAGAACAATATTTTGGTTCGAGTGACAAAGTGATTCGGTTGGATATGAGTGAATTTCAAGGTGATAGTGCTTTGGACAGACTTATTGGTTCAAAAGAATTGAATCAACAAGGCATATTGACGACAGCAGCACGTGAACATCCTTATGCACTTCTCTTACTTGATGAGATTGAAAAGGCAAATTCGCACGTATTAGATATTTTTCTCCAAGTGCTTGATGAGGGATTTTTGCATGATGCATTTGGGAGAAAAGTAAGTTTTACGACGATGATTATTATTGCCACATCAAATGCGGCGGCAATTGTGATTAAAAAAATGATTGAAAATGGCATAAAAGATGATGTGATGAAAAAAAAGGTAATTGATACAATTATTGCTAATGGATCGTTTCGTCCGGAGCTTTTGAATCGTTTTGATGACGTTGTGATTTTTCATCCGCTTAGTGAGAATCATATTGTTGAAGTGACAAAAATGTTGCTTGCAAATTTTAGTGTGCGTATGGAAAAAGAACAATATATTACTGTAATTTTTAGTAGTGGAGTGGCAGAAAAGATAGTAGAAAATGGATTTGATCCTGTTTTTGGTGCACGTTCTATTATTCGCTATATTGATGAAACAATTGCGGATGTGCTGGCCAAAAAATTGATTGTGGGTAACGTGCATCGTGGTGAGACGATTCATTTTTCTGTGACTGATATAGATCTATAAAAAAATATATTGAAAAATCTTTTTAAGAGGGGTGGCTTTTGACATATGGTTTTTTTGTGATAGTATGCATTATTGTTCTTTGTATTTTTTTAACAGAAAAAGGAGGAGAAAAAGTGCATGATATTAGATATGTAGGAACTGATGAGGCGGGTTTTCTTAGTGTTAATGGGGATAATGGTATGATCGTTGGTGGGCTGTTTCAGGGAAAGAATGTATTTTTTCCATTTATGAAACGAGCAGATGGAAAAGAGCGAGGAGGATGTCCGATTTGTTTTCCTGCTTTTGGACCGCCTGCACCGGTATATAGTGGTGAGGAACAGCATGGGTGGTTGCGACATGCGCATCTTCATACATACACAGAAGATCGTAGTGTTATTTCATTTGGTGTACATGCTATTGGGGGATTGTATTATGGAAATATGAATGTTTCTGTGATGCATACAGCTAAAAATCATGCGCTAATATCACGATTAAGTTTTGCGCATAATCCTGTATGCATAGATGATATTCAGCCTCTGGTGAGGCCGGGATTTCATCCGTATTTTCCAAACGATGGTGCAACAAAACTCATTGTCAAAGGTCAGGAGTATACAAAATTTTGCCAAGAGGCACGTTGTATTTTCGTTGATTCTTCTGATGAAATTGTCATTGATACAGGACGGTTAAGAATGACAATGGTTTTGGAGGGATTTACCGATAGAACATGCTTGTATCTATGGTCTGATAATCCGAGAAAATATTTTTGTGTAGAGCCCGTGTTTTGTGCAAAAGAGGAGTTTCTGCTTGGTAGATCTATGCTTATAGAGCATGGCAAAACGTACAGCATGGCAATGAAGCTCTTTCTGTAGTTTTGTAAAGATGAAATCATGAAACCGAAATAGGTTTCATGATTTTTTGTAATACATCACTCTTTTTTTGTCACAGCAGTGAAAATGTGATATTTTTAAATAAAAGAAGTGGTTTTTTGTCTGTAAAAATCTGTAATTGTGAAGATTTTGATGATTGCACCAACACCGTTTTTCTCTCATCGTGGAACACATATTCGCATTTTGGAAGAAGCGCGGTCTTTGGAAAAATTGGGTCATGAAATTATCATTGCCACATATCATATTGGTGATGATATCGAAAAATACATTGATACACAGATTGACGTACGTCGGATTCGTCGATGGCTTTTTTGGTACAAAAAGACAGAAGCTGGTCCAAATTGGCAAAAGATTTTACTTAATATTTTCCTTATAAAAAAAGTATTTTCTTTGACAAATACAGAAAATCCAGATGTAATTCATGCACATTTACACGAAGGTGTGTTAATTGGACGATTGGTGCAGTATGTTCTTTTTTGGAAAAATATCAAGCTTGTTTCGGATTTTCATGGAAGTTTGGTGGGAGAAATGCGGTCGCATGGTTATCTTGGTGTACCTCCTTTAGGAACAATTTTTCGTTTTTTAGAGAGAAAAATCAATAGAATGGGAGATGTAGCAATTGTTAGTGGGGAGGAAAATATTGATATAATATCAGAAGCACGCAGTAAAGATAATAGGGCGCGATATATTTATGATGGAGTGAATATTGTAGATTATGATAAAAAAGAGAACAAAAAAACATTACGCATAAAATATAATGTACCAGAAGATGCGTTTGTTGTCGTGTATACAGGAGCACTTATTATAAATAAGGGTATATCACATATTCTTGAAGCAATTCCGTTTGTTTTGAAAGAAAAAAAAGATGTGCACTTTGTGATTGGTGGTTATCCTGCGAAGTGGTTACGAAATGATATAGAGACAAGAAAATTGACAAAAAACGTTACAGTGATTTCTCCACTGAATTATTTTAAACTCGCAGAAGTGAATTTGATGGCAGATGTTGCGATTGATCCAAAAGATGCTGCAGTAAAACAAGCAAGTGGAAAAATTTTACAGTATATGGCAGCTGGCGCAGGTATTATTTGTCTTGATCGACCAACAAACAAAAAGTATCTCAGCGAGAGAAGTGCTGTTTTTTTGCAGGTAATGAATGCGCATACAATTACAGATGCAATTATGAAGTTTTATCGTGATAGAGATTTATTAGATGCGTGTGTTAAGAATGCAAAGGACGATGTTGTGCAATTTAACTGGAGTATTATTGGAAAAAAAATTGAACGGATTTATGAAGAATTGGTAAAAGATGAAAAATGAGTTTTATGGGAAAGAAATCAAAGAAAAAAAATGTTTCTAAAGAAAAGAGGGGGATTTTTTTGTATATCAAAATATTTTTTATTACAGTTTTAAAGAGTGTTTTTGATCTTGTGATTATGGTTGGACTTGCACTTTTTGTTATATTTCTCTATGTGTATTATACTTCTGTAAATCCTACAGCGATGATGCATAGATCTATATCGGAGACCTCAATTATTTATGATAAAACTGGGAAACATGAATTGTATCGCATGTATGATGAGGAAAATCGTAAGGTAGTCTCACATGAAGAGATACCGGATCATATTCGTCGAGCGACGATTGCGGCAGAAGATGATAATTTTTATAATCATAAAGGCATTGATATTTTTGGGATTTTGCGTGCATTGCAAAAAAATGTGAGTTCTGGTGGTTTGGCACAGGGCGGAAGTACAATCACACAGCAATTGGTTCGTAATACATTTCTTTCACGTGAAAAAACGATTAAACGAAAGTTTACGGAAATTGTACTTGCAATCAAAATTGAGCGTCATTATACAAAAGATCAGATTCTTGATTTTTATCTCAACGAAGTACCGTATGGTTCCAATGCGTATGGTGTGCAGTCAGCATCGGAAGTATTTTTTGATAAAAATGTATCAGATCTTTCACTTGATGAAGCAGCGCTTCTTGCTTCTTTGCCAAAGGCAACAACATACTATTCACCATATGGAAACAACGTAGAAGCACTTGTTGCACGGCAACGATCAATTATTAAACGGTTAGGTGATTTGAATTTGTATACAAAAGCAGAAGTGCAAGAAGCGCTGAATGTGGATACGCTTGCACATCTCAATGATTTTCATGAGGAAATTGACGCACCACATTTTGTGTTTTATGTGCGTGAACAACTTGAAAAGATGTATGGTTTGGATGTGTTGCGACGTGGAGGATTGAAGGTATATACGACACTTGATTATGATATGCAAAAACGTGCTGAGGAAGATGTGGCTGCGTATGCAGATAAATTACCGAGATTTGGTGCATCAAATGCTGCACTTGTCGCAGTAGAACCGTCTACGGGTGATATACTTGCGATGGTGGGAAGTGTTGATTATTTTGATAAAGAAAATGATGGAGAAGTAAATGTTGCTCTCAGACTTCGACAGCCAGGATCGTCTTTCAAGCCAATTGTATATGCTGCAGGGTTTGATAAAGGATATCAACCAGAGACACTTCTTTATGATGTACCAACAAGTTTTGGAAAAGATGGAACTGGCAGAGATTATGTGCCACAGAATTTTGATGGTAATCATCATGGACTTGTTTCTGTGAGAAAGGCAATCGCTGGATCTCTCAATGTGCCAGCAGTGAAGATGTTGTATCTTGTCGGCATTGATCAAGCAATTGATTTTGCTGAAATACTTGGTATTACATCACTGAAAAATCGTAATCGATATGGACTTTCTCTTGTACTTGGTGGTGGAGAGGTAAAGCTTTTGGAAGAAGTTGGTGCGTTTGCAGTTTTTGCTAATGATGGTGTGCGTGCACCAGTGCATGGAGTGAGTAAAGTAATTGATGCAAGTGGAAAAGAGATTAATGAATCACTGAAGATAGAACGAGTAATTAGTGCAGATGTTGCACGAAAAATGAATAGTGTTTTATCTGATAATAATGCACGAACATATGTTTTTGGTTCACATGCACCAGTATATGTACCAGGTAAAAATGTTGCAGCAAAAACAGGGACAACACAAGACTATCGTGATGCATTGACACTTGGATACACACCAGATATTGCTGTTGGTGTGTGGGTAGGAAATAATGATAGCACACTGATGAAGCCAGGAAGTATCGGATCAAGGGTCGCAGCTCCACTATGGAATACATTTATCTCTCGAGAAATTGAATTTTTGCCAAATACACAATTTGAGCCATATCAAAAAATAGAATCAAAAAACTTCATGATTACAGGAAATCGTCCACAGGGTGTAGGTGAAAATGGACAGTTAAACTATTATCACAAAGGTACTGGGAAAAAGATTTCAGAAGAAAAAGCACGTAAAATGGATCCAGAAAAACTTGAGAAAAAATACACTTCGAGTTATGGTGGACATAGTATCTTGTATTATATTAATAAGGACAATCCTCTTGATGAGTCTGCAAAACCAAATTTTGCAGATCCAATGTTGTCTCTATGGGACAAAGCATTGAGTGGGGAGTCAATAGAAAAAAATGACTAAAATAATCAAAAAGAAGAAAAGAAGTACACTGGTTTTTATGAGTTTTTTACTGATGTTGTTTTTTGTATTCTCGGAGTTTACATTTGCTGCGGCATGGTGGGGAGAGGGGTATAGAAAACCAGAGTGGGTTGTAAAACATGGTGGGACGATTATCAACTATACAATTGTTGGTGCAAATAGTACAAAAAAATATAAGGCAATGATGTTTCAAAATGGAGAATACGTGGAAGTAGAATTTGGGAATAACGCAACATTTGACGATGCAAAAAATGGTACATATGTGATCAATTTTTATAAATGCAAACATAGTTGCATGGATCATAAATATGACAGAAAAACCAAGATTCGCAGCAGTGATAAACTAATTACATCAATTACAGTTGTGGCTCGCCCAGGTCAAACTAATAACATTGTTTTTAATGCAGATGCAAAAACAGCATTTATCGCAAGTCGATCTGGCGGTAAGCCAGATCCAGTCGATCCATTTATTGCACAAAAAAAAGCGGCAGAAAAGCAAGAAGGTAATTTTTATGAGTATGGTAGTGTGCATGATAAAAATTATCGATTTAATCAAATGATATATCTTGCACCAAATATTGATTTTGAAGCATTTGCAAAAGCAAATGTAGAAGCGGGAATTGCACCACAATTTATTCTTGCAAAAAAATCCGCAGAAGAACAGGAAATATAAATAATAGAAAACAATACACGAAAAAACATGAACAGGGTAAAGCGCCCTGTTTTTTGCATAATTAATTTAATAAAAAAATAATGATAAATTTTTTAGTATATATAGTAATTTCTTAAATCAAACGAAAGCTAACTGTACAAGCTATTGACACAATATTTGATATACTATACACTACAATATTCGCAAATAATAATGAAATGAAAAAAGTATGTCCCACAAAAAACACATCATCATAATATGCATAATTTTATTAATCGTAACAACACTCGGTATTTTTTGGTATACACAAAAAAATACTGGTAAATCCGTGCAGACGGAAATTCAGAAAGAAGTGAAAAATGAAAAAGAAAAGATAAATAATGAAACCATATATAACAACGATGAAAAAATTGACACATCAGATTGGCAAACGTATAGAAATGAGGAATATGGGTTTGAGTTTAAATATCCAGAGAATTGGAAGGTTATAGAAGATTATAATCCGACAACGCCACTTGCAGATATGACATTAAAGATAATGCCACAGAATACTTGTACTGAAAATAAAAATTTATTTTTTGATATTTTAATATCTACCTATAAAGAAAAAATTACTCCAAAAAAATGGTATCAACATCAATGTGAAAATCCAGATGAAATAAAAGGATATAAAGGAGAAACAAAAGAATTTAAAGTTGGTGGTTTAGAAGCATACCTTGTTGTTGAAAATAAGACTACGTATGAAGATATTAATTATATTTTATTTAAAAATGGTACAATATTATTTTTAACATTTAGAAAAAAAAATAATGATAAAAATTTCTCATATCCACAATACATTCCCATATTCAACAGTCTTGTATTTTCAATTAAATAATCATTGATGATGTACGTATTTTACATACATCAAAATGTGGTTATTTATAGGAAATAATCATAGTAAAGGGTACTATAAAGCAAATGGTTTATCTTTTAAACAAATATTTAAGTAATTAAGCGGATTATCAAAGATTTTATCTTTGCGAAAACGAAGACAAAATTCA
>PDPP01000019.1 GCA_002747515.1 Candidatus Moraniibacteriota bacterium
AGATTATTACTGCTGGAGTCGAGCATTCTGATACTATGATGGTATGCCACATCATTGAAGTAAAAGTATATTAGTTTTTTTAAAAAAGCCATGTATTTTTTGTATAAAATACTTGGCTTTTTTATTTATGATATAACGTTTTTGTGTTACATGTGATGTGAAAGAGAATAAATTATTTTTTTGTCGAAATGTTGACGTTTTTTCTTTCAGGATTTATACTGCGACACAGTTCTTTTTATGTGGAAAAATCGTATATTTTTTTAGAGATCGAATAGTCAGTAGTTATAAAGGAGGAAAAACATGAATATTGTCATGGTTGGTGCAGGGTACGTTGGTTTAGTGACCAGTGCATGTTTTGCAAAATTTGGACATCGTGTTTTTTGCGTTGATACAGATCAAAACAAGATTAATCAGTTGCGTGATGGCATTATGCCGATTTATGAACCAGGTCTTGAGGAATTGGTTGTAAAAAATGTGCAAGAAGGGCGATTAGTGTTTACTACAAATCTACGTGCGTGTGTTCCTAACGGAAAGGCGATATTTATTGCCGTTGGCACTCCAACAAGTCGTCGTGGTGATGGATTTACTGATTTGCAGTATGTATATACAGCTGCACGGAATATAGCAAAATATCTTAATGCAGAAAATTATACTGTTGTTATAAATAAAAGCACTGTTCCTATTGGAACAGCACGTCAGGTTGCGCGCAGAATTAAGGAAGTAAATAAAAGTGCAAATTTTGATGTGGTATCCAATCCCGAGTTTTTGCGTGAAGGTGCTGCAATAAAGGATTTCACACATCCAGATCGTGTTGTGATTGGTGTAGAATCTGAGCAAGCAGAAATGGTGTTGCGTGATATTTATCGACCACTTTCTCTGCAAGAAGCGCCAATTCTTTGTACTGATATCGAAAGTGCTGAGATGATCAAGTATGCATCAAATGCATTTTTGGCTGTGAAAATCAGTTTTATTAATGAGGTTGCTAATTTGTGTGAGCAAGTTGAGGCAAATGTCAATGATGTGGCTCGAGGTATTGGCATGGACAATCGGATTGGTTCAAAGTTTCTACATCCAGGTCCTGGGTATGGTGGCTCATGTTTTCCCAAAGACACAAAAGCATTTTCTACTACTGCACGAGAGTTTGGATTACATTTGCGTATTGTGGAGTCAGCTATTGAAGTCAACGATACACAAAAGGTGCGTATGATCAAAAAAATCCGTGATGCTATAGGCGGAAGTGAATTTGGTAAAGTAATTGCTGTTCTAGGTTTGGCATTTAAGCCGGAGACGGATGATATGCGTGATGCAGCAGCATTGACAATTTTACCAGTTCTATTGGAGAAAGGTGCACGTGTTCGCACACATGATCCACAAGCAATGAACGAAGCAAAAAAATTTTTGCCGGATTCTGTTGTGTATTGTAAAAATGCGTATGATGCTTGTGTGGGTGCAGATGTAGTTGTTATTCTTACTGAGTGGAATCAGTATAGGGCACTTGATTTGAATAAAATCAGTGAATGCATGAATGATAATCCTGTATTTATCGATCTCAGGAATGTGTATCCACCATCTCAAGTGAGAGCATTTGGGTTTGAATATATCGGTATTGGACGTAAATAAATATTTGAATACTGATATGAATATGTTGCCGAAGAACCATATATGGTTTTCGGCAACTTTTTTTTGGTGTATAATTTTGAATATGAAACGTATATTATTTTTCAATTACGAATATCCACCACTTGGTGGTGGTGCGGCAAATGCGACGAAGCATATTCTTTTAGAATATACAAAATATGATGATATATATGTCGATTTTGTTACTAGCGCTATTGATAAAAATTTTGTTGAGAAAAAAATTGGTAACAATGTTACAATGTATCGTTTGCCAATTGGTAAAGATTTACACAATTTGAATTATCAAACAAAAAAAGATTTGATGACATATACATGGAAAGCATATAAATTTTCCAAAAAATTAATCAAAAAAAATCAGTATGATTTAACACACAGTTTTTTTGCTGTGCCATGTGGCGTAATATCACAACGTATTAAACATATATTTGGTATCCCATATATCGTATCTCTTAGAGGTTCAGATGTACCAGGTTATAGTGAACGTTTTGAAAATATATATGTTATTTTAACACCAATCATTCACAGTGTATGGAAGGATGCTGAATATGTTGTAACTAATAGTAATGGTTTGACTGATCTTGCAAAGAAAAGTTTGTCAACACAAAAATTTGAACAAATTTTTAATGGCATTGATACAAATTTTTATAACAAAGGAAAACGAACTGTTAAGGATCGTACAAAAGAATTTCGTATACTTTTAGCATCGCGACTCTCTCGACGAAAGGGATTTAATTATGCAATTGATGCATTTGTCGAGTTATTTGATTTTTATCCACACATTCGCATGACGATTGCAGGTGGTGAGGGCAATGCGATGAAGGATTTGCAAGCACAGGTCAAAAAATACCGACTTGATGGTCGTGTGACATTTACAGGTGCATATGTTAAGGAAGAATCACCAAAAATCTATAATGATGCTGACGTGTTTGTTATGCCTTCGCTCAATGAGGGGATGAGTAATAATTTACTTGAAGCACTTGCTTCTGGATTACCTGTTTTGATGACGCCAACAGGTGGTGCGGAAGAATTGGTGCGTGATGGGCAAAATGGATTTCTTATTAAAATGAAGGATGTAGATTCCATTGTTGAAAAATTAAAAATTCTTATAGAGAATCCAGAATTATGCGATGCATTTGGCAATGCGAGTCGCAAAATTGCAGAAGACATGAGTTGGGCTCAAGCTGCAGAAAAATATATTCATCTTTATAATAAAATTAATGAAAAAAAAGACAAAAAAAATTAGCAAAATTCTTTGTGCAAGTATTCTTGTCAGTTTTTTGATATATACTGTTGATTGGCAAGAAGTTTTTTTGTATGTGCGTGGCGTGAAACCATTTTTTCTTTCTCTTTTTGTGCTATTTTACTTTTTTGGTATACTCATCAGTGCGTATAAATGGCAAGTTCTTGGAAAAATAATGCAATTTCATCGACCATATTATTTCTATTTTAAAACATATCTTTTGGGCACATTTTTTAATAATTTTTTCCCTTCATTTGTTGGCGGAGATGCGTATCGTACAGTCGCATTGGGAAAGGGTGAAAAGCGAATGAAAGAAAGTTCAGCAACAGTTATTGTTGATCGTATTACAGGTTTCATAGCAATTATTTGTCTTGCATCAGTTTTAGGTTTTTTACATTATCCAGTTTTATCACAAAATGTTTTGATTATTATCTTTCTTTTTATTTTTTTTATAATATTTATAGGATGCGTGATTGGTGTGATATTTTTCAAAGGAGTTTTTGTACAAAAAATTATTTCATTTTTTCCACGGTTTATCAGGAGGTATATAGATACTTTTATATTATTTCATTCACGTGATATTGTATTTCAATCTTTTTTTATTTCGGTTTTGTTTTCTCTTGTAGGGATTGCTGTGGCAAATTATATGATGTTTATCGCTGTGGGAGTTGATATTAATTTTATGGATTATATGAGTGTGATTTTTTTGACTAATCTTATTGCATCTTTACCGATTAGTATCGGCAATATTGGGACAAAGGAATTTGCATACATCTTCCTTTTTGGTTTTTTTGGTGTAAGTAGTAGTGCATTGATTGTTATTGTTGTATTATCACGTGTTTTGCAAATGATGGTAAGTTTTGTAGTTTTTCCAATGTATTTAAATGAAAAACATCATATGATACAGTAATTTTTTTTGACGCTCATTTATTTTTCTTATAGAATGTATATTTGCACAGTACGTTAAATAAAAACATGGATTAGGAGGAAGAACGTGGAGAGATTTCGTATAAATGAAATTATTGCAAATAAAAACAATCCTTATGAAAAAGGTTTTTTGTGTGGTAATATTCGCGGAATTGATGAGGAAGGATATATCATTTGGTATCCAGGCGACATTATTGTACGGATAAGAGAATCTGATGCTGTGTTGCTTCGCGATGTATTAGATGAGTATATTGACACAGATTTAATTATTGCAGATCGGCAATACATTAGGAAAAACTTATTTATTGGTGGGAGACGATCTCGTTCAGCACTTGGTTCATTGGATCAGGCGCATTCGTGCATTGAGCTTATTGATGGAAAAAGTTTTTACATTCTACATGATGATGAAATTTCTGCAATTGAAGCATTGCGTAAAATTGAAACATGTCCGCGAACACAAAATCGCTAATGTTTTAAAAAAGAGGTGTGGTAAAATGAATATTTTTAAAAAAGGGGATCATATTGCAAGTAGAAAAGCTGCTCAAAAAGATGGGATTTTGGGGGCAGGGACAGTAACAGCCAGATCAAGTGATGCATATTGGATTAGAGGAATTGTTTCATTATGTGGTATAAAAATTTATGCTTCTGATGCAATTTCCGTAGAAGATGCTCTTGATATTTTAAAAAAACGTACATAGTGCTCAGGCTCTATCAAGATATTATTCTTGATAGAGCTTTTATTTTTTGACCTTTACTACTTTGATGAAGTTTTTGGGACGCTTTCCAATAGGAAAATTAAAAACAGTTTGTTTCTGTAAAAAATTTTCATCGTAATACAGTTGTTTTGTGATATTATGTGGATTATTTCCTATTGGATGAAATGATTTTGTAATCATACCACGTCGTGAAAATACAAAATAATCAATTGGAGTATGTTCGAGATATAATTCATTGGAAACAATACATTTGCCAATAAAGAACTGACAGATAGCACGATGATCAGTCCAAATAACTTTTTCAGTGGCATTTTGTTGTGCATTGAGATATTGCGCTGCTTCATAGGCGCCATATCCCCACGAATCAGTGACAACATATTTTTTAGGAAGAAGAATGCTTGTGTAGTTAAAATAAAATGGTTTAATGGTCCATAATGCAAAAAATTGTATTGTAATTAGACATAAAAGAGTGATGAAATAAAATGTGTTTTGTGATATTTTATTTGAAATAATTGTTTTTTGAGATAATTCATATAATGCAATTCCTCCGAGAAGTGTATATGGTACATAGAGCATAATACTATAACGTACATTTACAAAAATATCTGCCAGAAGGCCACCAACGATAAAAACAAATGGCATTAATGATAAAAGATAAATGATTGGGATGAATTTTTTATTATGAATAGTGTTTTTTATAAGAATGAACCAAAGAAAAAATACCAGAAAAACGATCAGAGGAGAAAGTGAAAAAATAAAATTTTGTGCCTGCACAGTAAGTGCTTTGAGATAAAAAAGAGGTGCAGGATTGGAAGCAAAATCAGGAAATTGTAATGTACCACTGACACGGGAGTTTTCTTTGATGTCATCTAGAGAAAAAAATGGCGTATTTGTCCATGCATTAATTAAAGAAAAAACAAAAATAAACATCAAAAATAGAATTCCAGTATTAAGAATTTTTTTGATATAATTTATTTTTTTTGCTAAGAATTTTGCACATAGCAAAGGAACTAAGATTGTAATGCAAATAAAAATAAGAAAAGAAATTATACCAATGGGAATTGTTTTATATTTTGTTGGTGAAATATAAAAGACGTTTTTGAGGTGTGTTGCGTGTAAAAATGTATCAACAATAGGGGAAAGTGTTGGGGAATATATTGTGCCATAAAGAAAATGGTGTGGCGCATGAAATATCGATGGCATAAAAATAATGAACAAACTACATGAAATAATAAAGATAATCAAAAAAGATTTGATATATGGTACACCATCTTTTCTCCAAGAGAAATGTTTTTTTTCAAAAATAATGTAGAGAACAAATAAGGCTGGATAAAAAAGAAAAAGAAGATTAGCGGTGTATTTTGATAAAAGTGCAAATCCCGTAAAAAGACTTGCGATAATGAGAAATTTCTTTTCTTTTCTGTAAAGATGTGTAGCAAATGCCAAAAGCGCTATCGAAGACGTACCCCACAAAAGTGCATCAGGATTGATGATTTGGCTAATACCAATGATAATCGGATTGAGACCAATTAAAATGATTGTTGTATTTGTGATAAAAAAGTTTTTTGTTAGAGAATAGAGCAGGTAATATATGAGCGGTAAAATAATGAGTGCATTGAAAAGCAAAATTGGATAGCGGAGGGAAAAGTTTATTTTTTCGGTCAATTCTGTGTGATACATGTCATAAAGAGATTTAGTTTTTTTGGTTTTTTCATCGTAAAATGTATATTTTTTCTCTCCTACATCGTCAATGTGGCTTTCTGGATTTGGTCCGTAAAGTTTTCCTATTCCTGCAATAAGTGCGACAGTTATACCTGGTTTATCATTAATGTGTGTTTTTTTCCAATTATTATGTGTAAACCCTTCTTGGAGACCATTGTAATATTTATTGATACGGTCATATTTCCAGAAGTGTTCATCTGTTGTTTCAAATTGTGCAATATGAAATGTTCCGTATCCGATGAAAAATAATACAGCGATAAAAAGAGGAATGTGTTGTATGACATGTTTTTTCATAATGTTTATTCAATGATATTTATTGCTTTTGCATCAATGATTTTGATATAGTGAGCGTGTCGTTTGCTAGGGTATATTTCATATACAGAAGGAATGTTTTCACTGTACAATCTATCAAGGTGTACATTGTGCGATGATTTCGTTGTGAGGTTTTTCGTGACATGTGTGATGTAGTTTTTGCGGTTCTGAGAAATGATATAATAATCAATGTTTGGTGCAATATACCTTAACTCCTTGTCTTTGATCATATTGTTACAGGTGCCAACAAAAAATTGGCACACACCACGTTTATCTGTCCAAATTAAGAGATCTTTTGCATTTGATAAATTATTGAGATATTGTGCAATTTCATAATTTCCATCACCCATATCTTTTGTATTGATTACATATTGTTTTGGAAGTAGTGGGCTGTTGTAGGAAAAATAAAAATGCGACATATGTGCTAATTGCCAAGAACTGAGACATATAATTACGATACTTGTGATGTAAAATATATATTGTTTTTTTGAAAAAATACGTGTGAGCATATTGATGCCAATGCTTGCTATGAGAATAAAAAAAGGATAAAGAATAATTTGATAACGGACAATCGGTACGACATTATTTATAGTAGAAGCAAAATAATATACTAATATAAAAAGTGTGCAATATGTTATTATAATTGTTTTTTGAGATAATTTTTTGTGTGCAAATATTGTATAATATGAAAAAAAAGCAAAAATAAACACAAGTGGCGTAACACCAAAAAGAAGTGGAAAAAATGATGTAAAATATATTGCGAGGTCACTGACTTCTTTATAAATAGATTTTGGTGATTCAATAATACGCGAAAAATCAAAAAATGGCATTTGTGTATAAACATTACATATAGTGATAAGTGCTGAAATAGTGAATATGCTGATGATAGTATATACAAGAATGTTTTTGTATTTTTGGCATGTTGTGATTATTTTTGTGAGTACAAAGTTTTTGAAAAGAAATGTATCAATGAGAATTAGTATAATGACACAAAAAAAGTATATCCATGTGGAAGAAAATGCTTCTGAGTAAATGGTGGCAATGAGTAGGCGGTCATGTTTTACCCATACACCGGGATAGAGTACATAAAACACTGACAGTGCAGTAAATGTCATAATTGTATAGTGGATGAGTTTATCTTTGATGTGTGTATTGAGATTATGTGGTAGTTTTTTGTGGATGATACTATCCACAAAAAGAAGAAGAAAGAAAAATACAAAAAAAATATTTGCGATATATTTAGTGAGCAGGGCAAGTCCCAGTAAGATGCCGGTGAGATATATCCACTGTAGCGTATGTTCGCGGAGATATAGGAGAAAGCTTATAAAACATAAAAAGAGAATAATCCACAACAATGCATCCGGATTGATGATACGTGATATACCCAATAAAAGTGGTGAAAGGAGAAGTAATATCGTTGTATATACGGCGACATGTGTATCAAGTAGTCTGCGTACAAGTGGGAAAACGCATAAAGAGAGAAGAGTGATGATGAGGAATTGTGGTGTGCGTAGTGCGGTGAATAGGGATGCAATCTGTTCTTTTTGTATAGTGCCTTTAGCAAACGCAGTTGGATCAAAAAACAAGAGTCCTGGACCAGTAACAATTGCTGTAGTAACACCTGGTTTATCACTCGGACGCGTGTTTTTCCAGTCACGTTCCAACACATTATCCCAATATTGTTCAATGCGGTCATATATCCATAGTCGTTCATCTACATATGATGCTTTGCCAATATCACTGAGACCGAAAAATAAGTGTATTGCGGTGGCAATACTGATGGTGATAAATATTGCTTTGTGTGTGTGATGACATTTTTTTTCTTTTGTAGGATGTTGTAGTTGATATTTTTTGTGGTATTTATAAATGTATATAGCACCAAATGCAATACAATAAAATCCAATCATTGCAGAAAAAATCCAATGAAGTTGTGTTGTGGTAAAATTAACAGTGATGAAAAATAAAATAAAAGAGAGAATGCTAGAAAAAAAGAATTGGAAAATGTTTTTGTTTTTGTAAAAAAAGAAAAATGATCCCGCAAGAATAGTAAAAAAACTTACATATAAAATTTTGAGTGATGGAAGAATATGTAATGTGTCAAATTGATCAATTTTATGTACGATGATAATTATGGAAATAAAAGAAAGAACTATAGATAACAGTTTTGTAATCTGCAGATGTGAGATTTTTATTTGCATACTTATCCAAAAAAAATATTATAATACATTTAGTATAGAGGAAGTATGGGCAAAATCAAGAAAATTATAAAAAAATTATTACAATATAAAATAATATATTTATGTTTAGTTATTTTTTTTGCCATAGGGGTGTTTTTGCGCGTGTATCATTTTTCATCGTGGTTGCACTTTGAGTTGGATCAAGCGCGGGATGTTTTTGTGATTTATGATGCGGTGCATGGTGGGATTGATGATATGCCACTACATGGTCCGCAGGCGCGTGGGCGTGAATTGTATCTTGGTCCGATTTTTTATTATTTTCAGTATGGCAGCGCACTGCTTTTTGGTGTATCACCGGAATCAGCTGCACTGCCTGATCTCTTGTTTTCCATTTTGGCGATGCCGCTGTTTTATGCGTTTGCCTGCTTGTTTTTTGCGCGGCCTATTTCTGTTCTGTTGACGGGTCTCGTGTCGGTCTCGCTGTTTTTGGTGGTGTATGGGCGTTTTGCGTGGAATCCCAACGCGTTGTTTTTTTGGTCACTTGTGACATTTTATGCTTTGTTGCGGGCATGGGATGGTGTGCAGTTGGACAAAAGATGGTTTGTGGGCGCAGTGGGTGCGTTGGCGGTGGTGACGCAGTTGCATTTCATCGCGTTTATCGTAGTGCCGTTGACGTTCGGTGTGTATATGATTGTTGTACGCATGAAAGTGCCGTTTCGCGCTGTGCTTGCGAGCTGTGCGGTGTGTCTAGTGTTGTATCTGCCTCTGATTGTGCATGACATAAAGCACAGTGGACAAAACATGACCGCATTTATAGCATCGGTGACGATGAGTGAAAATGACAGTGCACAGGCACAAACGGCAAGTGACAAAAAACACCACATGACAGAACGCTTTTTTCGCGCCGCACAAGAGACAAGTACATTTTTTGCCACAATCGTGAGTGCGGATCATCATGGACGGTATCATATCCGGACAAAAAACGACGACGGACACATCACATTTGTGTGTGACAAAAAATGCAAAAATGCACTGCCATATCACATCGGTGCAATCGGTGCGTGTGTCTTTGTCATCGGTGTGTTTTATATCACGTGTGTGCGCATGTGGCGCCGCGGTGTCACAGCAAACGCTGATGACGTGCAAAAACGCAACCGATATACGCTTGTGTGTCTCTGGACGGGTTTTGCAGGTGTGTTTTTTGTGTTGGTCGCATATCAGATTTCACCACGGTTTTATTTGTTTGTCGCTGTGCCGTTTTTTATCATGTGTGGTGCACTTATAGAATCTCTGTGGAAATGGAAACGCTATGGTCCGTGGGTGAGTGGTGGTATCGTCGGGTGTCTCATCATCGCCAATCTCGTGGTGTGTGCACAGTACTTTGGCGTGTTGCAACGTGCACAATATGAAGTCGTTTCGTGGCGCGACACTGCGATGAATCGGCACGACATCGTGACATTGGGGCAACTGCGCCGCGCCGCGCCGTATATCAGCGGAGACGACATGCACAATCCATTCGTTATTGTCGGAGACAATCGCTATGCACGCGCGCTGTATTATCTCGTTCATGTGGAAAAAGAAAATGCGCGTGCACAGTGCTACATGAAACGTGGCGGTTTTGACGTGAAAAATGTAGAAGGTATCCCATACTATCTACTCGTGCGCACAAAATCCAAAACACACGTGACCGACGACATGCGCCTGCACCACACCATCGCCAATCACACACAATTTGGCACAATTACAATATACAAAATGATGCCACATGGACCATCACCTCTACTATCTGCACAACCGACGCACTGTTTTGTGCGCTGATTTGCGTTTTTCACAATTATTTTCTATATTAGAGTCACTGCACAATAACCGGAAGGAAGTAATTATTCTCTCATCCATGCCACGATTATAGACTTCCGGTGTAGAGGCTGTGAAAGAATGGTTCGTTCTACACAATGGAGAACAAGGATGAGAGATTTCTCACAAAAAGGAGGGTAGTGTGAAGAAAAAAACATATGAAACTCCACAGTCGTACTTTGACAAAATTAATGACATTTCACTGACCGCAATTTTTCATATTCTTGGTATAAAAGTTGAAAACACGCGAGGTGGAAAATCAGATTTTTCTATTCACGCATATTATGTGAAATGCCCATTTCATAGAGAAAAAACAGCATCGCTAGCTTTTTCGAGAACAAGACGATGTTTTTCTTGTCGGGGTTGCGGACAAAGTGGTACGGTTTTTGATTTTGTTAAATACACTTTAAAGGAGCAAACTCGTGGCGATTATGATAACGTCGGAGTGTACAAATGGTTCAAAAAACATTTCGGCATCCCATTGCCGTGGGAAAAACGAAATGGGAAGTTTATTTATAAGTAGCATTTTCTTACACACAAAATCTGTAGCATAATATGTTACAGGTTTTTAATTTTCAAAGTAGCTTGATGCGTTTTGGAGGTTGAGTTTAAGTTGGAAAAATTGACAAAAAAATTGACAAAGTAATGGTGAGATGTTACTATTTATTGTCGTTTTTTAACAATGTGACAATGAAACAATGGAGCGGTGATGTGTGTGATGTTTTGTATGAAATTATAGTAAATGATTAGTGCAGAGGAGGAGGTAAATGTTATGGTAGAAAAGATATTTAGAGGTGTTTTTGCCGGTATTTTTTGTGGGGTGATGGGCACAATTTTGGCAGTTGAAAAAATCCGGCAATTGTGTCGCACAAAAATTGATGATTATCGTATTTTTGATCAATACATCGAATTTTATGCAAAAGGGAAGTGTGTTTTTACACTGAAGAAATATGACAAATATTCTATTTTCTTTGAGAAAAATATTATACGATTTTCATATTTTGGATGTGGGAAAGATTGGTATGAATTTCGTTTTTCGGAAAAATTGCAAAAATCTATCACATCTTCTTTACATCCATCATGTTCTCCATACGAAAGAGGGTCTTATGTTTTTTAGTAAGATGCACAACGACTCTCACACACTTCAATACTCTAGAGTATTGAAGTGTTTTTTTATGATTGCTAAAATGGGGGAAAATCTTTACAATGAATGTGTGATTGGTAATACAAATAGTATGCGTAGAATTGTAAAAGATATTGTGGCACATAAGAGATTTTATGGAGTGTTGTGTCTAGTTTTTGTGTGTGCGGCAGTGGTGCGGTTGTGGGGATTGGGCGCTGTGCCGTTTGTGGCAGATGAGTTTTTGGATGTGAATGCGACGTATGGGTATCACAAGACGGGGCAATGGCAGGCGTGGGACTTTAATCATGATGCCGTGAGTGTGCGGGACAATGCAGCGTCTGACAAGCGTGCGTGGTTGTACCGTGCGCAGGTTGCGTTTTTATATCAGTATTTGCCACCGACTGAGACGACAGTGCGATTGGTGAGTGCGCTGTGGGGGATTGTGATGACACTGCTGTTATATGCTGTGACGCTCAGTTTGACCAAAAACCGGTGGATTGCGCTTATTGCAGCGTTTTTGTGGGCGGTGAGCGTGCCGGCGATTGAAATCAATCGCAAAGTGCGGATGTATAGCATGTTTGCACCGGTGTTTCTTTTGTTTTGGTGGAGCGTATTTCAATTTATTGAGGCGCGTAGAGACGCGATTGATCGCGTCTGTAGGAAGGCAAGAGAAAATAATACATGGAAAGACGCGATAAATTGCGTCTCTACAATTGTGTGCTGGTGGTATCTGGTGCCAGTGGTGTGTTTTGGTGCGGTGTCGTATCATCTGCATCCATTGACGGGTAATATTGTGCTGGTGGTTTTTGTGTACTGTGTGGTGATGGCGTGGGTCGCTCGAGAAGCGCGCATGAAAAAGCGGTATGGGATATATAGCGTTCTGATGCTCTGTGGTGCGGTGTGTGCATGGTGGTTTGTACCACATGTGTGGGTGCAATTTACGAGTGCACTGGTGTTTTTTGAAAATCATTGGAGTTATGTCGGGCATATTTTGCGCGGGTATTGGCATCCGCTCATCGGTGTGGCGCTGATTTTGCTTGGTGCGTGGCACATGACAAAGGCGAAACACAACAGGCATGCGGGCATGTGGGTAGTGAGTTCGTTTTTCACAATTCTCTGTGCGGCGATATTTTTGTGGCGGCGCAATGTCGGACCGCAGTATATTTTTTTCATACAATCATTTGGGTGTATGTTGGCGGGCGCGGGTGTGTATGCGCTGGCGAATTTTGTGAAAAAACATGTGCCACATCGCAACGCATTTCTTTTTGCACTTCTCACTGGTGTGATTTTTGTGCCGTTTTATGGATACTTTTTTCTCGAAAACAATACCTATCACATCACATCACGTGGCGAGCAACCACATTACCGCAAAGTGTTTGATTATGTCAAAAGACACACCGAGCGCGGAGATGTAATGATCACGCGCAATTTTCGCAATTATTACTGGAGTGGGCTTGATATACCAGTCTATGACTTTGGCACGGAGCGCAGCGCACAAGAGATTCAAAAAGAAGGTAAAGTACAAAAAATCACAGTGGCACACATCGAAGGTATCGTCACCACACACCCACAGGGATGGATAGTGTTTACAGACAACGACACCGTCTTTATCACCAAAGAAGCCCGCGCATACTGTGACGCGCATTTCACAAGAATTACCGATTCCCCACTAGTGCGGGGGAAGGTGTTTGTGTATCGGTGGGATTTAGAATAGTAATTAGTAACTTGTAACTCGTAATTAGTAATTAATGTGTTTGTATGAGTAAAAGAATATGTGTTTTTGGGGATAGTATTACACGTGGTGCATTTGACTTGGAAAAGGGTGGATGGGTGAATCGCTTGAAGATGTATTTTTGGAAAAATGAGGGGGTGGGTAGTGTTTATGAAATTGGTGTAAGCGGTGATTATGCAACAGATATTATACGGCGATTTGAAATAGAACTAGATGTGATGAAAAAACAGTTTGATTGTATTATATTTGCTATTGGCTTGAATGATGTAAGTCTTGATGATGGTGGAAATAGGGAATTTACTTCAGATGAGTTTAGAAAAAATATGCATTGTATTGCGAAGCGCTCTAGTAAAAGATTTGGTGCAGGTAATGTCTTTTTTGTTGGAATAACAAATGTTGATTGTGCTATTGCAGGTCAGTGGTTTGATAATAATCGAATAAAGAAATTTGATGGAATTGTGCAGGAAGTCGCGGTACAAAATAACTGTAGATATATTTCAGTATTTGACTTATTGGATAAAGATGATTTGTGTGATGATGGATTTCATCCAAATGCAAAAGGACATGAAAAAATTTTTCAGCAAGTGAAAAAGTGTCTTGTGGAAAGTGAGGTTGTGCAGTTAGAGGCGGTGTAGAGGTGTGTGGTTAGATCTCTCCACTCCGCATGTGCTCCGGTCGAGATGACATAATATTTAGAATATTAGATTGCTAGATCTCTAGATGATTAGATTATTCTTGAAAAAGCCTTTTTTGGTTATGTGACACAAATGTAAAAAAATGTCATTCCGACCGGAGCGCATGCGGAGTGGAGGAATCTCTCGCGTGATATGTTTCGCACGCTGTCGACAGAAATCCTCTGGAGTGGCATAATGATAGGCAGATTATTGAAAATATAGATGAAATATATGTGTAACATACAATCAGTGATGAAAAATAATATTGTGTGGGTGGTGTTGGGGATTGTTTTTGTTGGGGCGTTTTTGCGGTTGTATCATTTTGAGGATTGGATGCATTATCAATTGGATCAGGCGCGAGATTTTCGTGTGGTGCATGCGGCGATGGAGTATGGTCCGGGGGAATTGCCGTTGCAGGGGCCGCGTGCAGCAGGGTCGTTTTTGCGACTGGGTCCACTGTTGTATTACTTGGAGTATGGGAGCGCACTTGTGTTTGGTGATACGCCGGCAGGGAGTGTGATGATTATTGCGCTTTTGAATATTTTGTCTATTGGGATTTTTTATCTTTTTGTGCGACGGTTTTTTGATGCGTTTATATCATGTGGACTAACGGGACTCTGGGCAACGTCACTATTTTTGATTGTGTACAGTCGTTTTGGGTGGAATCCGACATTATTGCCGTTTTTTGTGCTTTTGTTTGCCTATGCGCTACTCCGCGTCAATGATCGCAATAACAAACACGCCGGATGGTGGCTTGTTACAGCGGCAATTGCTACCGCGTTTATTGTGAATATGCATTTTGTGGCGTTTGTTACTGTGCCAATTATTGCTATTTCGTATCTTATATGGACACGGCCACGGATTGGTTTTCGATATTGGGTCATGGCGATTGTGGCATTTATTTTTCTCAATGTACCACTCATTGTCAATGATGTGAAAACTGGTGGAGAAAATTTTCAGGAATTTTTTGCCGTAGTCCACGATCGTGGTGGTAATGATGTGGAAAGTGCACACAGTATCACTGACAAAGTGATCAAAAATACTGCGATGCACGTACAGTATTTTTGGTTGATAATCACAGGAGATCAACGTGCAGGATTGCCGACACTCACGGGAATAGATATAAAATGTGGATATGACTGTCGGCATGGTATGATACGTGGTGGTATTGCTTTACTGTTTTGTGTGGCAGGTATCGCAAGTTTCATCATATTATATCGTCGGAAAAATAATTGTGATCAACGTATGTTTTTACGTTTGGTTGGTCTATGGTCTGTAGTACTTTTTGTCGTGTATACGCCGTTGGCATATGATATTGCACCGCGGTTTTTCTTACTCAATGCGCCACTGTTTTTTGTGTTTGTGGGGTGTATTTTTGCAGTAATTAGTACAAAATCGCAAAAATGGAGTCATATCAGTGTAGTGGTTATAATTGTTATAGCGATAGGTGCGCAGTCATTTTTTGTTGTGCAGTATTTTCACGGATTGGCACATGCTGCAACGGATACTAAACTGGTATTATCACATCCTGATCGCATCCTCAAAGAAAAAACACGTGTGACATTTGTACAAATGGAGGACATTGTGGATTGGATGGAGCAGAAGCACCGAGAAAATCATGAACCGGTTTTTGTGCATGCACAGCCGGAGTATAAGCGGGCTTTTTGGGAGCGTGTAGATGTGCGCGATATCCCACGTGCGCATATCCCAAAAGACCTCACACCACTGTACCGGAAAGGAAATTATTTCATCATTATTCGTACGCAGTCAGATCAGTCAGATTTCTTGGAAAAGTTTCTTGTCGGACTGGACATCGTGGAGCGCAAAACATTTGGTACGCTTACGGGGTATTATCTGCGCGCACGTCCCAGCGCTGTGACAGCAGAAGAAAAAATATTTACACCAAAACACAGAGATCCACGCTTTAGCAAGGGCGTCCAACCACGCTATTTGTGGCGACAAGTTTTTGATGGGTGTACATATAATCATCAGACAGACCTGTGTGAAAAATGATGATAGGTTTTGTGAGTGTTATTGTGTGCAGTAATGCTCTGATATATAATATGGATTGTAAAGTGCAAATAACTATTAATAAAAATGTTTTATGAAAAAGGAGATCATTAGCGTTTTTGCTATGATAGCATTTTTGTGTGGGTGTAGTGCAAATACTGCACAGAATGATGATGATGCGTCGCAGACAATGTCGGATGCGAATACGGTGCTGTACTATTGTGGTGATCAAGAATTGAAAGCGGAGTTTGATGCTGAGGGAGAGACTGTAGAATTGTTTTTCACGGGGAAAAAACATGAGCCGATTGTGCTGAATTCTGTTGTGAGTGCGTCAGGTGCAAAATATTCTGATGGCACAATTATCTTTTGGGAACATCAGGGCGAGGCATATCTGCAGCTTGATGGCGAGGAAAGCAAAAGTGCAACATGTACGATAAAAAATGGAGAAGAAATGTAATATTTTTTCTGTGTAAAATAGTATGAAAGAAAGTCACAGTATCGTGGCTTTTTTTGTTGCGTGTTTGTGATATACTTGTAGTAATGGTTACTTATTAATATATGACGATTATGGAATCACATAAATTGACAAACATTCTTTTGGTGTTGGTATTTATCGCGCTAGCATATCTCACTTTTACGCATCGAGATATTAGTGTAGATATGAGTACTGGAGAACGTGATCGCACAATTTCTGTTACTGGGGAGGCAGAGACATTTGTTGCGCCGGATACAGCGAGCGTGTCGTTTTCTGTGACAAAAAAAGCACAAACAACAGAAAATGCAATGAATTCAATTAATGAACGTATGAATGTATTACTTGCACAATTAAAAGGTTTTGATGTGAAAGAAAAAGATATTAAAACAGTAAATTATTCTGTACAACCACAGTATTCATATAATAACAACAAACAAATATTTGAAGGGTACCGTGCAACACAAAGAATACAGGTGAAAATACGTGATCTTGAGAAAACATCAGATATTTTATCGACAGTTAATAGTGCTGGTGTTGATAATGTATCACAGTTAACATTTTTTGTAGATAATGAAGAAGAAGTGAAAGAAAAATTGCGCAAAGAGGCGATAAAAAATGCAAAAGAAAAAGCAAAAGTATTAGCGCAAGATCTTGGTGTGAATTTAAATGAGATTGTTGGATATAGTAATGGTAATTTTAATGATGGATTTGAACCGGCGTATCGTTCACAAGATTTTGCATATAGTATGAATGCAAAAGAAGAAGTTGCAGAAGCAGTTGTGCCAACAGGAGAGAATCAATTTAAGGTTATTGTTACTGTTATGTATAAAATTAATTAATTTTTTTACTTCACTATAAACATGGAGACGTAATTATGTACGTCTCTTTGTTGTTTTTGATGGTAAATTTATTTTGTTATGGAAAAAATATACTTTATTACAGGAAATGCACAGAAAATGCAAGAAGCGCGAGATATTGTGTCTTATCTTGTACAATTAGATATTAACTTGCTAGAGATTCAGGAGATTGATCCGCAGGAAATTATCAGACATAAGCTCAAAGAAGCGTTAAAGCATTGTGATGGACCCGTGGTTGTGGAAGATACATCTTTGCATTTAGAGTGTCTTGGGGGGCTACCTGGCCCATTTGTTAAGTGGTTTTTAGCTTCTATAGGATGTGGAGGTCTTTATGATATTGCGCAAAAAAATAATGAAACTACGGCGCAGGCACGAGCAATTGTGGGATATAGTAATGGACGGAGAACGGAATATTTTGAAGGTGTGGTTGATGGGCATATTGTGGCACCACAAGGGGAAAAGAGTTTTGGGTGGGATCCCATTTTTAAACCAGATGGATTTGAACAAACATTTGCACAAATGACAATTGATCAAAAAAATGCTATAAGCCATAGACGACAAGCATTTGAAAAACTGAAAAATTTTCTTGAAGAAATGTAGTTATATTTTTTTAAAAAAAATGGTATAATAAAAATATAATTTCATAACATGCACTATATGACAAAAAAAATACTTTTAAGCCTTGTAGGTCTTAATGTTGTTTTTCTGATTATTTTTTGTAGTTTTATTTTCTTTCATAAAAATAATTTTAGTGAAAAAAAGGTACACACACATAAAAATACTTCACATATGGGACCTTCTTTAAAAGAATATTCTTTTGCAGAATTTGTGGATGATAAGACGCAATTTCAGCCACAATTACCAGAATATACAATTGCATCTAATGAACTCTCTAATTTAAAAGATTTTGAAAATAGTATCAAGAAAAATTTTACACCAGAACAAATTGCGACATTGGAAAAAGATCATTTTTTTATTACTAAAAATGATGATCAGTTTTATCAGAGTGATCCATCAAAAGAAGATGCGCGTTCTGATGATTGGACGAGTTTATATAAAAACATTGGAGGTGATGCATGGAAGCAGTTTCGTAAGCCGGAGAATGCGGTTTTTGTGACATCAGATTTTCTTTTACACACTTATCATCGATTATTGGAAAAAGAATTTGAATATATCGAATTCATGGAATTTTACCCAAGAATACAAGAAATTTCTCAAAGCATGTTAATGGAGGCTGTGAAGGAATATGAATCAGCGAAAGATGAAAAACAAAAAGAAAGTTTTGAGAGACTAATTGCATATTTCGCAGTGCCTACATCAATTTTGAATGTTGTGGAAGATGATTTTATACAAGCTTCAGGTAATGATAGTCAATTGGACGATATAAAAAAAGTAGAAGCAGAATTAAATGAGCTAAAGAGTCAAATCCCTGCCAATGCATTTAAATGGGCAAGTGAAGAAATACATGCAGTATATGAAGCAAAAGAAATGAAGTTTTCTCCAATTTTTGGACTATTTTTAGAATCTGAAGGTTTGCAGTCTTTGTCTGATTATACACAATATCAACCGCGTAGTCATTATAATAAAAATGCAGTTTTGCGTGCATATTTTCGTTCTATGATGTGGTATGGTCGAAATAATTTTGCTCTAAAAAGTGATGCGTTGACGAGAGATGCTGCAAATATCACAAAAAACATGCAAAAATTACATTTGACAAAAAAATGGGAAGAGATTTACAATCCAACAACATTTTTTGTAGGTGCTAGTGATGATTTAGGTATGTATGAGTATGGCAATGCAATTACATCAATAGGACAAAATAAACGTATTGATCATAAATTTTTATCACAGATGAAGGAGATTTTAGCAAAAGAAGATGGTCCACAAATTATGTCTTCAGTTATTGTTGGTGATGCAGTTTTTAGTACATCGGAGGAAGAACTTTTAGAACAAACAAAAGGGTTTCGTTTTATGGGACAGAGATTTACACCAGATGCATTTATATTTTCTTCTCTCACACAAGGAGATACGACACCTGATCCAGAGACGGGAGAATTTTTGCCGAGTACACCTACAGCAATGATGTTTTTTCAGATTATGGGAGATCAAACAGCAAAACCAATTATGAATCAATGGATTGCTACAGAAGCACCTAATTCAAAAAATGTTTTAGCAAATAAGATGTCGCACTTGCAATCTACATTTGAAGAAGTATCAGTTGAACAATGGACACAAAATATTTATTGGAGTTGGATTTATACAATTAATTCTTTGCTGGATAATGGTACAAAAAATGTGGAAGGTTTTCCGATGTTTGTTAAAAACGATAATTGGAAAAAGAAGAATTTACAATGCGCAGCTAGTTCATGGACCGAATTAAAACACGACACTCTTTTATATGCAAAACAATCTTATGCAGAAATGGGTGGCGGTGGTCCAGAAGAAGGAGAAATACCTCCTGTGCCAAAGGGATATGTTGAACCAAATATTGTATTTTTTGATCGATTAATTGGATTAACTAAATTATCAACAGAGGGATTGAAAAATGCGGGCGTATTGGATCAAGGTATGGAGAGTAGAAATAAAGAATTTATAAAGTCATTGACTTTTTTTCGAAAAATTGCTGTTGCACAATTGCAAAATGAACAGATTTCTGATAAGGATTTTGAACGATTGCGAAATGAAGCAGGAAGATTGTCAAATATACTGCGACCATTTTTTGTGAATGAAACGACGACTGAAAACAATGCACGTTCTGCTCTTATTGCTGATGTACATACTGATGTACCGGGAGGTCAAATTCTTTATGAGGCAACTGGCATACCAAATTATATTTACGTTGCAGTAAAAGATACAAATGGTGTGAGATTGACAAAAGGGTTGGTATTTTCTTATCACGAATTTACACATCCAATTGGAAAAAGGTTGACAGATGAAGTGTGGCGTAATTGGGTATATCAAGAAAAAGAAAAAGTTCCACAAATGGATGAATGGAATAAATCACTTGTTAAATAAATGAGTAATTTTTGCAAAAAAGTAATTATTGTTTCAGTAATTATGTGGATTGCTGGTGCGGGCTTTTTGTGGTGGGTATTGGGTACATCATATAGTGAGGAAGAGCTAGTAATTCCAGAAGTTGATACAGTACGTTCTTGTAAAAAGATGATTGATTTACGTCAATTGAATAATGTTTCTGTTTGTGAGGAGATTGCTTTAACACAAAAACGGCCTGTTTCCAAAGAAATTACAGCAATTATTGTGCCACATCACTTACTTGCTAAAGAGATGATTGAAGAGGTTTTTAGTGCGACAGTAAATCAAAAATATGACAGAATATTTTTGGTGGGACCAGATCATTTTAATCGTTTAATTCAAGAAAAATTTACGGTGGCTGTGTGTGATGCAAGTTGGAAAATATGCGATAAAGAGGTTTTTGCTGATGAGAAAATGATAAATCAATTAAATAAAAATGATATAGTACAAATCACATGGAATCCTTTTTATCATGATCATGCTGTGCTGGCGCTTTTGCCGTACATTTCTCAATTTCATCCTGATGCAAAAATTGTTCCAATGCTTGTACGTCAAGATGCGCATCTTGATAGTGTTTTTCGTTTAGGATATGAATTACAAAAGATAGATGGTGGAAATAGTTTGTTCGTTATCAGTTCAGATTTTAGTCATGGAAGAAATAATGCAAAAGAAGTAGAGCGTGTTGATCAAAAAAGTATAGAATCAATTCAACAGGTCTTTAATGGAGATAGAGATAGCATAAATTTTATTGAAAATGATTGTAAAGCGTGCATAGCATTTTTGGAAGGATTTTTTTCTGAAAAAACAGGTGTGCAATTTACTCTTTTAAATAACAAAAATTCTACTCATTTTGGAGGTCCTCAAAAGAAAATCACAAGTTATGTTACGGGATATTTTTTTACAGAAAAATAATGATATATAGATTGATGAAAAAAGTTTGTGATAAATGTGTTAATGATGTATTTGTGATTTTTGAAGACGGATTGTGTTTACAGAGAGCGTAGCAATTGCTGCAATGAGAAATGTCCATTCAATATTGATAAAAGAGGCGAGGGTAATTGTTGAACCGTAGAGGACGATACGACCGCAATTTAATGCCATTTCCTTAATGACAGTGAACTCATCAACATAATGGCCGTGATCAGCTGAGATATCATAAGTAATTGCGCTAAATGTTCCTTTTGATAGGGCATTTGTAATTTTGTGATAAGCGTCAATGATGAAAATATGAAATCCTGTGACAATAAATATTTTTGCAATCCAACCACATGCATACAAGATAGAATTAATTTTAAGCATATCTTTCTTATTTCTTTTGCTATCAGCATATTTTCCAAGGATTAGTTCTAATAAAACAGTGATGCTAATTGTTGCAGCAGAAATTGCTCCAATGGATATATAATCACCATGTAATATGCTATACACAAAGATTGGCCAAATGACTATTCCAATACCAGACTCTATACCATCTGCAAAATATGCAATCATTGCTGGTCGATATTTTTTTGCACATAAGTTTTTCCATGTTTCAAAATATGTCCATGAGTATTTTTCAAAGACATTGGAAAGTGATATAAGTGGGAAAAGGGAACATGCATACACACATAATCCTGAGATAAACAATGTTTGGTAAGATGTTTTTGAAATGATAATACCTGCAATAAGTGGAGTAATAATACCAATTAAATGCATTGTTGCCATAAATGCGCTTACTTCGCGCATGCGATTTTTTTGATCTGAAAATGTGGTAAATATTGTATGATATGGGAGCCAATAAAATAAACGAAAAATTGTAAGAAAAAATATAGCCACGATAATTGTGTTGTGAATGTTTTCTTTTGTTGTGATACTCATCGTGAGGAGAAAGAATATATTTGCAATTGTTGCGATGAAGAGTGCATTTTTGAGATTGAATTTTTCAATGTGTTTTGTGCTAAGCGGATAAAGAATAAGGCAAAGCAGTGCACCGATGAGATAGAAAAATAACACAGAATTCAGATTTTCTGAAAAAGTTTTGTAGAGAAATATTGGAAAAAACATCGAAAAAAAACCATTTGAAAAGTAAACAATTGCTCTACTAATATAAAGATATGTGAGATCTTGAGAAATTTTTCCACTGAAATATGTCATTGTATTTTATAAATTTATTTTTTATTTTTTGTATGTTTTCTAAAAAAGGTGATGTACATCATAACTAATGATGTGAGTCCCATAAATGTTGCTGTACAAGAAAAAATAATTGCCGTTGCTGTGATGCCAAAAATAGGAAGATAAATCATATTTGCACTAAACCCACATATGAGTGCTATAGCTGTAATTATAGCTGGTACACGTGTCATATCAGCTCCATTAAAAACGGATGCAAGAACATAAAATATTGTAATAAATATTGTTGCACCTGTCATAAGAGGAATAAGTGGTGCTGCTGCAATAAATTTCTGACCAAAGAAAAAAGTAATAAGAAATTCTGGCATAATTGCCATGATTATAACAGCAGGAATGAGAAGGGAAAAAAGAAAAGTGAGTACGTGTACAAGTGTTTTTTTAATGTTTGTGAAATCTTTTTTCTTAGTGAGTTCGGACATGGTCGGAAAAAGAATGAATGTGAGGGCAAACATTACAAAATACGGAATGAGTGCAACCGTAAAAGCGGCATTGTACAGTCCTGTATAGTAATCACTGCCAGTGAGTGATTTGATAATATACATATCAAAACGAATATAAAATTCATAAAATACCAAAAACACAATGAATCCACTAGCATATGAAATAATGTTTTTCCATGGATATTTTTCCAATTTTTTTATAGGATTTGTTGTATTTTTTTTAATAAATAAATATTCAATGACGAGTGCAACACAAAAAACACTCAATGGTGCTATAATAGAGCCAAAAAGAGCACCTTCTAGCTTGAGCGTATAAGCAAGTCCTAAAATCCATACAATGCGAAAAACACCTCGTGTCATTTTCATTATAGTCATTGCTTTGAAAAATTTTAGGCCATTGAAATAGAGTACATGAAAAGAGGAAAGAGCAAAAGCAGGAATTACAAATGCACTAATGCGAAATAGAGGTGTAAGAGTTATATCGTTAAAGGCATGTGCAATAAGCGGTGATGAAAAATAAAAAATAACAGTTAATGTACAAATTATGAGGAATTGGATTCGTGCGGATGCATTGCGAATTGATCGAATTTTTTTCCAATCACCGATGTGTTCGCTGATGCGTTTTGCCATTGCAGTTGGTACGCCACGTCCAACCAAAATAATAATCATAGTTGTAAATCCAACCACAAGAGAATATCGACCATAACTAGATACACTGAGCATGCGACCAAGTCCCATATTGATTATGTAGCTAGAAATATTGTATATGAATTCTGCTATTGCAAGAATAAAAAATGAATATTTAAGTTTGGACATATTTTTTAGAAAATAGCTAATGAGCAGAGTTTTTTGACTGCTAATTGCGAATTTTTTGCAAAATATCAGCAAAGACAACGTCAACGTATTTGCTACCATCAATGACTGTCAAATGATATGTGTTGAAAGCGTTGTGAAAAAGGTCGTTTTTTGCTACGAGATAGTCATGGCCTTGTGCTGGTGGATTGTCACGCATCATGATGTACTCGGGATTGACACTGAGAAAAAATCGTTTGTCTGGTACAGTAATCCAATGAAAAAAAAACGGGTGATATGTCTTTTTTTGCAAATACGAAATATTAACAATTATGTCATAAAAATACCGATCTGTGAGCAAGTAGTCATGTGTCTTAGCCACTTTTTTCACAAAAAAACGAAAACGAATCACATCAATCAACAGTGCCACTTTGCGCAAAAAAATCGCTCCCCACGATGCCTGCGACACGTCTTTTGTCTTGCCGTCGGCATTTTTCTTTTTGCCTGCATTTAACACATGCGCAACAGAAAACTGCACCGCATGAAAATACAACACTTTTTTGCCATTTTTTTCAAAATGCGCCCGCAATTTCTCTATTTGTGTACTTTTCCCAGACCCATCAAGCCCAGAGATACTAATGATTTTCATTTTTTTAGTATAGCATTTTGAGGAGAATTTTACCATTGACAATATAGTTGTTTCATGATATATTTTTTTGTTGGTTGTGTGATTTTTTGTATAATCAACAAGGGATAAAGAACATTAACATAAATATATATAGGAGGAGAGAGAATATGTGGGATCCGTATGCAGATTTCAAAAAATTTGTACTGGCAAATGGGTTAGAAATTTTTATTAGTCATTGGTCAGGTAAGCCATGGATAAAACTTGGTTGTATTGTACATGCAGGCTCATTTCATGATCCGAGTGATGGAGATGGCGTGGCGCATTTTGTAGAACATCTTGTTTCTGAAAATGCTCCAGTGTCCCTAGAGGATATGGAATATTTTTTTCAACACCTTGGAGGTGGATGTGATTTCGGGTCAACAAGAATTTTTGATGCGAGGTATACGTTTAAAATTCCTGCAAATGTAATACATTTGCAAAGTGGTTTGCAGTATTTTTCAGATATGTTGTTAGGATCAAATTTGATTAAACATATTGAAGAAGAGCGTGATATTATCATACAAGAATGGCATGATAGGCACACGGTACAGTGTTTCTATGATGAAATTTTGCATCAAAATACTGTTGTTTTTGATGGTTTTAATCTTGCAAAACCTTATCTGATTTTAGGTTCGGTAAGTTCTTTAAATGAGATGAGTCAATCTGTTTTACAGGATTTTTATGATGAGTATTACGTTCCATCAAATATGAGCTTGGTCGTTGTAACGGGTTTGCCATGTGATCAGGTTGTTGAAATTATAGGAAAATCAGATTTTGGACAAAGCTGTACATATTTTCGTACAGAAATCCCAAATTCAGTTACCTCTGTACATCCCTTAAGAGAGACATGCAGAAAGATGTGTATGTCTGAACATGGTATTCGTGCTATTGATCGTTGCTTGTATAGAAATGCAGGTAAAGTGCCACATATGCCGAATCAGCTAGTAGTGCTTATATTGAGAGAAATGTTAAATGACATGATTTTTAAGGAGGTTCGTGGCAAAAGAGGTGTAACATATAATTTTGCGTCATTCGATAGGTTTTTAGGGTATTTTACAGAAATTACATTTGAAGGATGGGTAGAGTTCGGTGCTGAAAGAGTAATTTCTGATATCGTGAAGAATGTTATTAACAACATTAATCAAAAAGAAGAACTTTTTGATAAAATAAAGGAGGCGTTTATTCAAAATTTAAAAATGATAGATGTTAATGGGGAAGGGTTGCGTAATAGAACAATGAGCGATATTGCTAATAGTAGACGTATCATTTCTGCTCAGGAAGAAATTGAGCAATTTCGAGCGATTACATTTGATGATATCATATATATTGCGTCATTTCTCTCCCCAGAGTATCGATATGAATATATACAAGTGCCATAAGAGTGGCTTTGTATAAAAAATATACGTTCAAATTCAACAAAGCAACTAATCTCAATGAGTTAGTTGCTTTTTTATTTTTCTCAAGAGTTTTTTAATACATAATCACACTCACCGGACGCATTTTAGCAACGACGTGTCCGATGCCATTGTCTTCGACGCCTTCGATGACGCGAGAGATGTCTTTGTAGCGGGCGGAGTCTTGGTTGATGACGATGGAGGATTGGGCGTTGTAGAGTTTGACGCCTTTTTCTTCCATTTTTTGGAAGAGTTCGTCTTTGTTGGTGATTTCTTTTTCGTTTTTATTTGTGCCTTTACCTGTACCGTGTGGTGCGGAATAGAAGCTTTCTGTGTTTTTGTCTGTGCCGACACAGATGTAGGCATCTGTGCTCATTGATGATGGGATAAATGCCGGTTCACCAATTTCTTTGTAGAGAGGGTGGTGCGTCATTTTGCTCGGTCCGTAGGCACGGGATGTGTTTGAACGGTGTACCCAGACATCTGTGTCAAAGTGATTTTCTTGTGTGATAGAAATGTGTGGGAGATCATAAATAAGGTCCATTTCCGGATCACGTCCGAGTGTTTTTTTGATTGCTTTTGATACATTGTGCGCGATGATGGCACGGTTTGCTGTGCCAAAGTTTGATGCAGCTGCACGAGCTGTCATGTACATCTCACCATCTGGTCCGTCACCGTTAAATTTAAGAAGAGAATCATCATGTGACATGTGTTTTTTGATATCTGCTTGCATTTTTTTGTATACATCTTTTTTGCGTGTATTAAATGTCATGCGTCCGAGTGTCACCATGAGCGCTTGTGAGAGATGTTCGCGTTTTTTTGCTGTGTGTGTGTACATCGTGTATTGTCCGAGTATGCCAGAGCCAGTGTGTACCATAAAGAGGTATTGTCCTTTTTTGATACCCATTTTTTCTGCTTTTTCTACATCCACAATATCAGTAACTTTCATCATATCGAGGAAATGGTTGCCAGCAGCACCGAGTATGCCGAGGCGATATTTTGCAAAGTGGAGATAGAGTTTTGGGATGACATCAAAGATGTCTTGACGAGATAATTCTCTGTTGTGGAAATTACCGCCACACTGTGTGTTTTCTAGTTCATTTTTTGTTTTGATGCCAAAGTGATCAATTGCAGCAACAGTGCCTTTGCGACAAATATCAGTGACGACATCAAACGGTGCTTTTGTGCCGATAAATTTTTTAGTTGGGACATCTTGCACGAGTTGATTAAAAAGCATGTGAATGTCTTCTTCGCCGATGTTGTTTTCTGTGAGACTGGTTTTGAGGAGGCGCATCCCACAGTTTGGGTCGGAGTCATTGACTTGTGGGAGGATGTATTTTTCTGAGACAATTGTTGTGCCGGATGCGTTTTTGCGTCCAGGTTTTGAGCACACATCTGGCATGGCGACTGTGCGCTTGAAGAGTGTGTCTTTGTTTGATGCGATGTCTTCTGCTTTTGCAAATGTCTCTGTGTCTGGCAGCAAGTCTTCACTCATGAAAAACCGTGCCGGTACATCCATTTTGTCTGTTTGAAAATCAAACTGATGTTCGGTGATTTTTTTTATGTTATTCTTATAGTTCTTTGTAGATTTGTCCATATTGTTTTGCTGTCTGAGTTATATTAAATGTTTTGTGTGCAAATGCAAATGCATTTTCACCAAGATTTGTGCATTTTTCTGGATTATTTACTAGTTCACAAATCATATTTTTTAATGCGTCAGAATTTGCTTTTGGTATTATAGCATTGATCTCGGGACTAGAAAACTCTTTGAATAGGGGAAGATCTGATGCGATTACTGGTTTTTTGCATGCATACGGCTCTATCATTGCAAGTGGCACATCAAATTTACCACGCATATTTTCTACAGGAAAGATGATAATGTCAGAAAGGTTATATATGGCATTCATATCGTAGACTGTGTCAGTAAATACAACCTTGTTTGCATGTCCTGCTAATGCAAATTTTTTTTGTACTTCTTTTTTCTTTGACGCATCTAAATCATTTTTTACACGACAGTTACAGAGATAGAGGATATCATAATTTTTTTTATCTTGCCATAAATCTATGAAAGCATCGACAATCATATCCGTTGCTCCAAGTCGGACATATTCTCCAGAATATGTTACAATCTTTTTTTTTGAAGAAATTTTCCATTTTTCCATAAGTGCAGAATTTTTTTCTTCTGGTATATATTTACTCAAATCAATACCAGGATAAATGTGATATACATTTGTAAATCCGAGATTGCGTAATTTTTTTTGTCCCCATTGGGAATACATTACAAGCACATCACCAAAAAACATGTGTTTCAAATCTTTTGTAGAATACAAATCATCACGCACAGTTGCAATGGTTTGTACAACTTTTACTTTTTTATTTTTGAGAAGCATCTTTATCACAAAACTATTGATTTTTGTTGGTGTAAAGAGTAGGTGAATGACATCAAAATCATCACTATTTTTTCGCAGATAATTCACAAGACGTAATTTTTGCGAAAGAGAAAAATGGTTTTGTGTATATATCTTTTTTTGCGTGATATGCTCGGGTGTATTGGAAATTTTTTTGTCCACAAGGATTGTAATATCGTGATCTGTAACATTTTTTGCAAGATCAAAGGCAAAATTTTTACTTGCTTCATCCCACGGCGGAGAGAGTGGACGTGTGATAAAAAGAATTTTTTTGCGTGATTGAGATGTTGACATTTTATTGAAATTGTACAATAATGGTTAATTGTTCTTTATAATAGTATCCTAGCATACATTTTTAAGAAAAAGGAGGAAGAAATGGATATCATAGCGTTTGTTAAAGCAGGTGTGTTTGGAGTTTTTTGTGGTATATTGTTTATTTTTGTTGGATGGATAAAGCTAAGCTTTGTAAAATCTCTGAAAAGTGAAATACTAATTCATTTATACAAGAGAAGTATTATCATATGTGCATTCGGAACATTGTTTGGGATACCTTTTTATATGACAGTACAATATTTTGATATAAACATGAATCCTTTCGTAGGTATCTTCATTCTTTCATGTGTCAGTTTTTGGCCTATTGTAATGATAGGTAACATCCTTATTGCAAAAATAAAAGATAGACACGAACACTGTACAAAATAATATTTTGTACAGTGTTATTTTTTTTCAATTGTTTTTTCTGTTTCGCCATCTGTAACTGTGATGGTAATTGGTTTGATATTTTTGCTATTTTCTACTTTTATTAATTTTTGCTCACCGTTATTTAATGGGATGTCATTAGATTCTAATTCTTTTTCTTTGGAGTGTACTTTATAAATAAAAAGATTCTTTTTAGATGCATTGTCAATGATAAATGCGTTATCACTTCCGATAGGATCCACAAAATAAATACTCCAAAAATCTTGACTGTCTTTGCGTTGTTTTTGCTCAGTATAAAATAAAAATAATATACTGATGACGAGCGTGATGATTGTTATAGTAATAATAATGTATTGTGATTTCATTTTTTTGAAAATTAGCAGGTAATAAATGGTGTGTGAAATGATAATTGTTTTTGTAAAGAAAGTGCTATTTTCTTACAAAAAGACTTAATTCATTGTTTTGATAGATGCGATAAAAGTTTTCAGAATGTAAAAATTGGGAAGCATCTTGTTCTGTGTTGACAAGTATGATTTTAGTTGAAAGATTAGTGAAGCAACTTTGTGCTTCAGGGGATTCTGGGGAAGATATCATGTGCAGTGTGCAACGTTCACGATTTGGATTGGTCTCATAACGTTTAAAATAACTGCGGGATAATGGATAAGAATAATCATGAGCAAAAAATACTTTAAGCCATGTATCTGCTGTAATGTAATTATGATCTTTAATCATCCAATAATCATTATTTTCAGCATTTTTGCCAAAAGCTTTATTGGCGTAATGTCCAGCGTGAAATGTTTGAAGAGCGCTATTCGTTTTTGGCATGTCATTCATGCTTGTGGAATTGTCACGCATGCCTGTGGCAAATGCATATGTAAGTGTGATGAAAAAAAATGTCAATATGATACCTTGTGGAATGAAAAATCTTTTATCTTTGTTTCGTAGGAGTGTTGTGCCAAGCCATACAAGAGAAAAAGCGGAAAGAATTGCGAGAGGAAATGCACTATATGTGGCAATACGTGATGAAATAATATTAACTTGAAGGATATGTGGGAACATGCTCATACCAAGAAGCGCTCCGCACCACCCTAAGATAAGTGATCCAGCATAAATATTGACTGGATAGTGTTTTTTGTCGATGTGATCAAGTTTGCCATATCGCCATAAGGACATAAATCCAGTAACTGCAAAAAAGCCAATAAGACCAAGTATAAATCGTGTCTCTCCAAGCATGTACATCATCTGATTAAAATGAATTCCTGTGCGTGTAGATTTGCTCGGAGCTCCAACAGAAGAAGAAACAGTTTCACCATTGAGATAGGAGGGAGGATGAAGAAAAAAGAGTGATGCAATGACAATGATAAGCAAAGGAATGATATAATAGTTTTTAATTAGCAAAAAAATATTTTTATATCCTCTAAGTCCTTTCCTTTGAAAAATAATAAATGTTATGATGCTAAAGATAAATATATAACCAAATATGAACGTACTGAGATGATGTGTGTAAGCAAGAGCGGTTGCCGTTATGATTGCAGGGATGAGTAATGTGGGTTTTTTTTCGCAAAAAGCACGATAGAGAAAATAAATTATTGTTGGAATTAATAAATTTCCAATAATATTGCCGATTACACCACCACTGACAAATTTTGCACCAGCACCGCTAATTGCCCACAATGGTCCAGTAAAAAGCAAGGAAAAAATTGATACAATATCTCCATGTGTATATGTACTGGTTAATTGTCGTGTAAGTATAAATATCATGAGTACTGTGAAGATGTTGATGATAAAAAGTATAAGGGAAGGAAATATACTTACAGTTGTTTGACCAGTAAATGTTTTAATTGTAGCAAAAATAACGTGTTCTCCTACGATAAAATCAGCAATAGGTTTTGGTTTTGAAAGAAATATTTCATCATTTTTAACGAGTATTTCAGTTTTTTTGTATTCTGGAAGTGATTGTTCTTTTGTAATTTTTTCAACCCAGAACATGTGATGGCCGAGATCTGTTGCAGTAGGAAATATTGCATTTATGAGAAATGTGCCTTTTATTACAATTGTGAAGACAATCAATATTGTGATTAATATTGCTTGCTTTTTAGTAAATGTAAATATTTGATTTGTATTGTGTTTAAGTTCTTTTTTCTTTCGAAATATACCAAAACAAAGAAGTGCTAAAACAACACCTAAAACAGAAATTAATGTTGTTTGTGTTAAGGCAAATCCACAGGCATTTGTGATGATAATTGCCAAAGTTGTGATAACAAAGCTCATTGGTACAGCGAGTACAAATTTTTCAAGTGGTGCAAATTGTTTGCGATGAAAAAATGCAAGAAGAAAAAGCCATCCAGGCATAAAGAGAAGAAAAGATGTAATAGCGATAAATATGATTTGTTCATTAAAAAATATTCCTATCATAGGCATTATTGACTATTTTTGTATATGTTGTACAATGATTTTTCATCTAGTTCTTTATCATTATTAATTGTAGCATATATTAAGGAGGAGGTGTGTATGCAAGGTATTATAATATCTTCAATATTGTTTTTTGTTTTACTCGGTGTTTTGGCAAGTGTCCTTTTTTGTCTTTTAGTTCGGTATGTAATGCGTAAGATCAGGGATGAAGTGGTGATAAATTTATTTATTAGTCATGCAATTGATGTGTATATGATTAGATTACATCGTGATCTTATGGACAAAGGACTAAATGTAGATGTTTTATATCAAGAATTTGAAGATATTATCAGGAATTGTGGCGATGATCAGAACTGTATTACTACTGTGAGAAAAAAAATTCACATACTATCTGAACGATATAAAATGTATGCAGACATTAGCAAATATAGCACACAATTAATTTGTTTTCTTGGCACAATAGATGAATTTTATTTTTTGCCGATAAAAGCATTTTATTTTTCAGATATTCGAAAAGAGATTGATGACAATATAAAACAGGTTGAAAAAGAATATCATAAATTTTTCTTTGCTACTATGTTGACAAAGAATTGAAGATGAAACTGAGAAAAAGGTTTGTAAAAATACAAACCTTTTTTATATTTGCGAGAGGATATCAAGATATCTGCGAGAGATTTTTCTCCAGCTTAAATTTTCTACAATGTACGCACGTGCTTGTAGTCCAAAAATTTTTCTATCAAAATTATCGTCGAATACTTCTTCAATTTTTTGTTTCCATGCAATTGCATCTTCTGATTTAATGAGTATGCCATTTTTGCCATCAGTAATTGCATCTTTGAGACCTTCAAGGCGTGCAGCAAGCACTGGAAGACCAGAAACACCTGCTTCGATTACGCTGATTCCAAAACCTTCCATATCATCAGCAACCTTGATATTTGGTTGGACAAGTATATCTGAACCAGCAAACAGTGTTTCACGAGTAGAATCGGATACGATACCAAGTAGAACCACACGATCCTCGAGATGTTTTTCTTTGATGGCAGTTTGTACGTTTTCTTTGTCGATACCATCACCAGCGACAATATAAATATAATTATTATCAAGTTTTGGAAGAACATTTCGGATAAACCATGCTACACCTTTTCTTTTTGCTAAACGACCAAATGTGAGAATGCGTTTTTTGTCTTTATATTTTTCACCAATAATATTATAAATCTCATCGTGAGAAATCTCATCGTGTATAAATTTTTCTGGATGTATGCCATTTGGGATAAAAGTGAAAAGGCTTTTATCAATATTGCGTTTTATACCTTCTGTGATTGTTTGATTACCAACGGCAATAAGTTTGTCGCATGTAGGGATAAATTTTTGCACCCACCACTTTTGGTAGAAATTATTTTTATATGTAAGATCGAGTCCATGAACAATGCAGGCGAATTTTTTGTTTTTGTGAAAAAGTTTTGTCCACCATGATGCAATGCCAAGCACACCATCGCCAAGAAGTATTACATCGTATTTGTGAGATATGAATGGAAGAATGATTAATATGTACAAAAGAAAAAGAGGAAGTGTTTTTTTCCCATGTGTATTAGCAATTGTCTTAGTTGGTGTAATTTTTGGAAGCCAAACAGATAATTCATAATTTTGATTTTCTATACCACCAATGATTGGGGGATATGCTCGTGAGATGAAAAGGATTTTCAATTTTTTGTTGTGTTGTTTTGTATGGAACATATGGTCGAGTTATTTTTGAGATTAGGGTTTTGTCCTAAAATGAAACACCATGTAGATATGAAACATGCATATAGTTATATATTTATGATTTTTTGTTGTATTTTTCTTTACGCATGCGGTACATTAATTCTTCTGTCAATTGCCGATTTGTTTTAATCATATCAGCAATTAAAGCAAAAACGAGGAATTGTAAGCCAATAAGAAAAAGTATTGTAGAAGTTAGGAGATAATTGTAATAGGGAGTGATTTTAAATGTTGAAAGGTAAAGGTGGAGGAAAAAACCAAAAATGATAAGAGAGATAAATATCAAAAAAAGACCAGGAATGCCAAAAAATTTCATTGGACGCACATCTCGCACAGCTTTAATGATGATTTTTGTGCTATTGCTTACAAATCTCCATACACTTTTTACAATACGTGATTTTCGATTTTGAAAATATTGGACGTTTACAGGAATCCATTTTAATTTGAGATTTTTTCCAATGGCGTCAATAATCGTTTCTTGTGTATAAGTAAATCCTGTTACAGAGTTGAGTCGCAGAAGTGCTTCACGGCTATGTGATCGAAATCCACATGTTAAATCATCAATTTTTACATCAAGAAATTCTCCGACAATGTGAGCTGCAAATGTATTAAGGAATTTTTTGATAAACGGAATACCATCAGCTTTACCACTGGTAAATCTATCACCAATAACGATATCAGCCTCACCTTTGAGAATAGGAGTGAGAAAATGTGAAATTTCACTAGAATCAAATTGGCCATCAGCATCAATATTTACCATGATATCAGCGTCATTTTTGAGTGCGCTACGAACAGCAGAATTAAAAGCAAAACCGAGTTTACGGTTTGTTTTGTGTACAACGACAATGTCAGCACCCGCTTCACGAGCAATGTCAGCTGTGCCGTCATGTGATCCATCATCAATAACTTGGATGAGCACTTCATCGATGCCGTCATAAGAACGTGGGATATTTTGGATTGTTTTTCCAATAACCTGTGCTTCGTTGTATGCTGGAATGTTTATAATTAATTTCATATATTTTGTTTATTTAATAGTGATATTAATACAATATAAATACTCACCATAACCAATCAAAATACTATACAGTATTTAATATGTATTGTCTATTATTGTACACGAGTATAGATGCTTGACAAAATAGTATTTTGTATATGTCAGTGCATGTTTTTGAGGCCGCATTTCAGATGATGTTTACTATATAGAATGTGATGACTATATGACTAAAAGTTCTTACAGTTTCAACCTCTTATTTTTCATCAGGATATTATTACAAAAAACCAGTTTTGTAACGCAAAACCAGTTTTTTTATTTTTTTATGTAAGATTTTATCGTCCTATGCCTTTATAACGAATCTTGTTTTTTGTGATGTCTTTTTTATTAAGGACATTTTTTCCATCCACAACTACTTTGATATTGTATTTTTTGAGAAATGCACCATCAATTTTATCAAATTCTCCATGATTTGTTACAAGGACAAGAGCATCTGATCTTTTGAGAAGTGTTTCTAGTGTTTTGCAAGAAGATTTATTTTTTACATGTGGATCAAATGAGTGCACTTTAGCACCATGATTTTTCAGAGATTTTTCAATATCATAATATGGTGATTCACGATCATCATCTACATTTGCTTTATACGCAATACCAAGAAGACCGATATTTGTTCCTTTGAGAGGTAATTTAACTTGGTTAAGTTCATCTTGAAGTAGCTCAACTGTCCAGCTAGGCATGGAATTATTGATTGCTCGCGATGTACGAAGAAACTTGTGGTCAAAACCAGCACGTTTTGCACGTTCAATGAGATAGTAGGGGTCAACTGGAATACAGTGTCCACCAATTCCGCAAGAAGGATAGTGTGGCATAAAGGCAAATGGTTTTGTCGCAGCACCATCGATTACATCTTTTACATCGATGTCAAGACGTTCAAATGATTTTGCAAGTTCGTTGACAAAAGCGATATTAATATCACGAAATGAATTTTCCACAACTTTACAGGCTTCTGCTTCACGAATATGTTTCATTGGTCGAATTTCACCGTCAACAATTGTTTCATAAAAGTCGACAGATTTTTTAAGTCCCTTCTTGGTAAATGCGCCAACGACACGAGGAATATTTGTAACATTCCATTTAGAATCACCAGGATTGATACGTTCTGGACAGTGTGCAATAAACACATCTTTACCAACTGCAAAACCCTGTTTTTCAAAAATTGGTCGAACAATTTCTTCAGACACTCCAGGATTTACTGTTGACTCAAGGATAACAAGTGCTTCTTTTTTAAGGTTTTTTGCAGCCATTTCACAGGCATGGCGTACGGGTTTGAGGTTTGGGTTATAATATTGGTCTACAGGTGTAGGTACGCAAATTAAGACGATATCAGCTTTTTTGATTTGTGATTCATCTGATGTTGCAGTGATAGGAAATTTGGGAAGATTTTCATAGAGATATTTTTCTTCAATTGGAGATTTTTTTTTGTTGATGAGTGTAATTTTTTTTTCATCAAGTTCAATGCCAATTACGTTAAATCCTTTTTCTCGTGCACGAATTGCAAGGGGGAGGCCGACATATCCAAGGCCGATTACTGCAACAGTTTGCTTTTTCATAGAGTTTTCATTAAAAATATCACTTCAGTATATAATACTGTATTTTGCATAAATTGCAAAAATATGCAACACTACTTCTTTGAATACTGGGTGGCTTCATAGTATAATGAATGTATTCAGTATGATGGACATGTGTGAAAATTTTTTATTATTTTTTAGGGGGTTATTATGAATATTGGAATTAACGCATCTTTTTTACGTAAACCAAATACAGGTATCGGTCAAGTGACGACGCATTTTCTCGAAACACTTGTTAATTTAGAAAGAAGTGAAAAATCTTTAAAGAATTATAAATTTATTATCTATACAGAAGAAAAGAGCGGTGTGAAATGGCCAAGGAATTTTGTAGAGGAGACTTTTTTGCCATGGTATAAACGTGATGATTTGTTTCGAAAGTTATTGTGGGAAAAATGGTATTTACCACGTAAAGCTCATAAGAATAAATGTGATGTGCTCATCAGTCTTTATCAATCAGCAACAGTTATTCACTATACAGATATGAAGCATGTTATGATTGTACATGATATTATTCCACAAATTTTTCCTGAATATCTCAATAATTTGCGTAAAAAAATCTATTGGGCAAAAGTAGAAAAAGGAATTTATGCAGCAAATAAAATTGTTACAGTTTCTGAACATACAAAAGTTGATCTAGAATTACGTCTCAATGTAAAAGCATATAAAACATTTGTGTCAAAGATCGCAGTGGATAATATTTTTGCAGATGATGTTTCTGAGAAGGATTTGAATCGTGTAATGAAAAAATATGGTTTAGAGAAAGGGAATTATCTCTATACAGGCGGTGGATTGGAAATGCGAAAAGATGTAGATCGAACACTTCGTGCATATAAAAAATTAAAAGAAAGAAATGAAGATGTACCAAAACTTGTTGTTTCTGGAAAACTGATGCCAGAACTTGCACCGCTAATTATCGATGTAGAACAAATTGTTTTGGATTTGAATCTTGTTGATGATGTTGTTATATTGGGATTTGTCGAACAAAAAGATCTTCCTGCACTCTATAAGGGTGCAAAAGTGTTTATTTATCCATCACTTTATGAGGGATTTGGTATGCCAGTACTGGAATCAATGAGTGTAGGCACACCTGTGATTACAGCACGTGATACAAGTATTTATGAGGTGAGTGGGGATGCAGCAGTATATGCAGATCATGATGATGAGGATTTATGCAATAAGATTGCAGATACTATTGTGGATAAAAACCTTCTCGTTAAGATGAGCTTAGAGGGCAAAGAAAGATCAAAAGAGTTTTCGTGGTGCAGTTTTGTGAAGGATGTGTTTAATGTTGTTAATTCATAGTGTGATATACGTATGAATTTTTCAGTAAAATATACAAAAATACTAACAGTTATCAATGTAGCTATTTTGGGCATGTTGATTTTTTTGTATCACATGGGGTATGTAACTCATGTGCCATTTTGGGTGTTTATTATATTTTGTATTGTAGTATTTGGATTGACATTATATCGGCCAATCATGATTTTTGCATTGTTTGTGGGTTTATTACCTTTGGAAATTATTAGCATTGCACCAGAAATGTTTGACTTTTCTGTACGGCCATATCAGGCGATGGCTGTTTTTATGACTTTAGGAATGATTGGTGTGACAGTTGTTCGTCCTGATATACGTGAGAAGTTTGTATGGAATATTTTTGACACTGTTATTACACTTTTTTTGTTTTCGGGCATTATAAGTGCTGTGTGTACAGATATTTCACAACATGTATGGATGCAAACAGTAATTTTTTGTACATTTGGATTATTGTATTTTGTAACTCGGTTTTTTGTCACAGAAAAAACAAATATTATCGAATTAATGCCGATTATCATATCAAGTGGTGGTGTAATTGGTGCATATGCAATCGCACAAAATATTTTTTTTGCAGTGGGTTGGTTGCATATGGAAATTATGCCCGGAAGACCAAATGCAACTTTTGCAGAACCTGATTGGCTTGGATTTTATTTCGTTTTTGTGCTTGCAGTATATCTTTCGTATTTATATTACAATGCAAAACAAAAACATATAAGGAAATTTTGTGATGTTGTATTGTATAGTATAATGCTTTTAATCTCAATTGCACTTATATTGACTGTGGCGCGTAGTGCGTGGCTTGGAGCAGGTGTGGTATTTTGTGTGTATTTTTTAGTGTTGATTGTACAAAAAAGATATAAACTTTTCTTGAGACATGTTTTGTGGAATGGATCTTTGGTTGTGTGTAGTATTTTTTTAGTGCTTACTTTTGATTTGACGATATTTGAATTAGGTAATCGTGTACAAAGCACGGGAACAGGTGATCAAGAGATTACAGTATCATGTGTTTCAAATGCGTCGCAGAAGACACTCATTGACATGGGTCATATCTCGAATATTGGAGTTTTGGATGAATACGAATGTCGTCATATTGATTTAGAAGAAATTCAGGCAGAAGAACTCGCAGGGCATCATGTGTTTAAAATGATGCGCGATGATCCAAATATCACTATACGAGCAAATGTGTACAAAAAAATAATAACAGCGATTGCAGAACAACCAATTACTGGGCGTGGATGGGGGAGTGGTGGTGAGATTCTTGGTACTGATGAGGCAGGCACGTCACTGAATACAAGTAATATCTTTTTGGAGATTGCATTAGCTTCAGGCATTCTCGGCATAGGCACTTTTCTTTCTTTGCTCTTTGTAATTATTTTCTATACGTTCCATATTTTACGAAAGTCACGTGATGTAGTGGATAATAGCATTGCACTTTTTGCTTTACTTGGATTGGTGGCGATTTTTGTACCAAATATGTTTAATGCGGGATTACTCATGGGATTTGTGTGGGTATATTTTGGTTTTGTTGCAATTTTACGAAAATTGTCGTAGGCTTGTAGCAAGCACTACCAAAACAATCAAAAAAACAAGGAGATAGTGATGAGCGCACTAAAAAACATCATTGGCAGAAACATTATATATGCACCGACTGATGAAATTGAGTTTTTCTGTATTTGTGAAGAAGCGGATAATGGTTTGTGTCGTTTACGAGAAGTAGACACTGGTCATGTGCATTGTATGTTTGGTGAATTAATGGCACAAAGTTTGTTAGAAGGAAAAGAGGTGTCTCAAATGGAGTTAGTGTAGTATTTTTTGCAGGATTATGACAAATGTCATAATCCTGCTTTTCTTTATTTTTAATGTGGAGAATGTTATAATGCGTATCATTGTATGATGTATTTTATATTTTTTTTCGGCAGTAATTATGAGTAAAGTTATTATTGTCACAGGTGCACCAGGAACAGGAAAAACGTTTTTTGTAAATCGCATTTCTACAGAGTTTTCGTTGCCAGTATTTGCAAAAGACACTATAAAGGAAGTTCTTTTTGAAACGATTGATATGACAGATCGTGCGTTTGGAAAGAAGCTTGGCGCTGCTAGTTTTGAGTTGATGTATGTTATTGTAGAGCAATTAATGTGTTCTGGAATGACATGTGTTTTAGAGGGAAATTTTGATAGTCAATTTGCAAGTCCAATTTTGAATCAATTATCTAAAAAGTATACATGTAATTTTTTACAATTTAATTTCTTTGCAGATGTAGATGAAACGGTAAAAAGAGTAAAAGACAGATGGGAAAGCGGTGAGCGACATAAAGGTCATATGGATTTTAAGAATTATGAATTAGTAAAAAGATATGGTGGAAAAATTAAACCAGTGCACATTAAAGGGGAGTTAGTTGAAGTTGATACAACGGATTTTACTATCGTGAATTATGATGAATTGACAGATAAAATAAAACAATTTTTAGAGAAGAAATAATTAATGAAGTAGAACATGAAAATCGCGATTGATATACGAAATATTGGCAAAAAACGCACAGGAGATGAGGTAGTGTTTTTTGAATTAGTGCGTCATCTTACAAATATTGATTGTGACAATGAATATCACCTTTTGATTGATAATCGGCCTGAAGAAGATATTATACAAATTAAAAATCGCTTGAGGATTGCACAGAAGAAAAATTTTACTATTGTGCAAGTTGGAAGTGGTAATAAATTTGTGTGGAATGGATGGATGGTTTCACAGTATTGTCGTCAAGAAAAAATTGATATTTACCACACGCAGTATATTGTGCCGATTTTTATGCCAAAATTTACAAAAATTGTGACACATATTCACGATGTGTCTTTTCGTGTGTATAAAAATTTGATTTCTAAAAAAGATTCTTTTTTTCTTAATACGCTCATTCCATGGTCATTGCGCCGTGCAGATAAAATTATTGCTGTGTCACAATTTACAAAAGAGGAAATTATAAAATTTTATCATGTGCCAGAGGATAAAATTTTTGTAGTACATAATGCATCAAGCATGATATGTAATGATGTGAATATGGAAACTATACGTGTAAAATATCATTTGCCACAAAAATATATTCTTACGCTTGGTACGATGCAGCCACGAAAAAATATTCCATGTGTGATTCGGGCATTTGCACAAATTGCAGATAAAATTCCAGATACTTTTTTGGTTCTTGCAGGGAAAAAAGCACATAATTTTGATGAAACGATTGAAAAAATTATTGCGGATAAAGTAAATATAAAAAATCGTATTATTTTTACAGGATATATTGATGAAGAAGATAAATGTGCAGTGTATGCAATGGCAGATGTTTTTGTATTCCCATCTCTTTATGAAGGATTTGGTGTGCCAATATTAGAAGCACTTTGTGCAGGTGTACCGGTAATTGCAAGTAATATTGCGCCACACAAGGAAGTGGCTGGGAATGCGGTGAAATATTTTGATCCAAAAAATATTGACCAGTGTGCAAGAGTGTTGTATGATGTTTTGGATAATGATAATATAAGGAAGACTGTTGATACAATTGCAACAATGCAAAAAGAAAAATTTTCATGGCATAAATCAGCTAAGGATTTATACATGATTTACCAGTCTTTTTTATAAAAGAAGTTGAGGTTTATTTTTTATTTTAATGTACAAGTTACATGAAAAAACAAAATGTATCAGGACCATTTAATAATAATCAATGGGAAAAGCCTGTAAAAAAACGTAGTAAGAAAAAGTGGATTATTACAAGTATTATTATTACACTTTTTCTTGGGGGAGGTGTGTTTGCTGTGACATATATAATTAATAAAGTCGCACCAAATAGTAATGTTTTAGGGTCTTTGGCAAAAAATTTGTCAATTACGGAAAACAAGCTTGATGGCGAAGAAGAGGGGCGTATAAATGTTGTGCTTTTAGGTATGCGTGGTAAAGGTGTTGAGGGCGGCGGTACGCTTGCTGATACGATTATGGTATTAAGTATTCATCGTTATGCGGATGCAGAAGGTAAAGATCAGTATAAAGCAGCAATGGTGTCTGTTCCTCGTGATCTTTATGTAACGATGCCGGGCACAACAAATAACATGAAAATTAATACAGTATATCATTACGGAGAAAAGGAAGGTAAAGGACAGGGCATGGAGGCGATGAAACAAATTTTACAAGATATTTCAGGTCAAAAAATGCATTATGCCGCAGAAGTAAATTTTGCAGGATTTAAACAAATTGTCGATGCACTTGGTGGTGTTGAGGTGAATCTTTCAGAAGATTTTATTGAGCCAGTACAATTTCATGAAGAGCGAGTGTGTGATGGTGCAAATGGAGGAGTGTTTACAGTGAAGAGTGGAAATTTTGAAACAAAAATTGATCATAGAGGGAAAGTTGTTGCACAATATCCATTATGTTATAACGAAACAGAAGAATGTGGTGGTGTTTTCAGAGTGCCTGCGGGTGTGTCAATTCTTGATGGAGAAAAGGCGTTGTGTTATGTGCGAGCTCGAGCGACATCTAGTGACTTTGATCGTGCACGACGGCAACAAGAGGTAATTGGTCAAGTGAAGCAAAAGGCATTATCACTTGGTATACTTTCAGACTTTGGTAAAATACAAGAAATGTTCACCGCACTTGCAGATAATGCAAATACAGATATGGAACTCTGGGAGATGCAGCGATTCTATAATCTTTATCAGAAGATGGGTGATGATATCTCAGTAGAGCATAAGGTGCTTGAAAATTCCGAAGAAGGACTGTTGTATTCACACGAGGGTGATGCAAGGGGATATATTCTCATGCCACGTGGTGATACATATGATAAAATTCGTGAGATGTTTGCAAATATTATTTAACAGGTAAAGTAGCGGTAAGTAGTAAAATGTGCTTGTCTTCACTTAATTGTGAAATGTGTTTTGCAATCTATACGCTTCTAATCAATCTAATGCCGAAGGTTTCAATAGCAGTACAAAGTTATAAAAATCCAGAGATGCTTTCTCTTTGCATTAAATCAATACAAAAACATTGTGCTGATTTTGATTATGAATTAATTGTGGCTGATAGTGCAACGGAAGAAGATACAAAGATGATGATGCGCGAAGATTTTTCTGATGTAATTTTTTTGCCACACAAAGAAAATGTGGGATTTGGTGCAATGGTTAATGCGTGTATTGATCAGGCGAAAGGTGAATATGTGTTTTTTATCAATGCTGATACAATTTTGGAAAATCACACAGTTGAAAAATTTATTGCATTTATGGATGAGCATAAAAATGTCGGATTGTGTGGTCCAAAGCAAAAGAATTTTAATGGAAAATATGAAAATACGCGGTTTCGTTTTTATCAACCATTGACAATTCTTTATCGACGAACATTTCTTGGAAAAATGAAATTTGCACAAAAACATCTTGAACGATTTGAAATGAAAGATGTAGAAAAAGATGGTCCGTATCCAGTAGAATGGGTAATTGGTAGTGCAATGTTTGTTCGTAGGAGTATGATGGAAGAAGTGGGAAAGATGGATAGTCGGTTTTTTATGTATATGGAAGATGTGGATTGGTGTCGGCGATTTTGGGAGAAAGGGTTTCTTGTATGTTACAACCCACAAATTACGATGTATCACTTCTACGGTAAGGGAAGTGCAAAAGGTGGTATATTAAAAGGATTATTGTTCAATCGCTTGACTTGGATACATATTTCAAGTGGTATTAAATATTTTAAGAAATACAAAGATCGACCAATGCCAGAAATTGCAGAGTCGCTTTAAAATCAATTATGGATCATAAAAATGCTACAATTAATACAGATACTACACAAAATAGTATAAAAAGCAAAAAAGGTACGTCACGTGTTTTAGTCTTTTTTTCTGCATTGTTTTTTTCTGCATTGTTTTTTGCTATTGGATTTAACATGGGAAAAGATCAGGTAAAAAAAGATGTACCATTTGATCTTGCGATTGTAGAAAATAAAGAGGGAGAAAATGTTGATTTTGGATTGTTTTGGGATGTGTGGGATCTCGTTAAAGAAAAATACGTTGATCATGACAATCTGAAAGCAGAAGACATGATTCACGGAGCGATTAATGGAATGCTTTCTGCAACGGGAGATCCGTATACAAACTTTCTTGATCCAGAACAATTTGCAGAACTGAGTGAAGAACTCAGAGGGAGTTTTGAAGGAATTGGTGCAGAGGTCGGTATGAAAGATGGAATTGTGACAATTGTTGCGCCACTTGAAGATTCTCCAGCAGAAAAAGCGGGTCTGAGAGCAGGAGATAAAGTCGTGGAGATTGAGGGGGAGTCCACATCTGATATGACAATTGACGATGCAGTTAAGCGTATGCGTGGAGAAAAGGGGACAGAATTGCATTTGAGAATTTTTCGACTTAAGGATGAAACAACAGACACACAGGATATTACCGTAATTCGTGATGTAATTCGCTTAGATAGTGTGAAGACAGAATTTTTGGATGGTGGTATCGCGCATGTAAAAATTATGCAATTTGGGGACAATACAATTCGGGAATTCAATCAAGCAGTTGTGGATATTCGTAAAAATCAAGTCAAAGGGATGATTGTTGATTTGCGTAATAATCCTGGTGGTATTTTGAATACAGCAGTTGTGCTTTCAAGTAAATTTTTGTCAAATGATGTAGTAGTTGTGATTGAAGAGGATGCAAAAGATCATCGGAAAAATCATTATACAACGGGCAAACATCCATTTGTGCATATGCCTATAGTAATCCTCATTAATGAGGGAAGTGCAAGTGCGTCTGAGATTCTTGCTGGAGCACTGAGAGATAATCGTGAAGATGTGAAAATTGTGGGCGAGCAGTCATTTGGAAAAGGTTCTGTACAAGAGCTTATCCCTACATCTGCAACGACAGCAGCAAAAATCACAGTGGCAAAATGGCTTACGCCAAATGGAGAACAAATCAATGATCATGGGATTACGCCAGATGAGGTGGTTGAATATACAAGTGAAGATTATGAAAATGATCGTGATCCACAACGTGATCGTGCGATTGAGATTATAACCGAATCAATTAAAGAGAAGGAAAAAGAGATGGACAATTAATATCATTTTAGACAGGTTCTTGGTAACGAGTAACAAACAAGCACACAGAGGACAGAATATTTTTCTGTCCTTATTGTTTTTATAGTCTTTGTTATGGTGATAGTGTGCTTGTAGATATTTTTTGATGCAACACTTCCCAAGACAACACAATCAGATCAAACACAAATCAAAACAAGAGGAATCACAAAATGGTTTGGAAATATACGGATGAAGAATTAGGGTTTTGGGAATAGTGTGTGCATTGATGAAATAATAGAAGTTTTAGCACTGTACTTGACCAAGTGCTAGTTTTTGGTATAATTTAGTGTGTTTGATGAGTTATTTTTTAACCTAAAAGATATGAGTACAACGATTACGCCACTTGGCGAAAATGTATTGATTAAAATGGAGGTGCCAGAGACACAGACTGCAGCAGGTATTTATATTCCAGAGACTGCTTCAAATGATAAATCACAACAGGGTGTTGTAGAGGCAATTGGAGAAAGTGAAAAAATTACAGTTAAAAAAGGACAAACTGTGATTTTTAAAAAATATGGTGGAGAAGAAGTAAAGGTTGATGGAAAGGAATATGTCATTGTGAAAATAGAAGATGTGATTGCAGTTGTCGAATAAATTTATATAAAAAACTCGGGATTGAACCGAGTTTTTTCTATAGGTAAATGTATGTATATAAAAGATCGTATTTATGGGGAAGTGAAAATTGACGAAGATGTAATTGTTGCAATTATAAATTCAGAGGATTTTCAACGTCTTAAGGGTGTGGATCAGGCTGGATATTTTGATGTATATTTTCCTGGCACGAAACATTCACGGTTTGAACATTCTGTCGGTTGTTACATTTTATTAAAAAAATTTGGCGCATCTCTAGAAGAACAAATTGCTGGTCTCATCCATGATTTGTCGCATACAGCTTTTTCTCATACAGCTGATTATGTGTTTAGAGAGGGAAGTGAAGCAAAGCACAATTATCAGGATAATATTTTTGAGGATTTTGTGAAAACAACAGAAATCTCGCATATTTTAGAAAAATATGGCTATGATATTGCGTATATTTTGAATGAAGAAAACTTTCCTTTACAAGAAAATGATTTGCCAGATATTTGTGCAGATCGTATTGATTATTCTCTTAGAGGCATGTGTATTTATATGAACATAGAGCAAAAAGAGATAAAGTATTTTTTGGATCATCTTTTAGCAAAAGAAGGGCAATGGTTTTTTGATACATATGAGGTGGCAATGCGTTATGCCGAGCTGTTCAAGGATCTCAACGACGTATATTATGCAAATAAAGAAACGGCAGCAATGTTTTATAATACGGCACAATGGTTACTACATGCTATTGAACATCAATATATTAAGCACGCTGATGTTTTTACAACAGATGTGACTGTAATTAATAAGATTAATAAACATTTGTCAAAAGATGCGGATTTGTGTATGAAGTGGCAAAAAATGAATGATCCACACATTATACTCGGTCAAAATGGTGAAGAAGGAGTTGTAGAGGTGGTTGTAAAATCGCGTGTTATTGATCCATTTTTCTATGAAAAAGGGCATATAATGCGTGTTTCAGAAAAAAATGATAAATGGAAAGATGTTGTGCGAAAAGGATTGGAGCCAAAAATGCATTATTTGAAGACTGTTTGAGTTAAAAAAATGTTCAAGAACTGATATTTGCGTACAGACGTCAAAAATGGTATACTTATTTCGTTTACAATGCTTTTTGATAAGTATTGTGTTATACAATCAATAGATATTTCACAAAAAATATGATTGAAGAAAAAGAACAGGAAAATATGAAAGACTTTATTATTGAAGTTGTAAAAATGTTTTTTTTGGCACTTATTATTATCGTGCCAGTTCGTATGTTTCTTTTTCAGCCATTTATTGTGCGTGGTGCAAGTATGGAGCCAAATTTTTCAGAAAAAGAATATCTTATTATCAATGAATTTGGATATAAGAACACACCAGTAACAATTCTTGGTAAGGATGTCGTTACTGTAAAGCCACGAAAAGAATTGAAACGATATGAAGTTGTGGTATTTCGAGCGCCACATGATGAAAAACAATTTTATATTAAGCGTATTGTTGGTTTGCCAGGCGAGACTGTTAAAATTGCTAAGGGCGAAGTGACAATATACAATGATAAAAATCCAGATGGAATCTTATTAAATGAGAGTGCGTATTTACCAGAAGGACGCAAAACAAATGGATTGATAGAGATAAAACTTGCAGATGATGAATATTATGTTTTGGGGGATAATCGTCCAGCAAGTAGTGATTCACGTATGTTTGGTCCATTGCATAAAAATGATGTAATCGGTCGTGTGCTCTTGCGTGCGTGGCCAATTGGTGCATTTGATCTTTTCTAAAGCTAACTTACTAAAAAATGATTATGGCACGAAAGAAGGCAGCAAAGAAGAAAGTAACGATAAAGAAAAAGACAACAAAACATACAACAAAAAAAGCGACAGGGAAAATTTCGAGAAAGAAAAAGGTTGAGCAGCAGTTTGTTTTGCAGACGGTGCGTGGTATGAGGGATGTGTTGCCAGGTGATCAACCGTATTGGCAACAGATTAGAAAAGTTTTGGAAAAGCGATCAGTTGAATATGGGTTTTCTCGTGTTGATACACCAGTTGTTGAGATGGAAAATGTCTTTTCACGATCTATCGGTGAGGGAAATGATGTTGTCAAAAAAGAATTGTATACATTTCGCACAAAGGGAGGGGATAATGTTGCACTTCGACCAGAGCTTACTACTTCAGTTGCACGTGCATATTTGCAACATGGGATGACTATTTTGCCAAAACCAGTGAAATTATTTTCAATTGGTTCGGCTTATCGATATGATCGACCACAAGAGGGGCGTTTTAGAGAATTTCAACAAGCAGAATTTAATATTTTTGGGGAAGAAGATCCAATATTAGATGCACAAGTCATGCAGATTGCATATAGAGTTTTAAATAGTCTTGGTGTTAAGAATATAATTTTTCACGTGAATTCTATTGGAACAGAAGAATCGCGCAAAGAATATCTCAAATTACTCAAGGTATATTTTCGATCAAAGAAAAATAAATTATCTTCTCAATATAGAGATATGATTGAAATAAATCCAATTCGGATTTTTGATGCCAAAGATGATAAATGTATGCAGGTATGTGCTGGTGCGCCACAAGCAATCGATCATCTAGATAAAGATTCACGAGATCATTTCAAACATCTTTTAGAATATCTTGACGAGTTGGATATTCCATATATGATTGATCCGCAGCTTGTTCGAGGGTTAGATTATTATACACGTACAGTTTTTGAGATTTTTGTTGATGATAATGAGGAACGACAGATTTCACTTGGAGGTGGCGGTCGATTTGACGGTCTTGTAGAAGCATTTGGCGGTGAGCCAACACCTGCAATTGGGTTTGCATTTGGAATTGATCGATTAATTACTGAAATGAAACGTGTGAAAGCAAAGAAATATCAGTCACCACAACCACGCGTATTTCTCGCGCAATTAGGAGATCTGGCAAAAAAGAAAAGTCTGAATCTCTTTGCAAATATCGAACAATCAGGTATATTGGTAGCAGAGAGCTTTGGTCGTGGAACACTCAAAACGCAGTTGCGTCATGCGAATAAACTTGGTGTGGAGTTGACGCTTATAATTGGACAGCAGGAGGCGCTAGATGAAACTGTAATTGTGAAAAATATGATTACAGGGACACAAGAAACTGTTTCATGGAAAAAAATTGTTAATTATGTGAAAAAAAGCCTTAAAGAATCAGCAAAGCTTGTAAAAGTAAAATAATTATGATACTATGAAGGATTGTGTTTTTTGTAAAATAACGCGCGGAGAAGTTTTAACGGAATTGCATTATGAATCAAAAAATGTGATTGCATTTTCTGATATTAATCCAGTTGCGCCAGTACATATTCTCATTATACCGGTGGAACATGTTGAATCAGCCAATGATCTTGAGAAAGAGCATTATAAAGTTATTGGAGAAATGTTTTTAACGGCAAAGCAATTGGCAAAGGAAAATGATATTGCAGATTCAGGATATAAATTACTTATTCGTACAGGAGCTGATGGTGGACAAGAGGTGCCACATTTACATTTACATCTTATCGGTGGAGCGCCATTATCTGAGGATATTCACCCAAAATAAAAAAACGGTGATGTAAAATACATATTTTTTTAAATTGAAATGTTTGTTTTATCATCCACGTTTTTGTGGTTTTTAGAATATAGAAAGGAGTGTGACCTGATGGTATACGTATATAAGAAGAATGATCGAGAAACAACTGAAAACATGATTAAACGCTTTACGCGCAGAATGCAGCAAAGTGGTGTTTTGATGCATGTCCGTAAGAATCGTTTTGAGACATCTCCAAAAAGTAAAACAGCACGTCGACAAGAAGCGCTTTATAAAAACAAAATGCGCAAAGAAGTAGATAAACTTAAGAAACTTGGACGTTTTGATGACGATGCTTTCAAAGAGCTTAAGAAAAAAATCAAGAAAGGATAATTGATATCTTTTTTTATACACACGAAGTAGAAACTTCGTGTGTATTTAAAGAAAGTATCTTTATTAGTAAAATAAAACAGTATGTTATTGAGAAAACAAATTGTAGAGGATTTAAAAGTAGCTATGAAATCAGGTGATGTTGCAGCGCGAGATACGCTTCGTTCACTTGATAGTATGATCAAAAATGAAGAAATTGCACAGAATAAACGTGAAGAGGGGCTTGGTGATGTTGAGACGGTTTCCCTTGTGAAGCGAGCAATTAAACAACGTAAGGATAGTGCACAACAATATCGAGATGGGGATCGAGAAGAATTAGCACAAAAAGAAGAGGAAGAAATTGCTGTTATAGAAAAATATCTTCCTGAACAAATGAGCGAGAAAGAAGTACGGTCTATTGTAGAAAAGGTTATTGCGGAGGTTGGGGCAGAGAAAAAATCGGATATAGGACAAGTGATGGGAAAGGTTATGTCTGAGGTTGGAGAAAGCGCTGATGGTAATACTGTGCGTGCAATAGTAGAAGAATTACTTGGGTAATTTGAAATTTCTTTAAATTTTGATATGCGAGTAATTATTGAACTTAACTCTGGGGATGTATCTGTATATAATAAAAATCTACTATCCCAAATTGCACAGGAAGTAATTGAATGTTCTCATTTTTTTAAAAGTACTGACGATATAGTTATTACAATCAGTATTGCTTTTGTGTCTTCTGAAGATATTCAAAGGATTAATAGAAGATTTCGCGGAAAAGATCAGGAAACAGATGTGATATCAGTTGGTGATTATAGTGATGAAAAAGATATTTTAAAGGAAAAAAGTGGTGACATTTTTCTTGGAGAGATTATTTTGTGCTATAATTACATCGTGCAAAGTGCTAAAGAGAATCAGATAAGTGTTGATCGTGAATTTTTTACGGTGTATGCACATGGCATTCTACATCTTTTAGGTTTTGATCATGGAGAAAAAATGTTTACATTACAAGATAATATTGCTAAAAAATTCAGTGATTAGATGATAAAAAATTGTGTTTATGAAAGGATATTCAATTAAACAAAGTGTAAAAGCAGCGATGAGGGGTGTGATATATGCATTTAAAAATGAACGAAATTTTCGTGTAGAGATTTATATTGCGATTTTTGTAATTACTGCTTTACTTGTTTTAAAAGCTTCTCTTGTACAAACTGCAATTATAATTATGATGATTTTTTTGGTTCTTATGATAGAATTGATGAATACAGTTATTGAACGCATTGTGGATATACTTAAACCACGAAAACATCCGTATGCTGGTGTAATTAAGGATTTGTCAGCATCTATGGTATTAGTGTTAAGTATTGGAGCGAGCATTGTTGGCTTGATTATATTTGTGCCACTTTTTCTTGTGGCAGTAAAATAAAAAAGAAAATTATATGAAGGGGAATATCATTACAAGTATAGATTTAGGGTCATCTGTTGTACGATGTGTGATTGCTGATGTTGCACAAGAAGATGGTCAAGTTCGTGTTCTTGGCGTGGGTATTGTGCCGGCTGAAGGTATGCGTCGTGGCGCAGTGGTTGATATTGGTGATGCAGCAGACTCTATTGCAGCTGCTGTGGAAAAAGCTGAGCAAATGAGTGGTGAGCATGTGAAAAATGCAATCGTAAGCATTGGTGGAGCAGGGATTACTGTTAATGAAACACAGGGTGTGATTGCAATCGGTCGCGCTGATGGTGAGGTGATTGAGGATGATGTGGTGCGTGTAATTGAAGCAGCGCAGGCGATATCAATTCCAACAAATAATGACATTATCCATGTGATTCCACGATCTTTTCGATTGGATGACCAAAGAGATATTAAAGATCCTGTGGGGCTTCGTGGTGTGCGACTGGAAGTAGATGCAGTGATTGTAGAAGCACCAAATAATCATGTGAAAAATCTCACGGCAGCAATGGAGCGTGCAGATGTTTTGATTGATGATTTTATCATAGAACCGCTTGCTGCAGCAGAATCAACACTTACAAAAAAACAAAAAGAACTTGGTGTAGCATTGGTGAATCTCGGTGCGAGTACGACATCAATTGCTGTTTACGAAGAGGGAGAACTTATGCATACAGCTGTTTTGCCAGTTGGCTCTGATTTTATTACTAATGATATTGCTATTGGACTTCGTACGGAGATTGATATTGCTGAACGAGTAAAATTTGAATACGGTAGTGCAGATATGGAAAGTATTGATAAAAAAAGTATTGTGGATCTGTCGCATATAGATGAGCGTGAAACTGAGGGAGTTTATCATCATCATATTTTAGAAATTATAAATGCACGCCTTGATGAGATTTTTGATCTTGTTGTAAAAGAGTTGGAGAAAATCGGAAAGGATCAACTCTTACCAGCAGGAGCTGTATTAACAGGTGGCGGTGCACATATGCCGCATATTGTAGAATTTGCAAAAGAAAAGTTACGACTGCCAGTGTCGATTGGTCAGCCAGCAAACTTACTTGGCGTGGTGGATCATGTGGATGATTCTTCATATGCAACAGTAATTGGTCTTGTGCTTTGGGCAATGCATGGCATAGATGGTGGCGGCACAAGTTTTGGCAGTGGTGCAATAAGCGGTTTCAGCAATGGTGTTGGTAGTATTTTTGATAAAACGAAAAAAACATTCGGACGTTTTTTGCCATAAAGAGATTATGGCATTTTTGTCAATATTGACAGTTATCTTTTGTGCGTGGTACAGTGAAAAACTGTAAGGTATCAATAATTATTTGCGTATATTTTAACTACTATAATAACTTTATGGCAGAGGTAAAAACCGATATAGAAACATTTTCACGGATCAAAGTTATCGGTGTTGGTGGTGGAGGAGGGAATGCAATTTCTCGTATGATTGATGCAAATTTAAAGGGCGTTGAATTTGTTGCGATTAACACTGACACACAGGCTTTGCATCATTCGAAGGCAGAAGAAAAGGTGCACATTGGAAAAAGTCTTACTAAAGGACTTGGTGCTGGGATGAATCCTGAAGTTGGACGTCAGGCTGCAGAAGAAAGTCGTGAAGAGATTCAGAACGTTCTTAAGGGGGCAGATATGGTGTTTGTCACATGTGGACTTGGTGGTGGTACTGGCACAGGAGCAGCACCAGTGGTTGCAGAAACTGCAAAAGAACTTGGCATCCTCACGGTTGCTGTTGTGACACGACCATTTTCATTTGAGGGTGCGCGCCGTAAGGCAATTGCAGAAGAGGGATTGGCATCACTTAAAAAACGTGTTGATACAATCATTTCTATTCAAAATGATAAAATTCTTTCGATTATAGACAAAAACACAAGTCTTGTAAATTCTTTTCGTATCGTAGACGATGTGTTGCGTCAGGGTGTACAAGGTATTTCGGATATAATTTGTAATAGTAGTTCAGAGGCGGTAAATGTTGATTTCAAAGATGTTGAAACAACAATGTCAAATAGTGGTGATGCACTCATGGGTATTGGTATCGCAACTGGTGAAAATCGTGCTGCAGAAGCAGCAAAAGCCGCTGTGAATAGTCCATTATTAGATCTCTCTATTGATGGCGCACGGCGTGTGCTATTTAATATCACAGGTGGTGGAGATATTACAATGTTTGAAGTGGAAGAGGCATCAAATGTTATTACAGAATCTGTTGATCCAGATGCAAAAATTATTTTTGGTACAGTGATTGATGAGGCAGCTGCAAAAGGTGAAATTCAAATTACTGTAGTTGCAACAGGATTTGATGAAGAGTTTGATGATGAGATTTCTTCTGAGGAGGAAAGAATTGAGCCAAAAAAAGAAATGCATGGTTTTGTTAATCAGGTAGTTACAGAAAAAAAACAAACAGTTTTTAACGAGAAAAAAGAAGTTGTGGAACCAGTTCGATCAGAATCGCGGATAGTACAATCACAATCCCAAACACAAAAACCGCAACAGAATGTCAGTATACACAGAAGAGATCCTGCTGTTGTCAGTCCAGAAACATCATCACAATCACAACCTGCGCAAAGCGTTGATACGATTAGTAGCACGTCACAATCACAAAGTAATTCTAATAACACAAATACTAGTTCAAATCCAATGGAATCAACTATGATTATTGATGAACCAGTTGGACCGCCAACACGATCAATTACGCCGTCAGTAAAAAATATTGTGACAGAAAGTGAGGAAGAAACAGATTTTGATATTCCTGCATTTATCAGAAAGAAAATGAAGAAAGATTAATACTTGCATATTTATTACTATAAACAAAAAACTCTCGGGACGCTGCCCGAGAGTTTTTTGTTTAAAAAGAACGAGATTGTGACCTAGATTGGTTTATAATCCAGGAACATTTTGTGCATAAAATGCAAGGTTGTGCAATTGAGCTTCTGTTAATGTTCGTGATTTCTCGATTGCTTCTGAAATATCAGACTTTGTAAATTGGATTTCCGTGTTCACATTAATTTTGCGATTCGTTTGCTTTTTTCTCAAATAATCTTCGATATAGATTTTATGAGAAGGAGTAAGATTTTCAACATTGTTCTTGTTAATGTATGATTTCGCCGCCTTACGTGCAAGTGTTGTCATGCTATCTCCGCGAATTGCGGTTACTGCAATAACACCATTTTCTTGTCGTGTCTGATCTTCAGTCGAATGTGATTCAATGACCTCTCGTGCAATATCTTCTGCCTTTTGAGATTCTTCCTTTTGTCTTTTTGCTTCTTCTGATTCTCGCTCTGCTTGCTCTTGAGTCTTCTTTTCTTCTGCTAAACGTGCTTTTTCAGATTCTGCTGTTTTTTGTTCTGTTTGTTCGGTTACATTATCTGTTGCGTTTGCGTCTATATCACTTGTGATTACATCAGCTTCTTCTGCATTTTCTTGATCATCTCTGATCTCACTAATGATATCGCTGATTTCATCACCATTTTCTTCCCCTGCTGTCATCGCAATTTCTTCAATTTGGGAATCGTCTACAACAACATCTGTTCGAGAATTTCGTTTCGAATATGAATAAATTGCAAAAACAAGGAGAATCACAATACCAACACTGATAATGATACGAAGATTGTCTTGAAACCAATTCGATGCGTTATTTTCTTCAGTCATTGTTTTCACCGTCCTTCCTAGTTTTAAATTTTTAAATAGCTTACGTTGAAGCCGTCTACCTAAACGTAGACAACAAATTCACCCTCTATTGTACAAGTATTGAAAGTAGCGTCAACATAGACAAAAATGTATTTTTTTGGCCTAATTATAAATGGCATGTTATTGTATTGTTTATGTCAATCACATCTTTCTTATTATTCGTTAGAATTTTTAGTATCGTCTTGTCAGTAATTTCGAGTTTGTATTGATGTCATTGGTGTTTTGCAGGTCTTATTTTTTTAATGTTGTTGATTTTATAGGAAAAAGATTTTATAATATTTGATAAGGAGTGAAAAATTTTTAAATAAAAATTTTTTTACAATAAGTAAAATTATATTAGAAAGGAAGGTGACAATATGGCTCCACGAAAAAAAACAAAACGAAAAGTAACAAAGAAAAAAGTTTCTCGTAAACCAGCAAAGCGTAAAGTAGCAAAAAAGAAAGTTACAAAACGCAAAGCAACAAAGAAAAAAACATCAAAGAAAAAAGTTTCTCGTAAACCAGCGAAACGTAAAGTTGCGAAGAAAAAAGTAGCAAAAAAGAAAGTTACAAAACGCAAAGCAACAAAGAAAAAGGCGACACGTAAAATTGCAAAACGCAAAACTGTGCGTCGAAAGAAAAAATAAATTTTTATACTTTATACAATATATACACGAAAACCCCCGGCAATGACCGGGGTTTTGTGTTGATTAGATATTCCACTGAATGACACGCGGTCTTTCAGAAAGGTCTTTGAATACAAGTATTGTGGAATTTGGATTTCTCTCTGAAATATAGTTTTGTAGTTCTTCAGATTGATTAGGGTCAATCTCATAAAATACTGAGATGTTTTTTTCAGGTAACACATGTGTATGAAGTATGGTGAGTTGTTGGATTAATTTTTTGTAGTGCTTCATGCCACTGTCTTCTGACCATAACGCCTCAGAAGGTTCATATTTCAGTGCTTGTGATTCTTTTTTCGTAAAAAATTCTTCCCTTTTTTTTATATCAACATATGGGAGATTTGCAGTGATAATAATATTTTGTTTTTTTGTTTGTGCAACAGCATCAAGAACACTATCATTGATTAAGCTTGTGTTATACAGAACGATATCATGAATGCTATAATATTTAATGTTTTTTTGGGCGATACTAAGCGCGTGTTTTGATGTGTCACTTGCGATAATGGAACAGTTGATTTTTTCTTTCTCTAATTCTTTTTTGATTGTGATTGGTATTACGCCGCTACCTGTACCAATATCACATAGGAGAACGTCATGTATTTTTTGTTGTTTGATGTTATTAATTACAGAAGAAATAATTAACTCTGTTTCACTTCTGGGAATAAGTGTGTCTTCTGAAATAAAAAACTCTCGTCCAAAAAAATCTTTATACCCAGTAATATAAGCAAGAGGGTAACCAGTTTTTCGTTTTTCACATAGGGAAATAATTGTGTTATATTTTTCTTCTGATATATTCATATCAGCATGCGTTATGACGAATGCGCGATCTTTTTCTAATACAAAAGCGATGATGAGTTCGATATCAATCCTTTCAAGATTATGTGCGTAGCGTGCAATGATAGTATCAATTGTTATTTTTGAGTTCATGATTTGTGAAATTTACGTATTTTTTAGTAAGAATTATAAAATAAGTGATCTATTTTTTAAGCAAATATGTAAGGAATTAAGTGGATTATCAAAGATTTTTTTGCGAAAGTGGAGATTAAATTCATATATTATTTTATTATTTTTTTCTTAAACATGCATTTTGTAGATACTTGTTGTGCTATTATGCATAGCAATGAGTTATATTTTGATGTTTGTTTATTACATAATTATTATATTTGATTCATTTGCTTTATATTACCCCTTTTTATCTTATTGACAAAAAAGATGCAATTTGGTAAAATTGTAAGTCATAAAAATAAAAGAGAATTGAGTGTTTTTACCTAAAGCGTGAGTATTAGAGCGAAATTTTACATATGATACGATTATATACATTCTTAATATTTAGTGCAATCATTGTGGTTTTAGGATATATTCTGTTTATCTTACCACGTCATGATTATATTTCTCAAACGCGGCTTCTAATTATACCACAAAATGCCGTTGTTGCAGCGCACACAGATAATGTCATGAATAATATGGCACTAATTGCAGAGGAAGCTGCAAATGATAATGATGTAGTAAAACGCTATAATGCACGTGTTGAAGTGCATCATTTAGAAAAACATAGCGTGTTGTCTATCTCTGTTTTTTCACATACAGTTGCTGATTCTGCAAATTTACAAAAAACTGTTTTGAGAGATATTTTGAAAGAAATTAATCAGAGTTATTCATTGACTAGTGATGTGTCTATCACAGTTTTGTCACAGCAAAATATGCCAGCAGAAAAGACATTAAGTGCAGTGTTTGCTCCATATATATTAATATTTTTCATATTAGTAGGAATTGTGGCGGGAGTATTTGCAATATTTTATATTGTTGATTGCATGCGGGAAGAAAAAGAGTATAATGAAGTAATTGATGGGAAAAAGATTTTTGAGAGATATAATGATGTTGGACAGAAAAATGATGTGCATATCATCGAGCAAGATAAGAAAGATATGATTAAAGAAGGTGTTATTGATGAAGTGAAGGTAAGAGAAAAAAACAAAGTGATAAAAGAAGATATCCAAAAAGAAAAGTATAGTAACCCACAAAAAGAAGATGCAATACCAAGTGGACTGCCGACGACACCAGGGAATTTGCCTGTTGTTGATGTAAATGTTCTTGGTTTTTCACAAGATAAAAATACAAATGACGCAAAAGAGATTGAAAATAATAAAGAACCAACCGAGGAGGAGTTAAAAGCTCGGTTGAATGAGCTTTTAAGTGGTAAATTATAACAAATGGTAAAGAAAACTTCGACTAAAACAATGGTGATTTTTTTAGTTATTACGATTTTTTTGTTTATCGTAGGATATTTTGTCTTTCAATGGAAAAATGATCCTAGACGACTTGTAAATATTGCATATAATGTGTCTCGTGTTTTTCCTTTGGGCGATAAACATAATACTGCAATTGAAATTGTACATTATTTTATGCAAAAGGATGACGTTGAGAGAAATTATTTGATTTTACTTCAAAACAACATGGAGCTGAGGCCAGGTGGTGGATATATTGGTTCATTTGCAATTGTAAAAGTAAAAAATGGTGAAGTAATCGATAGTGCTGTACATGATACAGCAAACTTTGATGGGCGTATACCTGATAAGATTGATCCACCATATCCAATAAAAGAGGTTCTGAATGTTCCGTCATGGAAACTTCGCGATAGTAACTGGTTGCCTGATTTTCCATCAAATGCACGTGTAGTTGAAAACTTTTATAAGCTCGGTGGTGGGAAAGATGAATTTGATGGCGTATTTGCAGTTAATGCAACGATTCTTGACACGATCTTGGATATTACTGGTCCGATAAAACTGGATGGTTATCCAGATACCTATAAAAGTGGTGATGCAATTATCACTCTTGAATATCAAGTTGAGCGAGGTTATGTGAAGCAGGGAATTGCAAAAGGAGATCGAAAGGTTGTGATGAATGATTTGGCAGATGAGATTATTGCGCGTGTAAAAGATTTTTCATTGACTGAAAAATTGTCGATTGTTGATGATATTTTGCATATTTTCGAAAATAAGGATATACAGATGTATTTTAAAGATGAGCGTATGGCACAGTTGGTTGATGCTATTGGATGGAGTGGTGCAGTTGATCAAGTGTGGGATAAAGATTATCTTATGGTGGTTGATGCAAATCTTGCATCATACAAAACAGATAATGTTATGAAGCGTTCAATTAATTATGATATTGATTTGTCTGGTACGATTCCACAGGCAATACTTACAGTGCATTATGAAAACACTGCAAAAAAAAGAGATTGGATGACATATGACTATCAAACATATCTTCGGGTGTATGTTCCAGAGGGTGTATGGTTTACAAGTATTGAAGGTTGCGTGTTGGACCCACAGTATGGCACAAAGCATGGAAAAAAATATATTGGGTGTCTTGTGCACACACAACTTGGGACACAAAAGGATGTGGTCGTGCATTATAATCTTCCAATGAATCTCAAAAATAAATATCCATATAATCTTAAGATCCAAAAGCAATCAGGTGTACATAATGTGCCAGTGAGTGTTTCTGTAAAAAATCCTAGTCCAGATTTGTTGCAAAAATATGATTTTGTGATGGATTCAGATATAATTTTATCTGAAATTAAGCAGAAATAAAAACAACATGCATGGGGTTGTGTATGTGAAATTTTTCAAATACTTTTTGTGTTATTATAAATATAAAATTTATTATTTTTTATGAATGTTACACAGACGAAAATTGATGGACCTTTAATTATTGAGCCACGCGTGTTTGGAGATAGGCGAGGATTTTTTATCGAGACATATAATGTCAATCGGTATAAAGAAATAGGAATTGATGTAGATTTTATGCAAGATAATCTTTCTGCATCAGTCAAAGGTGTGCTTAGAGGTTTGCATTTCCAAAAACCGCCATTTGCACAAGGAAAACTTGTGCAAGTGATTAAGGGTGCAGTTTTAGATGTTGCAGTGGATATTCGTACTGGATCAGATACATATGGTCAGTGGGAAAGTGTTTTGCTAACAGAAAAAAATAAAAAACAGTTTTGGATTCCAGAAGGGTTTGCACATGGTTTTGTTGCGCTTGAAGATGATACAATTTTTAGTTATAAATGTACAAATGTATACGCACCAGAATGTGACGGAGGTATCATGTGGAATGATCCAATGGTGAATGTTGATTGGCAATTGGAAAAATACGGTATTAAAGAGCCAATTATTTCAGAAAAGGACAAGAAAAATATTGCATTTAAAGAACTTGATGCTATTTTTTATACATAGAAGGTATTGCGTAACTAGGAAAATGTGTTATATTTCTAATATTATCTTTACACAAAAAGCACGCGATAAATTCACGTGTTTTTTTGTTGGCAATAAAGCGGATTTTGTGCAATAATATGTTTTCACATAAGTGGATTATGTAAATTATATGGAATATTTTTACAATTTTAATTATAATCGTTTTTTAGAGCTTATCATCATTATTTGTGGAACAATTGTTGTTGCACAAGTTGTGACTTTTTTTCTTGTGTTTATTAGTAAACACATTGCCAAAAGAACAAAAACGCATGTTGATGATGAAATCATTGATTCTTTTAGAAATCCTGTTTTTTATACAATTGTGCTTTCGGGTGTATATTTTTTATTACGCACGTTGTTTTTTGGGGATGTGATTTTTGATGTAACATTGCCGCTATTTCGCACTACATTGATTTTAATTTGGGCATTATTTTTTACTAAGCTTGTTAAAATTCTTTTATATTTTTTTCGCGATATAGAAAAAGTGAAATTTGTCACTATGCAGACAATTCCGCTTTTTACAAACATGAGCGTTGTGCTGATATGGACGATTGCATTGTATGTAGTATTTGTTGTATGGAATATTGATATGACGGCGTGGCTTGCATCAGCTGGAGTGGCAGGTATAGCAATTGGATTTGCAGCAAAAGATACTTTGGCAAATCTAATTTCGGGGATGTTTATACTTACTGATGCACCGTTTAAAATTGGAGATTATATATTGTTGGATAATGGTAGTCGAGGCAAGGTGACAAACATTGGCATGCGTACAACACGCATCAGAACAATGGATGACACAGAAGTGACAATTCCAAATGCTGTAATCGGAAATGCAACGCTGACAAATGAGTCAGGCGGCGAAGCAGGGAAGGTATTTCGTGTAAAAGTCCCTTTTGGTGTAGCATATGGCACAGATGTGGATCAGGTAGAAAAAATCGTATATGACATCGCAATAAAAAATGAAAATGTACTCACAGAACCAGAACCTCGTATACGTTTTCGTCTTTTTGGAGCATCAAGTCTTGATTTTGAATTATTAGTTTGGGTAAAAAGCTCTTCAAAAAAAGGCATTGCAATTCATACACTTAATCATGCAATTTATAAAGAATTCAATAAACACAACATTGAAATTCCCTATACAAAACAAGATTTGTATATCAAAGAATTACCACATAGATTACATAAACAATAAGATACAAAAATATGTCACACAAAAAACACATCATTACAATATGCATCATTCTATTAGCCATAACAACAATTGGTGTGTTTTGGTATATACAAAAACACGCTGTCATTCCCGTGAAGATGGGAATCCAGGAGCATTTGCAAGATGAAACAGAAAATACAAATAAAAAAATATTATATAACAACGATGAAAAAATTGACACATCAAATTGGCAAACGTATAGGAATGAGAAATATGGGTTTGAAATAAAGTATCCAAAAGAATTAAGTAAAGTAAAAAAATATGATTCTGGTGAATTTTCAGATAGTGTGTTTACAATACATTTTACAAAAGATATTGGTGGAATTTTGGTAAAAGTCCAGAATCAACCTTTTAATATAAATAAAGTTATAGGAATTCATGGAACTTTAATAAATAAAAAAACTATCTCAGAAAAAGAATATAATAATATAAAAATGTATTCATACAAAACTGGAGATGCTGGGTGTGAATCGGATATATTTCACATCCCTAATAAGGATATTACTTTAGTTGTCAACATCGGCGGTTGTACGGGTAGTGCTGTTTTAGCGGATCCGATTAAAGAAAAAGTTCTTCAAAATATCATTTTATTTAGATAGTTTTTTGCAATGATTACTATAAAAAAGTAGTAATTTTGTAGGAAATTACAGGGATTTTCTATCAGGCACCTTAATTTTAAATATCTACAATCAGGAGTGAAAAATGAGAAAAAATAATCATGACGAGCATCCTCCCAGAATATCGCACCGCACATATCACACCTACAAGAAAAGTACGACAAATTCTCGAAACGATTTCTGTTGAAGAAAGTAATACCCGGTAGTTTTTATGT
>PDPP01000030.1 GCA_002747515.1 Candidatus Moraniibacteriota bacterium
CCAGAATATCGCACCGCACATATCACACCTACAAGAAAAGTACGACAAATTCTCGAAACGATTTCTGTTGAAGAAAGTAATACCCGGTAGTTTTTATGTATGAGCAGAACGCCTATTGATACATTTTCATTAACATGATAACTTTTCCGAAGACGTAAAAAACATTATGACACACAATCATTTCACAAAATCAATTTTCATCCTCCCAATTTTACTGGTTGTTTTTGGCTTGAGCGGGTGTGATATGAAATGGGGAACACAAAAAGGAGAATTTCAAGAATTTGATCTTAACGGTACTAAAGTTTCTTTTATTCCACCTCATGGTTGGGAATGCGAAGCAGTCCCGATATTATGAATACAATTGAGAGTAATTACATAAACTCAAAGGGCAATGGACCGTATTATGACAAGATTGTAAAAAATAATTTTGGGGAAGTATTTTTTATGTTTCTTGAGGATTTGACAGAAGAAAAAAGACAATATAGTTTAGATAAAACACATTTCAATACTGCATACTCTAAAGCACAATTAATAACTGTCGGAAAAAACCAATTCAAGAAAACAATTTGGACAAAAGGACGCAATAATGCTTCCGCTATACTTATGCTCGGTGAAAGAAAAAAAATAATTATGATTAACATCCTCCCGGAATATCGCACCGCACATATCACACCTACAAGAAAAGTACGACAAATTCTCGAAACGATTTCTGTTGAAGAAAATAATATCCGGTAATTTTCATGTATGAGCAGAACGCCTATTGATACATTTTCATTAACATGATAACCTTCCCAAAGATATATGAAAAATTACATCTTACACTGCATAAACCACAAAGCCACAAAATTTCTCTTTTGGGGCAGTTTCGCCATAGTGAATATATCATTTGTTATTGTTCTTTTTCTCATCATTTTTGATCCTGCATTTGTTCCGGTATATCAATCAATATCACGGAGATATGTTATTACTGCTTTCCGCTGTCTACAATTTACCGGTTTCTTCTTTAATATCATCGCTTTTTCATTCTTTATGCGCAGAGCAATCAAAAAAACTCCCTTCTCACTTTTCCTTCGCGTTGTTTTTTTGTGCAACATCCTCATTCTCACAGATGCTACCATTGCTGTTTTGGAAAAACTTTTTGATCCATATTTTTATAGTTCATTACACGAAACCTTTCACACAATATTATGAAAAATCGTATTGTAAAATATATCATCAATATTTTCACAGTTCTTTTTGGAGTGGGTGCGATTTTGAGTAATGGAAACACACTATACTATATCATACTATTACTAACAACCAGAAGAATACCGGCAGAGGTTTTTATGTCGAATTTAAGCCTTTTGCTTTTTGTTTCTTCCATATTCAACGGTATTGTATTCATCGCTCTCTTGCCAAAAGTCATCCAAAGAACATCAATTTTATATACTTTCATATTTTTCGTGAACACCATACTGCTAGTGGTATATGATGCATTATTCATGAGACTTTACGGCTTATAATCACACCTCTTCTTGTATTCCTATGGTGTATTTCTTGATACAGGTAATGGGTTTGAGTACGTAAATGAAAAAAGTGTTCATGTAAACGAATAAAGGAGGAAAATGCCTCATCGATCATAAGAGTGATTGGTGAGGTTTTTTGTAAAAATTTTTTTGATATTTTTTTATTTTTTATTGTGACAAGAAAAGGGATATGTAGTAAAATTGATGTATTGTATTTTAATGGTAATTTGTATTATTTTTTTTATGAAAATTCTTGTAACTGGTGGAGCAGGGTTTATTGGAAGTAACTTTATTCATTATATTTTAGATACATATACAGATGATAGTATTATCAACCTAGATGCACTGACATATGCAGGCAATCTGGGCAATTTGCATCGCCTTGAAAATGATCCACGATATACGTTTGTGCGAGGTGATATTATGGATGGTGTTTTAGTTAATGAATTAATGAAAAAAGTGGATATTGTAGTGCATTTTGCAGCCGAAAGTCACGTAGATCGGTCAATTTTGGATTCTACGGCATTTGTACGTACAAATGTAAATGGCACACTTACACTTCTCGAAGCTGCAAAAAATAATGGCAATATACGCTTTCATCATGTCTCAACTGATGAGGTATATGGATCGCTTGGGATGAATGATCCAGCGTTTTCTGAAATGACATCGTATGATCCACGTAGTCCATATAGTGCGTCAAAGGCAGCATCTGATCATTTTGTGCGTGCGTATTATCATACACACGGTTTGCCGATTACAGTATCAAATTGTTCCAATAATTATGGTCCGTATCAATTTCCAGAAAAGCTTATTCCACTTTTTGTAACAAATATAATTGATAACAAAAAAGTTCCTGTGTATGGCACGGGAGAAAATATCCGTGATTGGCTTCATGTGAAAGATCATTGTGTTGCAATTGATAAGATTATGCGTGAAGGCAGTATTGGAGAAACATATTGTATTGGAGGAGATGCAGAAAAGACAAATATGGAGATTACACATATAATTTTGAATGCTATGGATAAAGATGAGGAAATGATTGAATACGTGAATGATCGAAAAGGACATGACAAGCGCTATGCGATTAATTTTGGTAAAATGAAGAAGGAATTTGGATGGGAACCGTCTGTGACATTTGAAGAAGGAATCAATGAAACAATTCAATGGTATCGAAATAATGAAAAGTGGTGGCGTGATATTAAAAACGGTGAATATAAAGAGTATTATAAAAAGCAATATGGAGAAAATTAAGATTGGGTAATATTGATAGTGAAATATAAAAAAGTATGACATTTACAAAACAAGAAAAAGCTCTTATAGCAACAAATATAATTGGTGTTTTATCTTTTACTGTACTCTTTTTTTGTCGTGGAAATTATGAATTTATTGTATATGTTCTCGTTCTTGCAGGGCTTATGATGGTGATTTTGTTCACGCATAAAACATTTCAATATTCCATTGGACTTTTATGGGCGTTAACTATCTGGTCTTTTTTACATTTAATTGGTGGTGGATTGGAATACACAGAAGGGGAAGTGTTTTATAAATTGATGCTTATACCACTCATTGGAGAACCATACAATGTGCTCAAATATGACCAAGTTGTGCATTTTTTTGGGTTTTGGACATCTGCAGTATTAACGTATTATGTAATCAAACCATCACTTAAAAATTCCGTGCAAAATGTACGTAGTGTGATTTTTATTATTGTAATGACAAGTCTTGGGTTGAGTGCAGTAAATGAAATTGTAGAGTTTGCTGCAACAGTCATCGTGCCTGAGACAAATGTTGGCGGATATGAAAATACGGCAATTGATCTTGTGGCAAATTTTCTTGGAGCTTTGTGTGCTGGAATTTATCTAAAGTGTAAGTATTTTTCTAAGAAATAAGTGAATGAAAATTGTATTCGATTGGGAGAATGGTGGACAGGATCTAATGTGGAAATAAGAGTAATTAATAGAAATGTATTTTATGAAAAAAGTTTTAATTTTAGGAGCAAAAGGGATGCTTGGACAAGAATTAGTTCGCGTGCATGAGGAAGAAAAAAAATATGAAGTTGTTGCGTGGGATCGTGAAGAAATCAATGTGATGAACTTTGAAGAGTTGAGAAATCGTATAAATGATATGTGGCCGGACATTATTTATAATGCGATTGCGTACAATGCCGTAGATGCGTGTGAAGAGTCGGAGGAAGAATATCAAAAAGCAAAAAAACTAAATGGATTGTATCCAGGAGAGTTGGCAAAGATTGCGCGCAAGCTGGATGCGGTGCTCGTGCATTATTCGACAGATTATGTGTTTGATGGTACGCGCCCACAGTATCCGATTGGTAAAAACCCAGGGTGTTGTGGCAATGGGTGTAGGGGATGTATGTACAAAGGTCCAGAGGAAAATTTGTCATATTTTGCATATCATGAAAATGACATCCCTCGACCACTGTCGCGCTATGGACGCACGAAATTGCAGGGCGAAGAAGAAGTGGCAAAACACATGAGTAATTACTACATCATCCGTCTCTCAAAACTCTTTGGCAAACCAGCACAGAGTGATCTGGGGAAGAAAAGTTTTTTTGATATGATGCGTGAGCTTGGTGAAAAAAATACAGAAGTCAAGGCAATAGATGGGGAAACGAGCAAATTTACATATGCACCAGATCTTGCACGAGTAAGTAAAGAGATTGTAGAAAATGAGAAGGAAAACGGAATTTATCACGTCGCAAATGATGGTGCTGCAACCTGGTATGATGGCGTGGTAGAATTGTATAAAATACTAGGTATTACAACAAAGGTTGTGCCAGTACCACCAGAAACATTTCCACGCGCAGCCGAGCGTCCAAGCTCATCAGTGCTTAAAGTAACAAAAATCAAAAATTTACGACATTATACAGAGGCGCTGGCAGAATATATACAAGAAAATTAGCTTTTATTATCGTAAGTAAAAGTGAATTTTTTATGAATAGGAATAAAAATGTTTGTAATATAAGGTTTGGATTTATTTTAGGTATTTTATCAGCACTGATTTTATTGATATTAGTGTTTTTTCCTCCGTATTATTATTTTGTAGTTTTTTTGCATTATCTAACTGATCCATGTTATGAAAAACGAGAAATTGCTAAGGGAGGGTACCCTTATGAAATAAGAGATGATCGAGTGTGTATACAACATGGATATGCTGATTCAAGTCTTTTATTTGCGCGAATGAAAACATTAAAGGGTGCAGATCCAAAGACATTTGAGAAAATTGATTATAATCATTTTAAAGATAAAAATCATGTATATTATAAATCATCACAAATTAGTTCTGATCCAGAGAACTTTGAGCATCTGGGAGGAATTTATTATAAAGATACAAGCCATATATATACGTATCATTTTGCAATTGATGTGGATATAGCTACTTTTGAAGTTTTGGAGGGTAATTTTTTTGCAAAGGAAAAAAATCGAGTGTACTACAATTACAATGAAACAATTGACGCTGATATGGAGTCTTTTCAAGCTTTGAGGGGGCACTATGCTAAAGATAAAAATTATGTGTATTATACCAATGTTGGTTCTAGTGGGAGATCTATTATTATTGATGGTGCAGATCCTGAAACCTTTGTAACATTTGATGCTCCTGAAGATGAGTGGAAAGCTAAGAATAAAAATGGATACTATGAGTTTGGTAAAATGGTGCAGTCTTTTGAATAAAATTTATTTGTAAATTTGTTAATTATAATAAATCATTTGCTTTATATTACCTCATCACCTTTTTTCTTGACGTTTATCAAAAATCAGTGTATTCTATAAGAGCTATTGATAAATAGCATTTTTTGCTTATATTGGTGAATGGGTTACGGTATGAGCAAAAGAGTTGCTTAAACGGAACTTTCTCGTGGAAGGTTCTGGAATTTTAATTCATATAATAGTTATTTATTGTGCCTACAATCAATCAACTAAAGCGTCGGCCTCGTAAGAGTAAGGTAAAAAAGAATAAAGCGCCGGCAATGACAACAGTGTTCAACACACTTAAAAACAAACCTGTAAAATCACAGGGTCCTTTCAAGCGTGGTGTATGTCTAAAGGTGTCTACAACGACGCCTAAAAAGCCAAACTCAGCTTTGCGTAAAATTGCTCGTGTGAAGCTTACGAATGGAATGGAAGTAACAGCATATATCGGTGGTGAAGGTCATAACCTTCAAGAGCACTCAATCGTAATGATTCGTGGCGGTCGTGTAAAGGACCTGCCAGGTGTGCGTTATCACGTTGTGCGTGGTGTACTTGACTGCGCTGGAGTGGAAGGACGAAAGCAAGGTCGCTCTAAATACGGAGCAAAAAAATCTTCAGAATAGTTTCGACGTGTGTTTTTGATGCATTTCATTTCTCGGAATTGCATTTAAGATTATGCGTAGAACAAATTGTAAATTGAAGTAATAGAATTCATTTTAACTTTATTTTATGCCTAGACGTAAACGAAAATTTAGAAAGTCGTGGCGACCTGATCCACAGTATAATAATTTATTGGTTGGTCGTTTTATCGGACAAATTACACTTAATGGTAAGCGCTCCACAGCAGAGCGACTTGTATATGATGCGTTTGACATCATTCACAAAAAAAGTGGTAAGGGTGGCTTAAATGTTTTTGAACAAGCAATTAAAAATGTATCTCCACTTGTAGCACTTAAATCACGTCGCGTTGGTGGTGCAAACTACCAAGTGCCAGTTCCAGTTGTGGGTGAGCGACGTCAGACACTTGCAATGCGATGGATTCGTGAAGCGTGTCGTAAGGGTAAGGGACGTGGTTTTGCAGAAAAGCTTGCGACGGAACTTATGGCCGCAGCAGAAAAAGAAGGTGCAGCAATGAAAAAACGTGAAGAAACTCATAGAATGGCAGAGGCAAACAAAGCATTTGCGCATTTTGCGTAATCATATTGAGAAAGTCTTTGAATTAAAAAAATAAAAACTACATATATGAGTAAAGTATTTCAACGATTTGTCGATATCTGGAAAATGGATTTTTTGGCAAAATTTGTTTCGGGAGAAGGGAAGGATACAAAAATTACAATATATTTTTGGTTTGTTTCAAATTTTTTCCTAGTAATTGTATTTGTATGTAGTTTTTGTTTTTATTCTATTGGATTTAAGAGTGCAATTACTACATGGATTAGTGAAAATGTACCAGAGAATGCAAAGATATCTGTTTCAAAAGGGCAATTAAGTACAGAGAATATTGATGAGCCATTTTTTCGGGAAATCAAAGCAGAAAATACGGAAAATAGTGATTATAATGAAAGTGTTGCGTTTCTCATAGATACTCATTTGCAGAGTTACGATATTGCATTACTTGATGAATATGTTGGTGCTGTTGTAATATTGCATGATCGTGTATACATTAAAGATGATTCTGATATTCGGCATATTCTTTTTTCAGATGTTCCAGACTTTTCTTTGACGAAACAACAAGCGTTTGAACTCATCAAAAAGAAATATATATGGGTCGTGGTTTTTTTGACATTTTTTGTTTTCATAGTGCTGTTTATAGTGTATGCTGGATTTCGACTTATTTCTGCATTATGGTGGGCGCTGATGTTATGGATTTGTTCACGAATGTTTGATTTGCCACTTACATTTGAAATATCGTACAAAGCGATTCTTAATTTCTATTTTATTCCAGCAATTGTTGCATTCGTAATTTCCATGTTTGGAGTGTCTATGTCAATTTTTGTTACAACATTAATATTTTTGTTGATATTTGTCGGAAATTTTATATGGATGAAACGAAATAAGATTGATGAAAATAATGTTGTGGTGGAAGAAAAAAAAGAATCAAATAATATATTAGAAGCGTCTACAAAGACTAGTGATAAGTCGTGACAGAATATGTGTCACGTGGTATAGTGAGTGAACATATTTTTGTAATTATAAAATTATTAATAAACATTTATGGAAAGGAAAACTCCAATTGATCGTCTAAGAAATATTGGAATTATCGCGCATATTGATGCGGGTAAGACAACGACAACAGAACGCATTTTATTTTATACAGGAATCTCTCATAAAATTGGTGAGGTGCATGAAGGTGAGGCAACAATGGATTGGATGGAGCAAGAGCAAGAACGCGGTATTACGATTACATCTGCTGCAACAACAACATTTTGGAAAGATTATCAAATTAATATCATTGATACACCAGGACACGTTGATTTTACTGTTGAAGTGGAGCGTTCTATGCGCGTACTTGACGGTGGTGTCGTGGTATTTGATGGTAAAGAAGGTGTGGAGCCACAATCTGAAACTGTATGGCGTCAGGCTGATAAGTACAAAGTACCACGTATTTGTTTTATTAATAAAATTGACAAAGATGGTGCTGACTTTGAACGCGCTCTTACATCTATTCACGAGCGTCTTACACCGCATGCAGTTGCAACACAATTACCAATTGGTGAACGAAATGAATTTGAAGGTGTAGTTGATCTTGTGACAATGAAAAAAATCACGTTTGATGGTGATATGGGTGAAAAGGTGGTTGTAGAAGATTGTCCAGAAGATTTGAAAGAAAAAGCATTAGAATGGCGTGAAAAATTAGTCGAAAAAGCTGCAGAACAAGATGATGATTTGATGGAAAAATATTTGGGTGGTGAAGAAGTGACTGAAGAAGAAATTAAAAAAGCAATCCGAAAAGGTGTGCTTGAGACAACATTAATTCCAGTGTTTACTGGTACAGCACTACAAAATAAGGGTGTGCAACCAGTTCTGGATGCTGTTGTGGATTATCTTCCAGCGCCAAATGAAATTCCAGCAATCATTGGGACAGATCCAAAGGATGTCGAAAAAGAAATTGAACGAAAAGCAAGTGATGACGAACCATTTGCAGCACTTGCATTTAAAGTTGCTACAGATCCATTTGTCGGACAGTTGGTTTTTTTCCGTATTTATTCTGGTGTACTTACATCAGGGTCTTATGTTTATAATACGGCAAGTGGTAAAAAGGAACGTGTTGGACGAATTCTTCGTATGCATTCAAATAATCGTGAAGAAGTGGAAGTTCTGCATGCCGGTGAAATTGGAGCATTGGTTGGTATGAAAAATACAAAGACAGGTGACACGTTATGTGATCCTGATCATCATGTTGTATTGGAATCAATTGAATTTCCAGAACCAGTGATTTCCATTGCAGTTGAGCCAAAGACAAAAGCTGATCAAGAAAAAATGGGTGTTGCACTCGGAAAACTTGCAGAAGAAGATCCGTCATTCCGTGTACATACTGACGAAGAAGCAGGACAAACAATTATTTCTGGTATGGGTGAATTGCATTTAGATATTATTGTGGATCGACTAAAACGTGAGTTTAAAGTTGAAGCAAATGTTGGTCAGCCACAAGTGTCATATCGAGAAACGATTACGCAAGAAGCAGAAGGTGAAGGAAAGTTTATCAAGCAATCTGGTGGTCGTGGACAGTATGGTCATTGTTGGGTACGCATCACTCCGCGTGAACAAGGTGAAGGCTTTGAGTTTATTGATGAAATCAAGGGCGGTGTAATTCCACAGGAATACATTAAGCCAACAGCACAAGGCATTGAAGAGGCAATGGAAAATGGTGTGATTGCAGGATATCCAATGGTGGATGTTGCTGTGACACTTTATGATGGTAGTTATCATGATGTTGATTCATCTGAAGCAGCGTTTAAGGTTGCTGGTTCTATGGCATTTAAAGCTGCTGTGCAAAATGCAAAACCGGTATTACTCGAACCAATCATGGCTGTCACAATTACAACACCAGAAGAATTTATGGGTGATGTTGTGGGAGATGTGAATTCAAAACGCGGAACAATTAAAGAAATGCGGGACCGTGGTGAAGGGATGGCAATTCTCAAAGAAATTGATACAGAAATCCCACTTGCTTCAATGTTTGGTTATGCAACTCAACTTCGCTCCATGTCTCAGGGACGAGCAAATTCTTCTATGGAATTTTCTCATTATGCGGAAGTGCCACACAATGTAGCACAAGAAATCATGGGTGAGACTGAATAGGAGATTTGAGAGAACGAGATATCGTTTTGAAAAAAAAGATGTGTTTCAAACACATCTTTTGTATTTTCTACAATATAAAAAAATATTAATAAAACAAAATAAAAAAGTGGTGAAAAAATCACCACTTTCTCTAAAGTTTCAAGAGATTATGCTCGAGCAACATTTACAGCACATGGTCCTTTAGGGCCGTCAGCTATTTCAAATGTCACCTCGTCACCTTCTTGAAGGTCATTGAATTCTACGTCTTGCAATTCTGATGCGTGGAAGAAAAGATCTTTTTCTGCATCATCTTGTGAAATGAATCCAAATCCTCGCGGTGTAACACGAGCAATTTTACCTTTGTTCATCGACAAGTGTGTCTTATACTTGTTACATCTTCAAATACAGGTCCTGTACGATGAAACTCGACTAGCGTCCTTCTCTACAGTTCTGATTTGATTGATAATAATTTTAACATGGAAAAAATGTTCTGTCAATGATTTTTGGCAATGTTTCTTTTACATTTCTTTTATCTTTATCCACACTCTGATACTATAAAATCCTTTTCTCCTTTGGATAACGTGAGTTTTGCATATATTCATTATTTATTAGTTAACATTGTTATCTTAAGATTATTAGAGTGTTACTTTTAGGTGTTGATTGTACATTTACTTTTAAAAAACGTCAGAAAATAGTATAATATATTAATATGATGAAAATTGATTTTGCAACAATATTTCCAGAATTTATTACACCATATCTCAATGGTGCAATGATGCAACGTGCACAAGATGCTGGCGCAGTGAATTTTGGTGTGCACGATATTCGTGACTTTTCTACAGATAAACATAAACGTGTAGATGATACGCCCTATGGCGGTGGCGCTGGTATGGTGATGCAAGTAGAACCAATTTATAAAACTGTGGAACACATTATTTCTGAAGATAACAAAAAAAAACGACGTACCATTCTTTTGTCTGCAAAAGGAAATCAATATACGCAACGTGATGCTGAACGTCTAAAAGAATATGAGCAAATTGTTTTGATTTGTGGACGTTATGAAGGCGTGGATGATCGTGTTGCTGAGCATATTGCTGATGAAGAAATGGCAATTGGGGAGTATGTGCTTACAGGTGGTGAGCTTGGTGCAATGGTGATTGCTGATAGTGTAGTTCGACTGTTGCCAAAGGTCTTGGGTAATGTAGAGAGTGCAATACATGAATCATATAGTGTAGATGGGTATAAGGAGTACCCTCAGTATACAAAACCAGAAGAATTCAATGGATGGCGTGTGCCAGAAGTTTTACTTTCGGGGCATCATAAAAATATTGCACGCTGGAGGGAACAACAGAGTAAAAATATAGATAATGTTTCGAAAGAAGAAAAAAAGTAGGATTATTCGCTCTCACAAAAAAAGTGAGAATAAAATTTCACATGATACACTTTATGTTTCTGGTACTTCTGATCGGTTGCTTTTTGGTATTGTGGCAGGACTTACTTTTTTTGGCGTGCTTATGATTGCATCTGCAGGAATTGTTTATGCAGATGTGCGTTTTGATGATCCATATTTTTTCTTTAAACGACAGATCATTGGTGTGACTCTTGGGTTTATTGCAATGATTGTTTTGAGTAAGGTAGATTATCATATTTTTCGACGATGGGCATTTTGGATATTTGTTGGTTCAATTGGCCTTTTGGTTTTAGCGCTATTACCAAATGTTGGTTCAGAGGCATATGGAGCGAGTCGTTGGATCAGTGTTGGTCCGATTTCATTTCAGCCATCAGAAGCTATGAAGCTTGCAGTGATTCTTTATATATCAGCGTGGTGTGCAGGCAAGGGTAAAAAGATTATTACGGATATAAAAGAGGGACTCATGTCCTTTATCTGTATTTTGGGATTTGCATGTATCTTGGTTTTGATGCAACCAGATGTTGGGACTACTGGTATGATTGTATTTATCGCATTATTGATATTTTATCTAGCTGGAGCACGAATGGTACATGTGATCTCTATTGTCGGTGGAGGATTTGTTTCTCTTGTTATTCTTGTGCTTATTGCGCCTTATCGCATGGCGCGGTTCACAGCATTTCTTAATCCAGAAGCAGATCCACAAGGAACAGGTTATCAGATTCAACAAGCGCTTATTGCAATTGGTAGTGGAGGTGTATTTGGTCTTGGCTTGGGACACAGTAACCAAAAAGGATTGTATTTACCAGAGCCTGTAGGAGATTCGATTTATGCGATTATTGCTGAAGAATTAGGGTTTATTGGTGCTGTTGCTTTGCTCGTTATTTTTTTTCTCTTTGCATGGCGTGGGATGAAGATTTCTACAGTGGCGCCAGATGTTTTTGGAAAATTGATTGCTGGTGGGATTACGGTGTGGGTTGTTGGACAAGCTCTTCTTAATATTGCTGCAATCACAGCGCTTGTGCCACTTACAGGAATTCCACTTCCATTTATCAGTTATGGAGGTACGTCAATAGTTTTTACGTTGGCATCGGTGGGGATTCTTCTTAATATCTCCAAACAATCAAAAGAATGATTTGAATTATTTGCTTTTGGCAGTGTATAATGAAATAAAGCACATAAAGAAAAAGATTAAAATAGTAAAAGAAATTGTGATGAGTAAAAAAAGAATTGTTTTGACAGGTGGAGGTACAGGTGGGCACATCTTTCCACTTGTGGCAATTGCAGAAGAAATGCGTAAACAATATGATGATATTGATTTTCTCTATATTGGAACAAAAGCACAAATGGGAGAGGTTGCAAAACAGGTAATGGAGGAGGTAGGTATTCCTACAAAAAATGTGGCAACAGGGAAAATGCGACGGTATTTTTCATTACAATATTTTTTAGATTTTTTTCGTATTCCATTTGGTATCATACAATCACTATATCATTTGCTCGTATATATGCCAGATGCAGTTTTTTCTAAGGGAGGGTACGCTTCAGTCCCTGTTGTGATTGCTGCGGCAATTTATCGTATTCCTGTTTTGACACATGATTCTGATGCAGTGCCTGGATGGGCAAATCGTATTGGCGGAAAATTATCTCGATACATTGCAATATCTTATGCAGAAAGTGAAAAATATTTTTTGGCAAGAAAAACAGTTCTCACGGGAAATCCATTGAGAGAAGTAGTGTTGCAAGGTGATTGTGCACGCGGTTATGAAAGATGGGGTTTTAGCGAATCGCGACCAACACTTTTGGTTGTTGGTGGTTCACAGGGCGCAAAAGTAATCAATGATGCTATTTTGCGCGTGTTGCCACAGCTTTCTAAACTCGTTCAAGTATTACATGTCACAGGAAAAGATCATTACGAGAAAGCAAAAAATTTAGCAGCAGAATACGGATTTAAATCTGGACGTCATCGATATTTTGCGGTACCGTTTCTTAATCGAGAGGAAATGGCTGATGCGTATGCTGTAGCGGATATTGTCATTTCACGTTCAGGAGCTAATTCAATTACAGAACTTGCTGCAACAAAAAAGGTGGTTATATTTGTACCGCTTAAACGGAGTGCAAATGATCATCAGCGTATGAATGCATTTGAAATTGCAAAGATTGGTGGTGCGCTTGTGATGGAAGAAACAAATCTTGGTAGCAATCTTCTCTTGGAAAAGATTGAGGAACTTCTTACCACAAAAGAATTGCGTACGCAAATGCAAGAAAATATTACAGCATTTTATCATCCTGATGCAGCAACAAAAATCGTTGCTGGAATTGTGAAAATGATGGAAGAATAGATTGTGATGTGAGTAGTTGAAATAATTTGAATATTTAGAATTATAGTACAATGAAAATATATATTGTAGGTATCGGTGGAGCAGGAACATCTGCTTTGGCAAATGTGTATCATGAAAAAGGTCATGAAGTACGTGGATCTGATGATGGAGATGGATTTTATACAAAAAGCCTTGTGGAAAAAGGTGTAAAAATTTATGAGGAATTTTCGAGTAAACACATCACTGACGATGTTGATTTTGTGGTATACTCTACGGCAATTGATAATAAAAACGTAGAAGTTGCATGTGCAATCAAAAAAAATATTGATACGATAACATATCCAGAAGCAATTGCACAATTAACAAATAAAATGTGTGCAATTTGTGTGTGTGGCACACATGGGAAAACTACCACTACAGCACTTATAGGATTTGCATTTGAACAAACACATGTGCAACCGACGGTGATTGTGGGTTCACAGGTTGTTGGGTGGACAAGTGGTTCACATGTTTTTGGTGATGATTATTTAGTTGTTGAGGCGGATGAATATCAAAACAAGCTTTCGCTCTATAAACCATGTCATATTATTCTTACAAATATTGATTATGATCATCCGGATTTTTTTGAAAATTTGCGATCATACAAAGATGTTTTTATACAATTTATCAATCGTGTTTCATGTACTGGCATTGTGGTTGCATGTGGGGATGAAAAAAATGTGCGTGATGTGATAGTACAATCAAAAGTACATAATGTTATATATTATGGCACAGAAGGAAATAATGATTATCGTATTATCAAAAGAGAATGTGGAGAAGATGGTCAAACAGTTTTTGTAAAAAAGAAAAATGGAGAAGAATTTACGTTTTATATTTCGTTGCATGGTGTACATAATGCAAAAAATGCACTTGCTGCATATATTGTTGGTACAGAAATTGCACATGACGAAAAAAAAGTGATTGCAGGGCTTAAGAGATGTCGTGGTACGGCGCGTAGATTTGAAAGGCGTGGCACATTAAACGGTGCTGTGCTTGTCGACGATTATGCACATCATCCAATAGAGATTGCAGCAACACTACGTACTGCACGAGAAGTTTTTTCAAACAAAAGATTAACAGTTGCTTTTCACCCACACACATTTACACGGACAGAAGCACTTTTGGAAGAATTTGTCGATGCGCTGAAAGTTGCAGATGAAATCATTGTTTTGGATATCTATGGTAGTGCGCGTGAACAAAAAGGTAAAATTACAGCAAAGGATCTTGTTATCAAAATCAATGAATGCGGAGAGGGTAAGGCGCAACATATAGCAGAAATTACAGAATTGGCTCAATGGATGAAAGAAAATTTATGTGAAGATGATGTATTTTGTACACTTGGCGCAGGAGATATTTGGCAGGTGTATGATATCATTATCACTAAATAATATTACTATATGAATTTCTCAAAAGTAATCGTGATTAGGTAACAGTATGAAGGTATGCAATATGAGAAAGATGTGTTATGTTATACAACGATGTATGCAGGTTTTAATATGTGTGAAGAAGCGTAGCGCACTTTTGTAGATAAACGTTTTTTGTGTGAGGTGAATGGAATGTATGAGGAAGACGATGTAATCAGTGTACCGCGAAAAGAAATGAGCGAAGCGTTGAAAGAATTAAAGAGAGGGATTGATAGGGTCGAAAATCGTATACTTGGAAATGATGCAGTAGGGCATCTTGTGATAATGCAAGATCTTAGAGATGCATATTATAAAATCAAATTTTTTGTGTCATAATATGGTGTGCGACCAGTTTCTCTATAATAATTATAGCGGAAGCTGGTTTTTTATTTTGACTGATAAAAAAGGTCGTTATACAATAAACAACTGTTTTTTAACAATTTTTTTTGATGTTAAAGCATTTATAAATGGAGACGTGACATGCAAAAGATGAAAAGCGTTATTGATAATTTAATGACATTGTGTATATGTTTTGTGTTAATGTTGTTGTTTCTGATTTTTATTGTTATTTTGATTCCCTTTGCAATATTTGCTCCAGAGAAAAAGTAACGAAAAAAAATCATATAAAAATGACGATCAAACAAAACTCATCAAAATAAAATAAATTTAGACATAGTAGAAAAATTGAGAATAATTTTCTTTATATTTTTTCTTAAATCACCTTTATAAAAAAGTAAAGGTGATTTTTATTTTTTGTTTAAGAAAAACTTTATTTTTTTGTAGTTCGTACAACTCTTTTTTGAAGATCGTTGTAATTTTTCAAGAGTGGTTTTGTTTTTTAGTAAAAAAAGCTTGACAAGATTTTTTATGTGTGTATAATTACCTATAGTTAATAATCGAATAGTCGTATCGTTGACTGCATCCCAATAGGTGAAAGAATGATACATCTCTGGACGAGATTTTATTTTTGTGATAAAGTTTCTAGAGATGTGTTTTTCTTTCTCAAAGGAGAATGAAAGACAAGAACTTTAAAAATAAAATATGTTTATCAAATATTTTAGTAACGATATTTGAAGACAACTAGCAAATATACCAATCACAATTTTTTGTGGTTAGTCCTAATTTTTTGTTGTTTTTTATAAAACAACATCCAGATCTATTTTTTGAGTCTATTCAAACAGTGAACTACGTTTCACACAAAAAACAATCTCGTTAATGTTGATTCGAGCATGAGATGACCTACTCTTGTAGGTAATCGTTTATATTGAGAGTTTGATCCTGGCTCAGGATGAACGCTGGCGGTGTGGATAAGGCATGCAAGTCGAAAGGGTTTAGACCCTTGGCAAACGGGCTAGTAACACGTGGGAATCTACCCTGAAGTCGTGAATAACCATTTGAAAAGATGGATAATACACGATTAGCTCTCCGGAGTAAAGATTT
>PDPP01000020.1 GCA_002747515.1 Candidatus Moraniibacteriota bacterium
GTAGATATGCAAAATGCAAAAAATGAAGAAGCAAAAAAAATTCTCGAAGATGGGAAACCGCACAAGAAAGAAAATAATAAATCAATGAATAAAAAAACTATGGAAAACATCCCAACAGAAATTAATATGGAATTTGCCAAGACATGTACTGGCGCAACAGTAAAAACAAATAAAGGTACATTTGAATTGGAATTTTTTGGTGCAGACGCACCTGTGACAGTGGCAAATTTCTGTACACTTGCGGATAAAGGTTTTTATGATAATGTGATTTTTCATCGCGTAATCAAAGACTTTATGATTCAAGGTGGCGATCCAGATGGTATAGGCACCGGTGGTCCTGGTTATAAGTTTGATGATGAGATTCATGCAAACAATCATAACGTTGTAGGCACAATCGCAATGGCAAATGCAGGACCTGGCACAAACGGTAGTCAATTTTTTATCAACACAAAAGACAATAATTTCCTCGACGCAAAGCACACCGTATTTGGCAAAGTGGTGAGTGGCATGGAGACAGTCACAACAATTGAGAATACAAAAACTGGTGCAATGGACAAACCAACAGAAGATATTATAATTGAGAGTGTGACACTAAAAAAATAGCACAAACATTTTTATAAAATACACAAAAACCACTTATGCAAAATAGGTGGTTTTTTGTTTAGACTTTTCCTTGCATAATCAGGAATGTATGATATATTTGCACTGATTATTTTTAAATAAAAAATATGAGTACACATTTTATAAAACGACAGCATATTGCTTTTTTTGGATCAATTATGTTGTCACTGATATATGTTGTATTTTTGTGGCGCTTTTGGTCATATGGCACGCAGGCTGTTGGATTGAATTTTGCGGTATTTAATTGTCTGGTATTGGTATTTTTTATTGCTTTGCAGTGGAATAAATTACGGCAGGCATCATTTCTGTGGATTACGCCACTATTTTTTATTAGTTTTAGCTTGTTTGCACACACGACATCATTTACGACGATGATTAGTACAATAATTTTTCCATTGTTATTTTTTGTGTTTACAACACATGAATCACATGCAGGAGTGCAAAGAAATCTGTGGAGTCGTTTTTTGCCAATTACAATGATTATTATATTTGGACATTATTGTGCTGCTATATTTACATCATTACGTAGACAAGGTGATGTAGATACATATAAAAAAAGTCATGTGAAGATCAGCGATTCTAAAAAGAGTATGCTTTTTCAAGTTTTTGCAGGGCTATTTATTTTAATTAGTATTTCCTTAATTTTTATTGTGCCACTTTTATCTTCAGCTGATAAATCATTTGCACAAATTTTTTCTCATTTTTTTACGTATTTTAGTGATTTTATTGAAGTGCTTATAGATTTTTTTGAGAATTTTAGTGTGACAACATTACAAAAGATGCTTTCATTTATCTTTTTTATGTTAATATTTTTGGGATTTTCAGCGTATTGGAAAAAAGAGATAAAAGAAATTTTTACAGTATCAAAGAAAAAAACTGCGTACAAAAACACAATTACTTTGGGCATTGTGCTTGTAGGTATATTATGTCTTTATGTATTGTTTATCTTTTTGCAAATCAAGTCACTTTTTATTAGTGCATTGCCTGTAGATTTTTCACAAACAGAAAACCTCGTAAAGTCTGGGTTTTGGCAATTGTTTGCTTTGACAATTTTTAATATTATATTATATTCGGCTGTTTTTCAAAAAAGTACAAAATGGATACAATGCATACTCGCAGCATTTACAGTGTCCTCACTATTTCTCGTGTTTTCTGCAGGACAAAGAGTGTTTTTGTATGTGGCAACGTATGGACTAAGTTATGAAAAGTTTTTTGCACTGTACACAGTGATATATTGCAGTATTGTTTTTATTTGGTTTGTGACACTTTTTATTGGAAAAAATGAAAAAGTGTATATTGTAAAGACGCTTGCTTTTTTGGCACTTGGTATGTATGCGTTTTCTGTGACACTGCCTTTGGAAAAAATTATTTTTACAACAAACTTAGGATTAACGCAAAAAGAAGATAGTCGTGTGAATATCAATGAATTACGTATGCTTGGATTTGATGCGTTACCTGTTGTGGAAGAAAATTATGATCTTTTGATTGCCGAAGCACGGAAAGATTTCGCACAAAAGAATCCTAGAAAATTCATGATATTGGAAACACACAACGGAGCGATGGAAAAATATATTACGGAGATGGTTGAAAAAAGATGGATTGAATGGATGAAAGAACATGATGTGCAACAAAATGTAGCGTTCAAAAGACCGTATGATTTGCATCAGTATCTGAAATCAAAAGAAAAAGAATGTGCAACGTGTGTACAAAAAAAATGGTATGAAAAAACATGGTTGGAATTGCAATATGCACCAAAAATACCAAAAGAAAAAATGAAAAAGCAACAAACGAAAAAAGGTGTGCGAACATGGAAAGATCCATTACATGGTTTTTCTGTACAGTATGCACACAATACGCGATTTGATGCAGGTGATTCGTACAATATAACTGATTTGACTGAACATGATTATTGGCTTACTGTTTCTACTGATGTTGTTGGACATGCAGGAAGAAGTGTATACTTTACAGTATATAATGGATCTGATCCAGATCCTTCAGAAAATCACATCGCATACACAAAAATGCTACGTACATATCAAAGAAATGGTGGTCCGCACATTTATCTTCCACACATGCCAAATACTCCTGCGTATATTATTGTATATCACGGTAAAAATCCACAAGAGAGGTATTATGGATTACTATTTGATCTTGGAAATGGCAACGTTGGTCGCATTAGTTCCAATGACAGTGCGTCGTATGTACCACATATACAACGCATATCAGCAGACAAATATGTGCAATTGATTACACCACATCCGGAATTAGCTGATGTCATTACATCATTTCAACCGATTGATATTGTAGAATAAATATTCCCATTCATGCTATCTCTTCGTGATTGTTCAATTGACTAGAGAATTTGTACATAGAAGATGGAAGGTGGAAGATGGAATATAGCAAATAGCAATATTTTATGCACACAGTAGAGACGCGATTCATCGCGTCTTTTATGTAGTTATAGAATATGGAAGGTAAAATATCGTAGTTAGATTACCAGACATCTAGACCGCTAGATGCATAGATTGCGAGATAATTAGTGACGTATTACTGATTACTAGTTACTAATCCACTTTTGTCAAAGTGCTTCTAGCATTGTATGATAAATACACATATTTATCAGAAAACATATTATGACAAAAAACAAGAAAAAAACACTTCTACTGCTTGATGGTAATGCAATTATTCATCGTGCATATCACGCAATTCCACCACTTTCAACGGAAGATGGCACAGAAATTAATGCTGTGTTTGGGTTTACTTCGACATTACTTACAGTTTTGGAAAAATTTCATCCAGATTATATTATTGCAACATTTGATTTACCAGGAAAGAATTTTCGTCATGAGATGTATAGTGATTACAAAGCAACACGCAAAGAAACGCCAGAAGACCTTATTCCACAATTTGATTTAGTAAAAGATGTTGTGCGGTCACTTGGGATTACTATTATTGAAAAAGCAGGTTTTGAAGCTGATGATGTGATTGGTACGGTGGCAGCAGATGCAACAAAACAAAAAATTGATACAGTAATTGTTACAGGTGATAAAGATACGTTGCAACTTGTTGATGATAGTGTAAAAGTGTTTACGATGTCGCGCGGTATTCATGACATGCTTTTGTATGATAGGGAGTTGGTCAAAGAAAAAATGGGCATAGATGTTGATCAGATTATTGACTACAAGGGACTGCGTGGAGATGCAAGTGATAATATTCCCGGTGTAAAAGGTGTGGGAGAAAAAACAGCAATTATGTTACTTGGTGAATATCATACATTGGAAAATGTGTACGATAACATCGAAAACATCAAAGGTGCAGTGCGTAAAAAATTAGAAGCAGATAAAGAACAAGCATTTCTTTCACGTGATCTTGGTATTATTCGGCGAGATGTGCCAATTGAAATAATTTCATATGCAGAAACGGAGGTACAAAGGATGACATTTGATAATGCACGTAAAATGTTTCAAAAGCTTGGATTTACAAGTCTCTTAAAGCGCCTGCCAGATGCAAAGAAGTCAAGTGATGTAAAAGGTGATGAACAAGAACAAAAAAAGCAATATATTTTTCTAAGTGAGGATGAGGTCGCAAGTACACTAGAGAAATTACAAAAAGAAGAGGTGTGCATCGCGATTGATGCTGATGAGAAAAAAATGTATGGTGTTGCACTCTGTAAGAATGATGTTTTTTATGTAGCTTACACGGAAAAAACGAGGGAGCTTATAAATTTCTTTTTGCAAGACGGTGGTGTAAAAAAAGTGTGTTTTGATGCAAAAAATGACATGCATTTCCTTGCAAAAAATAATATTAGACTTCGTGGTGTGATATCAGATATATTATTGCAAGCATATGTGTTGCAGAGGAATAAAAAATTTGAATTTGAGCATCTTGTATTTGATGTGACAGGTGATATTTTGGAAGAAAAAAAGAAAACACCGCAAATGGAATTGAGCCTAAGGGATAATAGTATTGAAAGAGAACAAGTGTGTCAACGTGCTTTTTATATGAAAGCACTATATGGTTATTTCACGCAAAAGATTTGCGAGACAATTAAATCACAGAACAAAAAAGCAAATATTCAGACGTTGCTTGATACGATTGAAATGCCACTTATTGAAATTCTTTTTAATATGGAGCAGTGTGGAATTCTCCTTGATCAGAAGCGATTTGGAGAAATTGCAGAACACATCAATACAAATATTGAAAAATTGACAGAAAACATTTATGAGTATGCGGGAGAGACATTTAATATTAATTCTACACAGCAATTACGTGTCATTCTTTTTGATAAATTAGGTATTGATACGAGCACTATCAAAAAGACTAAGACAGGATTTTCTACAGCGTCTAGTGAGCTAAATAAAATTCGGGATATTCATCCGATTGTGGAAGAAATCGAAAAATATCGTGAGCTCTTTAAACTTAAAACGACATATGTGGATGTTTTGCCGACATTAGTGCATGCAGATCAGCGTATACATACATCGTTTAATCAGGCAGTTGCATCAACAGGGCGACTTTCATCTTCAGATCCAAATTTGCAAAACATTCCAATTCGTACAGAAGAAGGACGCACGCTACGTGAGGGCTTTGTCGCGGGAGAGGGTAAAAAACTTGTGAGTGCGGATTACTCGCAGATTGATTTGCGCTGCGTCGCACATGTTAGTGGAGATGCGGTGCTCATCGATGCGTTTCAAAAAGGTGCAGATATTCACACATTTACCGCTGCATCCGTCCTCGGCATTGCACAAAAAGATGTCACCACAAAACAACGCTCTAGTGCAAAAGAATTGAATTTTGGTTTAATCTATGGCATGGGACAGTTTGGATTTGCACGTGCTGCTGGTATTGACAATGACCAAGCTAAAAAATTTATCGCTGCGTATTTTGAGAAATTTGCTGGCGTGAAAACATACATGGATCAGACTAAAAAAGATGCGGCACAAAACGGCTACGTGGAAACACTCTTTGGACGTAGACGCTATGTCGCAGGCATCACATCAAAAAACTTCCAAATCAAAAGCGCCGGAGAACGTGCCGCGATTAACATGCCGATTCAGGGACTCGCAGCAGACATCATGAAACTCGCGATGATTGCCGCTGACAAGCACATTACAAAAATGTATCACAATGGGGAAGTCCATGCCATATTGCAAATTCACGATGAAATCATCTTTGAAGTCGATGATGCTGTAGTGGACATATTCACCCACGACATCCGCCGCGTCATGGAACACGTCTGCACCCTCGCTGTCCCTCTCGTCGTAGATGTCGCCATCGGCAACCACTGGGGGGAGTTGTGATTTTTTATATTTTTTGTGCGGTATAGTGGGGAAATATTTTGTGCAGGTTTGCTTTGAAAAACAGGTCGTCCACTGCTTGTTCGGTTTCTTGGTATGACATTTGCGCGGTTTTGACATAGATGCACAAATGCAATAATTCATGCACTATTGTCATGAGCATGTCTTCAATCGGTGCATTGATGTTGATAAATATTTCGTGTGGTGCATTGTAGTAGCCGTAACATCCGTAGAATGTGAGGAAACAATTGTAATCGTTGCACAGTGTGAGTGTATGATGATGTGTGTTGTATTGTTGCAGTGCGTAGAATACGTCGCGTTCTTTTTTGTGCCATGCGGTTGTGAGTGTTTTTTGTGTGTTTTTTATCTGATACTTTTCTTCGTCAGAGCAAATTTGACGTCGCACATCGTCACCGCGCAGTGTAGTATGTGCATCAAAAGGAAAATAAAAAAACATCTCATTTTGTATAAAATGATTGATATGTTTTTGGATAAACGGTAATTCTTTCGCGATTCTTTCTTGGCTATAAATAATACGAATTTTCATTGCTGTTTGTCAAATAAAAACACCCTCTACTGAATTTAAGTATAGGGTATTTTAGGAAGGATTCAAGCGAAAAAATTTAACACTCCTTCTATTTCATACTTACTAACTTTTATAGAAAAGTCTTTCAATAATTTCACTTGTATCTCTTTTATATTTGCACAATGACCGATAGAATCTAAAATCAAAAAAGATTTATGATTTAATACAATGATGCCTTTTTCCTCAATCATGCAGATGTAAAAATTCTCATTTTCTCTGCGCATTTTGTATTGGCGATTTATTGATATAGAACTTCTTCTATCACAAGAATCGTTAGTCTCACAAGAATTAAATTGTGGTAATCTATTTCTTATGAGATAAATCCATTTATGCAAATAATTTTTTGTTGTTATTACAAGAGACTGAAAAACAGATTCATCCTGGGGAGAATTGTAAGTAAGGAATTGTTTTTGATTAAATACATGTTGTTGATAGTTTGTGTTGACAGTTTGAAAATAAGAGGTTAAAATTCCATGTTAGATATTTAAAAAAATATGAATACACAATTTTAATTACAGGAGAGAATAATGGAATTGATCAATATTAAAGTTGAGCCGTCTATTATTTTAAAACAATTTGAAGTTTCTGATATAAAGGTGATTTTTCAAGTGATGGATAGGAATAGGGATTATCTAAAAAAGTGGTGTGCTAGAACGATTGATAAATATCCAAATGCTGAAGCACTTTGTGAGGATATTGTGCGTTATAGAAATAGTAAAGCGTTTTGTTTGGGTATTTGGGACAAAAAAGAGTTTATGGGCAGTATAAATTTTACTGTATACAACGATTTTTTTGAAGTGCCTCGTTGCGTGATTGGGTATTGGATTGATGAGAATCATCAGGGCAGGGGTTATATAGGAAAATCTCTTGCGTATATTGTTGAGTATATTTTTGATACGTTTGATGTGCATATGATTCACGCAAAGGTATCAAGTCAAAATAAGAGAAGTATTAATGTACTTGAGAGAGCAGGATTTAGTAAATATGAAAGCATTTTTGAGCTTGAATTTGTTTTAGGGAGAAACGTGTAATTTTTGATTTTAGTATTGTTAAAAAATCACTGACAGATAATCTGTCTTAGCGGATTTTTTTATACTCTTTTAGTTAATATTGTTGTTATTTTTCCCTCCGTATTTTTGTGCATAACTGTGCATAAAATACGGAGGATTTTTAATTTTAAGTTTTTTCTGTTCTTTTTTCAGCGATAGTGATAGTAAAATGGTTTATTTATGATGGTGATGATGACCTTTTGGCGTGTATTGTAATTCATTTTCTTCAACATGAAATGTTTTTGTGATGAGATTGGCATCTTCTTTGATGTATTCACCCATAAAAACGACACGTGGTTCAATTTCTTTTTTGCTTAACAAGGTGAATTCTGTTTTACCAAATGAATTATTAATTACAGCATTTCCTTGATTGGTTTTAATTACACCTTTAATTCGGTAGAATTTTTTCTTTGGAAATTTTTCTAACTCTGTTTTAAGGGTATGAATATCAAAAATGTGGTTAGGTGTAATTTCAATAAGATCAACCTCAAGTGTTTGATGATTGCTCTCGACTTCTTTTTCTTCATTAAGCACGCTTTCTTGTGTAAGAAAAAGTGTACTATCGAGTCCAAATACAATGTCAGGACTAATGTATCCGTGGTCAGTCTTAATTTTTGGTGTGTCAAGATTAATTTCATAGAGATCATCGAGATTTGTGTCGAGCGTGCGTTCATCAAGATTTTCGTGTTTATTGATGAGGATGAGATCAGTGTATTTTGCTTGCATTTTGAGTGTAGGGCTTTTATCAACGTATCCTTTAAAATTAATTGCATCAATCACAGTAATGACACCATTAATGGTAAGACGAGGGTTTTTGCGAATTTCCCACACAATTGGTGCAGGTGCTGCTGAGCCAGATGTCTCGATGAATATATGATCTGGGTTGGATTCTAGCATTTCGTCGAGGGCACTATTGAGACTGCCAATCATATAATGACAGAGACAACCTTTAAGAATTTCTTTTACTGTTGAGACATTTTGTTGTTCAGCAAGTTCAGAATCCACAGCAGTGTTTCCAACTTCATTTTTAAGCCATGCAATTGTGTAGTTTTTTGGTACGTTTTTGATGAGATTTATGATTACGGTGGTCTTGCCTGCGCCAAGATATCCAGTGAATAGTGTCACTGGAACTTTTTGTTTTTGCATATATTTTTTAAAATTATTTTTTTGTTGATGCATCGAAGATTGTTTGTATAGAGGCATCAAGTGTATTTGTAAACTCGTCTTCGCTTTGTTTTATTGATAATCCTTCCGAAAGAGCACGTGAAAAACTTGCTATAATGCCATAATTTTGAGATAGTTTTTTGTTGGCTATTTCACGAGAATATCCTCCAGAGAGCGCAACAACTCTTAAAACTTGTGGATGTTCAATACATTTTTTATATAAATTATTTTTGTTTGGAAGTGTGATCTTTATCATCACAAACTGATCATTTTGTAGTGTATCTAAATGTGTTAATAATTCTGTGAGAAGCAAGTTTTCTGCATGAGATTTTTCTGGTGCATATATATCAACTTCTGGTTCTATAATTGGTACAAGTCCTTTAGCGATAATTTGTTTTGCAATAGTAAATTGTTGTGAAACAATATTTGCAATTCCTACAGCATTTGCATTTTTGATAACCGAACGCATTTTTGTTCCAAAGACATTTTGTGATTTTGCAAAATCTAGCATGCTATCTAGGTCAGGAATTGGTTTCATAAGTTGCACATTATTTTGTTCTTCATCCAATCCTTTGTCAATTTTTAAAAAAGGCACAATACTTTTCTTTTCCCATAGATATTGTGCTGTTGGCATTTTTTTAATATTTCTTTCAAGAGTATTTTGGAATAAGATTGCACCAAGAATACGATCTTTGTTAAATGTGGGATTTGTGATAATACGTGTACGCATTTCATGAATTATGTCAAACATTTCCTTTTCATTGCTGTATTGTTCTTTATTTATGCCGTACAAATTTAGTGTTTTTGGTGTGCTGCCACCACTTTGGTCTAGTGCTGCGATAAATCCTTTTGCTGTTTTAATTTTTTGAAATTGTTGTTTAAAATAAGACATTTTGTATCAATTTATTATTACATATTTAGTATAGTCTTCTTCAAAAAAAATGACAAAATAGAAAAACTTTAAAATATGTGTATTTAGAAATTATTTCAGAAGAAGATATGAACTATAAATAGTCATTAAAATAATCAAAGGAGAGATTTATAGAGTAAAAATGATATATTTTTTGATTTTTTGAGAAGGTATAAAAATATATTGCATTATCACATATGTATTATACTATGTTATACTAATTTTATAATATTATAATTTTTTACATTTATGAAAAAGAAACTCGTTTTTATGAGTATTGGTGTTATTGTTGTCGTTGCTCTTGCTGGTTGTGGGTGCAAAAAAAACCAGAAAAAAGAAATTTCTATAGAAAAAGATATGGTTACACCAGCAGTAGGTGTAGTGCCATATGAAGCGCCAATAAATGCATCACCAATTACAGGATTAACATGTGATAATTATGATAAGCGTCCATTTGGTGTGATGTATAGTGGGAGTTTAGATGCGCGAAAATATTGGAAAAATCTTGATCAAGCGGATTTTGTGCTTGAGATGCCACATCGCATGCATAATGAGCCACGAATTTTGGCAGTTTTTCAATGTAACACACCAAATGAAGCTGGACCAATGCGTTCTGGTCGTGTTGATCATATGTCTGTTGCTGATTCTTTGGGAGCAATATTTGTTACATGGGGAAAGTCAATTGTAGCTAAATCAGCGATGGATCGTGGTTTTGTAGACAATTTGGAAGTGGGAAATGGCACAACATCAAGTGATGGTACACGAGCAGGTTTTATTGATCCAAATATCAAATTTTATTCTGCAAATTCTGCGTATGCAGATCTTGCAGGCGTAATTAAGATGGCGGACGACAAGGGATACAGTAAAGCAAGTACATTTACAGGGTTTGCACATCAAGGTGAGATTGCGTCAGAAAAACGTCCAAATCATGGTGTTGTAGATGTGCGTTTTGATTCAACGCAGTACCGCATCACATATAAATATGATAAAGCGACAAATTCATATAAACGTTTTCGTTCGGGAGAGCCAAGCATTGATTATGCAAGTGGTCAGCAATATGCGCCAAAGAATATTATTGGTATTGTGACAAAGCGAGATGCATGGCTTGCTGAGAAAGATTATGTAGCGGAAGGATTGCGTGATCCGTGGATAGGTGTTCCAGAGGAAAAAATAGAAAGTAATCAATATCCAAACATGCAACTTGGAGATCCGTGGTTTGATACAGTTTTTGAAGGTAAAGCAAAGTTTTTTATGAATGGACAGTATATTAAGGGAACATGGAAGCGTGAAAAAGGGGAAAATCAACCATTTAAATTTTATGATGAAAATGGACAGGAAATTCATTTTGTACCGGGTCAGATTTGGATGCATGTTTTGCCACATGGACAGAAAGTTGGTTATGAAGATGAGGAAGAGTATTTAGAGGCACAGGAAAATCCAGAATCAGAAATGCAAAAGTAATTTTGAGCAGGTACATCAAAAAATATTCATTGTGTGATATACTGCACACAATGAATATTTTTTATTTTTAAAATTTCGGCTAACGGTAAGTTTTTGATGGTGTATGAAATATCTTATAAGATACTTACTATGAGTTTTTACTGGATAATGATTTTATTTTTTTATGGTGAAGAAACATTTCAATCTTCACAAAAAGTACAAAAATTGAAAAAAAGTTTTTTGGATAATCATGCATCGAGTGAACCAATTGTTTTTGATTGTGAAGAGAAGTGTGATGTGAATGAGATTGCTGGAGCGTTTGCTGTACAAGATCTTTTTTCTCAGGAAAAAATGATTGTAATTGAAAATTTTTTTGCAAACACAAAAGCTGAAGAGCAAAAACAATTATTAGAATATTTAGATATACAAATATCGGATGTAATTATTTTTTTTGAAAAATGTGTACCACGCAAAAATGCTACGCTTTTTACATGGTTGATAAAAAATGCACAAACTGTCTTTGAAAGCAAGGAGTTACAAGGATTTGAATTAGAAAGATGGATAGAGGAGGTAAGTGCAAATCGTAATATTGATATCGATATTGCCGCTATAAAAGAGTTGATATTATATGTTGGCAATGACCTTTGGCTTTTGTCACAAGAGATAGATAAGCTGGGTAATTATGCAGGAGGTGATAATATTTCTGTTGATAGTGTAAAACAAATGGTACATGGACGTGTGGATGCAGACATGTTTCAAACAGTTGAATCTATCGTTTCTGGCGATAAAGGGAAGGCGATGATGTTTTTGAAAAAACAAATTGCAAAGGGTGATGAACCATTTCATATTTTTAGTATGTATGCGTATCAATTGCGAACATTGATCTTGATAAGTGGCGTGGTAAGTGACAAAAAGATTTTTGATAAAAACAGTATTGCAAAGATTGTAAAGATTCATCCGTTTGTTGTACAAAAATCTCTTTCAATGTTGCAAAATATATCCCAAAAAAAGCTTAAAAAAATGCATAAAGATTTAACCTTACTTGATCGTGATGTAAAACAGGGAAAAAGGGATATTTTTGAAGCACTAGATATTTTTATAACACGTGTATAAAACAATTCTTGATTGTAAGAAAAAATGTTTTTGTGATGAAGATGATAAAAGTGCATGCCAATAGAAAACTAGCGAACAGGCTCTTATAAATAAATTATTAAAAAAAATAAAAAACTCGATAAATTGTAATGTATCGAGTTTTTGTAGAAATTATTTTTTTGTTGCTAAAACCATTTTATTTAGTCGTGATTTTTTGCGTGCTGCAGTGTTTTTCTTGATTACATTTTTTTGTACCGCTTTGTCAAGTGTTTTTTGTGATAAGAGGAGATATTTTTCCATTTCTTTTTTATCACCGGCATGCACTGCTTTTTCAAGGTTTCTTATTGCTGCACGATAAGCACCACGTGTTTTACGATTTTCTTCTGTCTTTTTTGCAGTGACTTTCATGTATTTTTTTGCAGAATCTTTAATCGGCATAGTGTATAAAATTTTTAGTAATAAATTGTGAGCATTATATATTACGAATATTATTGTAAAACTGAGAAATTTACAAAATAATCGTTTATTCTTTATAGCATAGAAAATGTATTTTGGCAACAATAGTTAAAAGGTGATACACTACTAGCGAAATATTTTATTTTTCAAAATTTAATATTTAAATTTTTTAATTTTTAAATTCTAAAAAAATGATTGGTTTTTTGAAAGGTGACGTTTTAAAGAAAAATGATGATAATGTAATCATCGGAGTGAATGGTGTTGGATATAAAGTTTTTATGACAGAATATGGTATCGAGCAATGTGGTAATGCATCAGTGGCTATCTCTGTATATACACATGTGCGAGAACAAGAGATATCATTATATGGATTTTTACAAGAAGAGGAGCAGGAAATTTTTGAGCTTCTTATCAGTGTATCTGGTATTGGTCCAAAGGCAGCCCTTAACATCCTTACGGTATCTGACGTAGTATCAATCAAGGCAGCGATTGTTGCTGAAGATACAACAATTCTTACAAAAGTTTCAGGAATCGGTCCAAAGACAGCAAAAAAAGTTGTACATGAGCTTTCTGATAAGATTGTAGTGCCAATCAATAAAGCTGTGGGTGGTGCAGTCGCAAATTCTGATGCAATTGATGCACTGAGATCTATGGGATACTCTGTTACAGAGGCGCGTGATGCATTGAGTGAAGTGTCAAAGGATATTGTTGACGTAGGTGAGCGTGTAAAGGAAGCGCTTAAATATTTAGGAAAATAATATGGAGATAAAAAAAGGAATTTTATATGTTGTTGCGACGCCAATTGGCAACCTTGCTGATATGACATTTCGTGCAGTAGACACATTGTTAAGTGTTGATTTGATTGCATGTGAGGATACACGTGTGACGAGAAAGTTACTTGCACATTATGATATTAATACGCATGTCATTACGTATCATCAACATACAAATAATTCAAAATTACAGAGAATTATAGAAGAGATACGCGCTGGAAAAAATATTGCGATTGTGACAGATGCTGGCACACCAGGCATGAGTGATCCTGGTAATAAGTTGGTTGCAGAAGCAATTACGCATGAGATTGAAATTGTGCCAATTCCGGGCACATCAGCAGTCAGTACGTTAATATCTGTTGCTGGTATTGATATGCAAAAATTTACATTCATGGCGTATCCACCACACAAAAAAGGACGGAAAACATTTTTTGAAAAAGTTTGTGCGAGTGAAGTTCCAATTATTTATTATGAAAGTGTGCATCGTATTTTAAAAAATCTTTCGATGCTTTCTGAAATGGATAAAAATATAAAAATTATTGTAGGAAAAGAACTAACAAAAATACATGAACAAATCATACGTGGAAGTGTGGATGAAATATTGAAGTATTTTGAAGAAAACCCTGATAAAGTGCGTGGTGAGTTTGTGATTATTGCATATAGATAATGACAGGAAGTGTAAAAGTAGAAAAGTGTATTTTATAAAGAAGAAAAAATAAAAAACCACCAAAATACATTAGTGGTTTTTATAATCTATCGTCGTGTAATGATAAGTGCAATCATTGCACCAATGAGTGCACCAACTGCAGCTGCGATGCCGATAGATTTTTCTGGATTTTCACGGACATATTCGCGTGTTTGTTTATGTGCTTCATGCACTTTTTCTTTTGCGTTTTCTGCAGTATCAGCAATATGTGTTTTTGTTTCATCAATTTTTTCTGTAATTACTGTTTTTGCATCAGTATATGCATCCATACTTTTTTGAAGTGCTGCATCTGCTTTACTTGCTAGTGGCGTTGTTGCTTTTGTAATAGGTCCTTTTGTCATAGTTGTTTTTTAAATTAATTTATTTATTGTTTTTTTGTGTTAATGCGATGATGAGTGCAACGATAAAGATAGTAATTCCCGTAACAAGAAGACCAAACCATATACCAAATTCTGAAACAGTGCCGAGCCAAATGGAAAATCCTGTAAGCATAAATATAAGACCAGTAAGTCCGAGAAATACAACTGTGAGCATCATGACAATATTGTGTGTGATGCGATGTGCAGTTGCTTCAATGCGTTCAATGATGCGTTCTTGTGCAAGTTTGAGAAGTGATCCTGTAAGTTCGGATATTGCAGCGACAATTGGTGATTCTGTTGCAAAGTTTTCTCGTTGTGTTTGTTGAGAATTTTGTTTTGTCATAGAATTTTTTATCAAATATTTATCTAGTATAAATATATCACGAATGCACATAAAATTGAAATAAAAACCCCAACAGAACACGTTTGTGTTTCTGTTGGGGTTATGTTATGCACGCACTTCATGAGACTTGCCATCTAGCATGGTCTCATGAAATGACTCTTCTAAAAAATTGTCACAAACACTTAAGTACGTGACAGTGACAATTTTTTTTATCCGTTCATTTCGAGGAAATAACCGCAACATACGAAATGCGGCTTTTTCTGTTAAAATTCCTGAGGCCAGAACAGCCTCAATTACATTGACATTTGATTTATAGTGATCTATTAAACTATAAATCTCTTCATCATTCAACTCGTTTTTATATGTTTCTAAAAGCGAGATGAGTTTTGCTTTTTTATCACCATATGATTGGTGTAAGACGTTAATTATAAGGATAATTTTTTGTGTAAGAGCTTGTGTACTCATGCTTTTCTCCTTTTTAATTTATTTTTTGAATAATTAACAAAACATTGTATCATAAAATAATAAATTTGTCAACATTTTTCTGATGTAAAGACCGTATAATAAGCGTAAAAACAGAATATTTGGTAAAATATAAAAAGTAAGAGTAAATTATTATAATTATTAATTTATTATAAAATATGAAAAATATAATTATTTTTTCTACACTATGTGTAATTGGTATAATGAGTTTTTTTGTTTATAACAATTATTTTTTTGATGGAAAAGTTAGTGACACGTCACAACAAAAAACGCCACACAACTTTGATAAAAAAGAAGGAAAAAGAGTAAAAAATGAAAAAGAGTTGCACCATGCAGTACAACAACAAAATGAAGATATAATTGATGAGAGCGTGAAAGAAATGCAGGAAGACACAATGATTTCTGTGCCATTCATATTTGGAACGGGAAATGTTGGGTGTGGTGTCGGTATAAAATTTGTGTCGTATAAAGTGGAACACACACAAAGTGTTTTGGATATCGTATATAGAAAACTTTTTGACAGTGGTTTAGAGATTTCGCCGGAGTATCGTAATCCTATCTTATCTTATGAATTTTTGATGTATGATTCTGTGGTATTGTCTAATGGCAATGCACGTGTGTATCTCAGTGGGGATATGCGTGGACCTGGTCACTGTACATTACCAGAAATACGTGCATTGATTGATGAGGCAGCATTTCAGTTTGATACTGTGGATACAGTGACAGTGTATCTCAATGGTGAAATTTATGACTGGTGCGAAAAAGATCTCTCGGACGGAGAAACAGGTTGTCCAGCTAAAAAGAAATTATGGATAGATAGAAAAGATAAATGAAAATAGAGTTTTTTAGATTTTTTGCATTTTTTAGGGGAATATCTTTTTGTATCATAAAAATTATTTGACACTTTTATTTTTTTATGATACAGTTTTCTGTTGTTTGATTTTTTTAAAAATTTTAACAAAAAAAAGGAGAGCGTGATGTTCACCATGAGATTTTTTGTAATTTTGACAGTTCTTTTATGTGCTCACTCTTCATATGCGTGGCATACTGCTGATTTTTTTCAGCATACGGTTAGAAAAGGGGACACTCTTGCAAAGTTGGTGCCAGAGCATCAATGGCTATTGGTGCAAAAGGTGAATCGGATTGATTTTAGACATTTGCCTTTGGGGGAAAATATTCTTCTACCACGGTGGTCAGGCCTAACTTTACAAGATATTGCTCCACCTGTAGATATTGTAGCTCCAGCACTTATTTATGATGCCCGTGGTATTGTGATATATATAAATTTACAATATTTCGGTGCTTATGAATATGGTCGCCTGAAATATTGGGGACCTGTATCAACAGGTAAAAATGACAGTACGCCACGTGGCAGGTTTTTTGTGCAGTGGAAGTGTAAAGACTATGTTTCTCGTAAATATTATTCTGCAATGCCATTTTCTGTGGCTTATGATAGTGCAGGATATTTTTTACACCAACAATCGTTAACTGGGAAGCCGGCATCACATGGGTGCACACGATTGCTCATGGAAGATGCTCAATGGATTTTCTATTGGCTGCGAAAAGGTGATCTCATTATGATTATTTAAACAACAAAGCGGTATGTGTTTTAAAAAAATACATGCCGCTATTCTTTGTCGTGTAGGAAATTTTTTAGATAGGTAAGATTGTTTGTTTTTAGCTAGACTTTTTTGTTTATTTATGATACAGTAACACGTCTTGTGGGCATTGATGATTTGTGTGTATTTTTTAGAATTTTGTTTGTTCAATGGAGTGGATAAGGTTCTGGAAAATATCCAGATATGTGGATTGAAAAAATCCACTGTTCGTTTAAAATTTGAAGTTTAAAAGTAGGATGAAAACTAACACCTTCATAAAGGTAAACCTCATTATTCTCAATTAAAAGGAGGAAAGATTATGAGTCAGAGGCTGAAACATGTTTTAATTGGTGTAGCTAGTGCGGTTTTTGGTATCTTTGCACTTGCACTCATCGGTGTAAAAATGATTTTTGCAGTGATAGTCGGTATTATAATCGGCATTATTGTTGCTGCAACTCTCATTGCGCAGTCTCGGGGTGAAAAACCACGAGATGTGATGGAAGAAGTTGCGAAGCAGGCCGTACAGACGGATCCTGATGTAAAGGAACGTTTGATTTTTGAGTCGCTAACACGCCTTAATCAATTATTGCGCACGGATGCGTATATAACAGGCACGGTAGTTGAAAAGTGTGAAGAGCTGATTGATGTTTTGCAAGATGTTGCTTCACGCGCACAGCAAGAAGTGCCGTATGCGGAGGTGACATTTGACCTTGTTGAAATGGCAACAAATCATTTGCCAGAGTATTTTGACAAGTATCTAAAGACTTCTGTAGATGACCGTGATGATGAAAAAGTTCTCGCACGGCTTAATGAGTTACTTCAGTTTGTTCTTGATAAAAAGGAAAAACTGGACCAAGGAAATTTGGATGCATTTACTGCCAGCGATGGTTTCGTTGATGTAAAATTTGGTAGAAAATAACCATAAAGGAGTAAGAAATGAGTGAACAAGTAATGGTTGTTGATGGTCAAAACAGTGAATCTGTTTCTACAAGTACAGAAGTTGTTGTTGCGGAGCCAATGACAGTGCAAGACCCAAGTAATATTGTGCCGGTATGTCCATCATTTGTGGACGCGGAACAAGATGCTATGGTTAAAAAGCACGTTGCAGATTTGGCTGATGCGATATTGCAAAATCCGTCGGATGTCAGTATTACATCTCAGATGTATAGCCTGGGGAAACCGGCGATGGACGCAAACACGCAAAACATTGGATTGATGGATACTCAAATTAGTGTTGTTACGCAATCAGTGACAGTTGAAAGTCCTGTTGTGCAGACAATCACAGAAATTAAAAGTCAACTTGATTTGATTAATCCGACAGTCCTCGCTAAAACCGAATCAAAGCTACCTGGCAAAATTTTGGGAATTATTCCTATGTCAGTGAGCCGTTTGCCCAAAGCTAAAGAGATTATGGTGATGATTAATGAGCGAAAGGACACAATCTCTTCAACAGTTCATGCTTTACAGCAACATTTATGGCAGGAACGTGATGAGACAATGAAACATGCCGTTCAACTCAGTCAATTGTCAAATCATTTGTTTGAAACACAAGAAGATTTGCAAATGGCGGTGTATCAAGGGCAATTAATCTGGGAAAAGTTAAATGAAGCACGAAAAGCAGAAACAGACCCGGTGCGTTCGCAGGCATTAACTTACTTAGTGAATGACTTGTCAATGCTGGTAGTTGATTTGCAAACTGTTGATCAATTAAATATCCAATCTCGTTTAGGAGCGGAGAACTTGATTAACAATGCTCGTCAAATTCAGACATTGGTTAAGCGCGTAACAAACATCTTATTGCCAAGTGTACAGAATGCTTTAGCTGTTAAAGCGGCTGCGGCTCAACAGGCACAATTAGCAGGATTTGCAAATCAGGTTATGAAATCTGCAAGTGAAACAATTGCTCAAACAGCATCTGATATTCGTCAGGCAACTGTTGCCACTGCAAAAATGAATACTGAAGTAATGATTGATATGGATGCAATTGAAAGTGCATGTAATGACTTTGAACAATTGCAACGTGAGCTTCTTGATGTCTTTGAGACGGCAGAAAAGAATGTACGTGGTATTAGCAATCAGATGTCACAGGCAAATGAACGTATGCGCAAGCATGCAGATCCATTAACAAAAGCACGTCAGGCAAAAGAAAGTGCTGGTGTGTAAATGTGTTGAGGAGAAAATCATGAATGTAGCGGAAAAGCAAAATTTTGCACGCCGGTTATCTGAAATACGGAAGATTGAAAAAATTATTCCGTCAGAAAAGCGTGCAGAACATGACATTAGGGATATTGCTGTCGGCGGCGTACTGTCATTGTATGGCAAAACATATCGCGTGCTTGCCGTTGCTACGTATACTGAGACAGATGATTTGTATGCAAAGGAAAAGTCATATGTGGCTACTGAGTATACATTATTTTGTCTTGAGACAGGAGAAACGCACTACATTGAGTGGGGCGTTGATGATGAAGTTGAAATTAGCTTCACACAAAAAAAACTGTCACGTAGTGCAGTTCATCGTAATCTTGCATATGATGATGGTGAAATCGTTGATGTAGATGATATGGATGAAATTTTCCAAAAGGGATGGGATGTTATTTACGATGGCACCACTTTTTCCCCAGAGGATGATTGGCCCGCACGGTATGTGTCCGATGATGGACGATCACTGTATGTGTATTTTTATGAATTTGAAAGTGCACGCGGTGAACAATTGACTGTTGAGGCATGGTCTGACGAACCAGATGATGATGGAAAATGGGAATATGAGATATATCTCAGTTCTGATGTTTCTACAAATAGTGTTCAAATTCTGAGTTTGGGAGGATAATGATGAGTGGATTGATTTATCAAGATCAATCTGCAGACGACCTACAATTATGTCTTGTGCAGGGAAGGATACAAAAAGAAAAGCTGTCCATTCTCTGCACAGACAGTATTATTGGTGATGGTATTTATCTAGAAATTGGCATTATTGGCGCGAGTCACTTTTGGCAATTAATAGATTCTTTCGGAACATGTTGCTTGGCAGAAGTTTTTTCTTGTGTACAAGATTATAGTTTTGCTGGAAAAAACAAAACAATGATTTTTACACTGAGTGATGCGAAAAATATATCAAAGACATTTGATCATATATCGTATCATTTTCATTCAGAGAAAAAAACAGTACAGTCAGGCAAAAGAAAAATGTATGCATTGATAGACAAAATTCAGTCTAGTGCTTTATTGAATAAGGAAGGAGAAGCCGGTTTGATGTATACATTTCCACAAATTGACGAGAGAGATATTCCACCGACTACGGTCGTTTGTGCAATGTTTGATCCATACAGTAGAGGGATTACTGTGGAAACAATACATGCGTATCCGAATGAGGATGCAATTGTATTCACAAAAACTATGCTTGAAGGAGAATAGGTATGAAAAAGACTACGGTGTCATTTATCGTTATATCTTTGTTCATCACGGCGTTGCTCACCGGATGCGGAGGCTTGCCAAATGAGGCAAAGGATAAAGCTGAAAAAGTTCCAACAGATATAAATGCTGTGTTCAAAAAGGTTGAAGCAAAAGAAGCACAGTTCACGTTAATGCAATCATCTGTCGATTGGAAGATTTTTGAGCAATATGCGAAAAGGGAAAATTGGCAGAATAACTTTGCGGAGGCACATCAGTATTGTGCAAAAGCAAAGTCTGTGTATGAGCAAAAAGTTATTCCGATTATCAAGAGAAATAAAGAAGAGGACGTGAGCACATTATTTGTGCATATTGGCACAATTAAAAAACTTCTGCGACAGGCAGAAGGTGCTGCTAACACACCTTTTCGCCGGAAAGCTGTTTTGGAACAGGCGAGTAAAAATAGCCAGAAATGGGTAAAAGATGCAAAGGAAAATGTAGCGTCTATTGATGCGTTGCTTGCAGTTGCACAAAAGAAAACCATTAAGGCAAAAGCTGATGCTAAAAAGTATGGTTGGTCCAAATCTGACAAGGATTTTGATGGAGCAATTGGACCATTGAAGATTAAGAAGGAACAGGCACATGAGTTATTTCATGTGGCTGAGAGTGAATCAAAAAAAGGCACGAATGCTGATTTAGCACTTCTTGCCGATTCTGTGAATGATATCAAAAACATTCTTCTATCCTTGCAGAAAAAACAACCAGATTTTTTGGCAAAAATAGATCAATTATATCACAGTTATTCTAAAATTCTTGAGGATATGCGTATCGAGAATTATGTGAAAATTGGTCGCGCGAGCTGGGATGATTCCTCGGACTGGAATACGACAAAGGAGGTGTTTATTACTTCCAAGCAGGTTAGCGAAGAGGTTCTTGAATTTTTCAGTACTAAAAGTGAAATTGGAACCTTTTATGCAGGTTTGTTTGGTTCAGGAGGGTTCAAATTGCAAGCCAATATAACTCAAAAGTATTGGGATGCCTTAGGGATTAATCCAAAGCAAAATTGGCCAAGTAATTCTCACAACATGGCTGAGTATTGGGTGGAAGATGTTATTTTAATAGCATTTCACAAGTATATCATCGTACAAGATGGTGTTGAGAAAAAAACAGACTGGGTTCGAGTTGATGAGGATTTTTACTGGGAAAATGAGCAGAACCTAGGAATGACGATTGTGTCAAAACCATATGGCATGTATGAATCAGAGGTTGTCAAGCAAGCAATGCCCGCTGGTATGAATTGCATCGCTACGCCACGCGTTGCTGCTGATGGATCTGTCAGTGGTTCAAATCAATATGGCGAGTGGAAAAAGGATACCTCAACAGGTTCATATTTCTGGAGTGCATTTGCTGGAAGTGCTGTTGCGAATATGTTGTTTGGTGGGAATACCTATTATTACAATGATTGGAATACCTGGAATAAAAATTATCGTGGCAAAAAAGCATATTACGGTAATGATGATCAATATGGTACCTATGGGTATCATACATATCGATCTGGATCCAGATATAATCAAGGATATTATGCCAAGGCGAATCCAGAAAGTGTTCGCAAATCACGAACAGAAAGGGTGTCTACAAAGAACAATGTGAATCGTTCTCATGCGACTAATAGGTCGCAGAAAGTATCTGTTCGTGGAGCAGGTCCTGCTAATCGGGGACGCGGTGCATCAGGAAAAGGCGGAAAGTAAAGGTTGTTAAAAGTCTATATGGAGGAAATAACATGGAATTCATGAAAATTTTTGTTGGATTTGCACAGTCACTATGGTTTGTGGGCATCGTTGGAGCCTTTCTCATTCTCACAAAGTATATGGCCGATAAACTGGCTGGATTTGATGCTGATGATATGATTGAGGAAAAGAGTAGTGTATCTGTTGGTTTTCGAAGGGCAGGACTGTATCTCGGAACAGCAATAGCGATGTATGGTGCCGTGGCAGGACAATCAAAGGGCTTTGCAAGTGATACGTTATCCCTTCTTATCGATGGTGTAATGATTACTGTTTTTATGATTATTGCACGTGTGGTCAATGATAATTTGATTGTGCGAGGTATTAACAATAATCGTGCCATTGAAGAAGGGAATACAACGGTTGGAATTGTTGAAGCTGGATCGTATATAGCCACTGGTATAATCGCGTACGCTTCAGTGACTGGTGAAGGCGGTTCTTGGTGGAGTTCTTTGGTGTATTTTGTTCTTGGTCAGACTGTTTTGATTAGTGCAATGGCCCTGTATGAGAAAAATACCGCATGGAGTGTTATAGACAACATGCGAAAAGACAATGTCTCTGCTGGACTAATGCTTGCAGGCATAATGATTTCTATCAGCATTGTCCTAAAAGGTGCAATTGCCGGTCCATTTCATGGATGGTTCCAAGATCTTGTTGGTTTTGGGATTAGTGCTGCTGCTGGACTCATGATGATTTTAATCATTCTTAACAAGTTCATTGACAGGTTCTTTTTGCCAGGAACAGATATTCGCACAGAAATTGATCGAGATCACAACATTGCTGCAATTGCGATTGTTGTATCTGTAAAGATTGCACTGTCTTTTGTGATTAGTGCTGCAATCATCTAAACTTTCAACTTCAAATAATATTGTGGATTTCGTAGAATTTTCTACGAAATCCACGCATTTTTTCTGTCTATTTTATGATGAAAAGTAGGCAGAAATAAATGTAGCACATTAAAAAAATGAAATATAAAGGACAAAGGAGAAAGTGATATGCAAACAGTAAATGTGTGTGTAGATAAAAAGATTCCTGTAAATAAAGAACGCTTGCTTACGTTTTTATTCGGATTTTGTATGTTTTCAACTGGTGGTGCTGGTTTAGTTAATGAATATATTCTTGCGACAATGACAACATATATTCTAGGTAATAGCATTGAACAGTTTTCTATTGTTATTGCTGCAATGATGCTTATGATGGGATTGTCTGGGTGGGTGCAAGAGAAAATTAGCGATGAATATAATATTGAAAAATTTATAATCATTGAAACACTTCTTGCAATCCTTGGAGGATTTGCACCAATTGCTATCTATGCAGCATACGGTTTTTTCACAGACCATTTCGTATTTGTGCACTATTTTTTCGTATTATCAATTGGATTTCTCATTGGTTTTGAGATACCAATTGTGATGAGAATTATCAATCAATATGGAATTGGTATTAAGAAAAACTTAAAAATCGTGTATGCAATGGATTACATTGGGGCGTTTGTATTTGCAATCGTGTGGATTACGTTTCTGCTGAAACATTTTCCTTTAACAGAAATTAGTTTTTTTGTTAATGGCTTTAATTTTTTTGTTGCTTGTGTAACAATTGGATATTTTGTTGTGCAAAATGTCATCGTAAAGCGACGTGTTGTTATATTGGTTTTAATTGCTACAGCACTTTCGCTTGTTTACGGATATATGCATAACCGTAGTTGGAATGTTCTAATGGAACAGAAGTTCTATGATGATCCGATTGTGCATGTTGAGACAACCAAATATCAACATCTGGTTCTTACGCAGGACAAAAAAAGGAATGATGTGCGATTGTACATCAACGGAGCAACACAATTTTCTTCGACAGATGAAAAGAGGTATCATGAACTTTTAGTGCATCCTGCGATGACGATATCGCATGATGTAAAAAATGTTTTGATACTTGGCGGAGGTGATGGGTTGGCATTGCGAGAAGTTTTGAAATATCGCGATGTGAAATCTGTAACACTTGCAGACTTAGATCCGGATATGGTGAAATTTGCTTCAACACATCCAATCATGCGTAAACTCAATCGTGATTCATTTGCCGATGCGAGAGTATTTGTCAGAAAAACAAATAATCTCAAAAGCATTGGTCCAGATACTGTTTATCTTCAGTCAGACACGGTTCACGTAGACGAATCTGAAAAAGTAGAGTTTGTTGCACAAGTCGATGTGTATCATGTTGATGCAGACCGATTTTTAAGTGAATTGCACGGCAAAAAATGGGATGTTATTATTATTGACTTTCCTGATCCATCTAGTGTAGAGTTGGCGAAATTGTACTCACGGGAGTTTTATCGTAAACTGCAATGGATTATGCATGATGATACAATTGTTGCTATTCAATCAACATCGCCGTATCATGCAAAAGAGGCTTTTCTCACAATTCAGCGCACGATGAATGCTGCTGGTTTAAAAACGATTCCGTATAGGCAGAATATTCCCTCATTTGGTGATTGGGGATATATGCTTGCATGGCGTGGAGCAATTTCTGTAAAATCTATGAAAGATAAAATTCGTGACGTAGATAATTTTCACATCACAACAGATTTTATTACACCTGATGTGATGATTGCTTCTATGGCATTCGGCAAAAATGAGTTGGTTAGTAAAAACACATGTGTTAATTCTCTCATGATGCCTTGTTTATTAAATCAGTATATAGACTATGGCTGGGCTGTTGAATGAGAGGTGTGCATAGAAAAATTATGGGCAGAATATGCTTGTAAAATTTTCGTCATATTTATGGGAGGTTTTCTGTAATGATTTTTAACACGCTTAGACGTATTAAAGGAGCCATTAAAGGAAATAGAATTTTTTTGTGGACTTTTTACACTTCTATAGCATTCCTTATATGGTTTATATTGTTGGCTGTTGTTCATAGATTTTGTGAACAATCAGATTGGATTACGTCGTTTTGGATGGCATGGGAAACGATGACGACAGTAGGGTATGGTGATGCTCCTGCTGTGACTACTGCTGGTAGAATCAGTACGATGTTGTTTGGTTCAGTTGGTATTGTTATTATGAGTGCTTTGTTTGGCACTATAGTTGTGTTAGTTGAATCCTATGATGAAAGAAGGAGAAAAGGCATGAATAGAAATCCCTATAAAGACTGTACAATTATCATACACTTTCCAGGCACTCAACGTTTGAGTGCGTATGTCAAAGAAACACGTGAAACGCGACCAGATACAAAGGTTTGTATTGTGGATAATAGTATAGAAGAATTACCCATAGAAATTCAAAATCTTGGTGGTATCCACTTTGTGAAGGGGAGTATGCTGGATCAGAATACCCATTTCATGTCTCGCATACATGAAGCAAGCACGGTCATTATATTTCCTCCAAAAACAAATAGCATCGATGCAGATGCGATGACGAGTACATTGGTAAAACTTGTTGAGGAAGAAGTCTATGAAAGTGTGCGGTTGATTCATGTTGTTTCTGATAAGAGTAACATGCGTTTGTTTAAAGGATCGCGATCTGTGCCAATTTTAGAGCATCTTGAAGTTCTTTCAATCGTGCAAGAAAATCAAGATCCTCATTCAGCTCCAATTGTAGAGAAGTTACTACGGAATTCTGATGGGGGCAATCCTAAAAGTGTAAAAGTCAAAAAATGTTTTGGCATCACATGGCATGAATTACAAATTCGATTTGCACATGCTACAAGTAGATTAGGTGTGCAGGCAAATTTGCTAGCTTTGGTCAGTGATAATGAAATTTATTTATGTCCAGATGCAGATTATATTCTTGCTTTTGGTGATGAATTATCCATCATAGCTAAGAATGACTTTGCTTGGCCGCCTGTGGAAGACGCAATGTGTGCAGAAATTTTTGAATAAATTTGCAAAGGAGGAAAAAATGGCACATCCGATTTTTTGGGTAGGACTTGTTGCGATAAAGATTTTTGGAGCTTTTTCTCTTGGAAAAAAATATCATGTTTCTTCTATGGAAGATGCTCTTAGAGATGAAATGCGAGCACAAAATGTTCCGGAGGAATATATTGGAACAATTCTTCAGAACATTAGAAAGAAAATCAGTGATCAAAATGAACACGTGACTCCAGATTACTTTATCGATTTATTCTTGGAGGTGATTGATGAAAATGTGGCTCTGGCTACTGAGTGGTTAGATAAAACCATAGAATCAGCAAATCAAAAAATCGCAAAAACATTACGTCACATCGCAGATGTTTTTGATAAAAAGTAATCAAAGCTTACTTTATAAGCGAGAAAGAAAAATTCTATCTCGCTTTTATTTTTCTAGGATGGTATTGATAGTGTCGAGGTAGGTATGTATTGTTTGTTTAACAAAAAATTTTTGTTTGACAAAAATATAAAAAATTAGTATAGTTCCTCTGCGGATGAGTGAGTAGTGGCGTACTCACAGGGAAACAATATGAGAGGTGTTTGAGAAAGAATTCTCAAAAATACAGGTGGAACCGCGGGTTCAAAAGACTCGTCCTGATAATTTTACTGTTTATGTGAAATGATGAGGATGGGTTTTTTATTTTTCAATATAAGAAATATATGTCTAAAGAAAAATTAATTGATGCACTTGTGCGAAATATATGGGGAAGTTGGGATGAACTGTATACTGCAACAAGAAATTTGATAAATGTAGTACATGATAATCGTGAGATTGGAAGTAAGCAATTCAAAAATGCGCTTATAGGTAGTACACAATTATCTTCAGATGAATACATACTTGCGATAAAAGCAATTGAAAAATCTATTACGTACGTGAAGAAAAAAGAGGAAAATAAAGAGATATATAAACCAGAAGAGAAAAAACAGGAAAATTCATCTGAAAAAACACAAAAAGTTGTAACAAAAGAAATGATTCAAGATGCTAAATATATGGAACAAAGAGAGATGAAACGTGCAGGTGGAGAACAATCATATAATCGTACAATGTTTAAATAATAATTATAAATATATGTCAGAAAAAAATAATGTGCTCATGGAAAATATTGTGAGTTTTGCAAAACGTCGGGGATTTGTATTTGCGTCAAGTGAAATTTATGGTGGTTTTGCTGCGGTGTATGATTTTGGTCCCTATGGTGCAGAATTAGCAAAAAATATTCGTGAAGCATGGTGGAAGGCAATGGTGCAAGAAAATGAAAATATTGTTGGACTTGATAGTAGTATTTTTATGCATCCACGCATATGGGAAGCGTCAGGTCATGTGGGTGGATTTAGCGATCCACTTTCTGAATGTAAAAATTGTCATGCACGTGTGCGTGTAGACCATCTTTTGGAGGATGCTGGTGTTTTTGCTGATGAAAAAATGTCTGAAGAAGAAATTAATGCATTACTTTCGGAAAATGTAGATAAATTATCATGCCCAAAATGCGGAAAAAATGAATTTGCCAAGGCGAAGAATTTTAATTTACTTGTCCAATCAAATCTTGGAAACTTTACAGGTGATTGGACAAAGGAGCCAACATATTTACGAGGTGAAACATGTCAGGGTATTTATGTGAATTATAAAAACGTACTTAATTCAACACGTGTAAAGGTGCCATTTGGCATTGCACAAATTGGAAAAGCATTTCGCAATGAAATTACTGCGAGACAATTCATTTTTCGTAAACGTGAATTTGAACAAATGGAGATGCAAATGTTTGTACATCCAGATGAGGCGAGTGATATCTATGAAAAGTGGCGTAAAAGGCGATGGCAATACTGTCTTGACTTGGGAATTCGAGAAGAAAATTTGCGGTGGCATGAACATGAAAATCTCGTATTTTATGCACGTGCTGCATGGGACATTGAATACAAATTTCCATTTGGTTTTAAAGAGTTAGAAGGAGTGCATGCGCGAGGTAATTATGATTTGACACAACATGCAAAGTTTTCTGGTAAAAAATTAGAGTATCGTAATCCACAAACAAATGAAACATTTGTACCACATGTTGTAGAAACATCTGTTGGTGTGGATCGCACATTTCTTGCGGTGCTTACTGATGCTTATACAGAGGAGCAATTAGAAGATGGCAAAACACGTATAGTATTAAAATTACCAAAAAAGTTAGCTCCGGTGAAAGTTGCAATTTTTCCACTTCTTAAAAACAAGCCAGAGCTTGTAGAAAAAGCACGTGCTATTTATGATGAATTAAAGCAAATTTATATGTGTGAGTTTGACGACAATGGAAATGTTGGTAAGCGGTATCGTCGTCAAGATGAGATTGGAACACCATATTGTATAACTGTGGATTTTGATACGATTAAGAATGGTGAAGTGACTGTACGCAATCGTGATACAATGAAGCAGAAAAGGGTTGCAGTTGATGAATTAGAGGTTTTTCTTGCAAAAAATCTCTAAATTGTGATGAGATTGAAATAATAAGAAAAATATTGTGGTAAAAGCGTATCGTGATTTTTATTATGTGTTTTTGGTGTTATTGTATGTATATATGATTATTTTGTGAACTATATAGTTGACGTGGAGATAAAAAAAACATTTAATAGAGATGTAAGTAGTTAATATTTTTTATTATGAAAAAAATATTTTTTTCACTCAGTTCCTTTTTTGGAATTTTTGTTTTTGCACAGAATGTGTTGGCAGAGTGCACGTTAAATGGAGAAGTCATACCATGTGAGGATGTGCCAAAATGGCTTTTCGTTTTCCCATTTGTATTTATGGGAGTGTTTTTTATTTTTTTATTTCTTGGTGTAGCATTGTGGATTTGGATGCTTGTTGATGCAATAAAAAATGAAAAAGATAATGATCTTATCGTGTGGGTTTTGGTGCTTGTGTTTTTACAGATTTTTGGTGCGATTATATACTATTTTGTACGAAAACGACCACGAAACAAAGTTGAGAATAATGCATTAGAAATGAACGCACAATCGCAAAAAGAAGAAAAAATTAATGATCAATCTAAGCTGAAAAACTAGATAGTAATTTGGTATAAACCTATGAAAAAAATTATTTACACCTCATTATTTTCATTGTTTGGTATGGGTGTGTTTGTGCAAAATGTTTTAGCACAAACTAGTGCTAATGAAAAATCAACAGAGTCTGGTGAGATTGCTGTTGCAGTAATAGGTGCAATGATGATTTTTGGTGTTTCGGTTGTGTATTTTCTTTTTATAGGAATGATATTGATTGTTTCAATTTTAGGAACTGTTTTGTGGATATGGATGATCATTGATGCTGCAAAAAATGAAAAAAATGATGATTTACTTGTTTGGATTCTTATTTTAGTGTTTTTACAATTTATTGGAGCGGTTGTGTATTATTTTGTGCGTAAGCGACCACGTGATCAAAAAAAGAAAAATGGAGGAGTGTCTGTGAGTTAATTCATTTAATAGAAGAAGGTATGAAAATTACGGTTTTGGAGAAAAATGCAAAAAAAGAATGTGTTCGTGTTGTATTTAGTGAAAATATTGGAGGAAATCGATTTTGTAGTGATGGGAAAAGAGGAATTTTGGAAATGAAAGTGCCTAAAAAGGAAGAAATGACGCGTCGTCAGTGGATTGTTTTTGTGCGATCAATTATTTTGGAGGCAAAAAAACATAAGATTGATCGACTTGAAATTATTTGGAAAGATTTAGTTGCTTTTGATAAATTAGGGAACGATCTTGCAAAGATTTTTGCAGAAGCTGTGTATATGGCAGATTATGAGTTTCGCAAATATAAGAAAAAACCAGAAGAAGGATGGCATAATATTGCAGAAGTAATCCTCTTAATTAATAAAAAAGACAAAACATTTGTGCGACAAAATTTGCGTCGTGGCGCGACGATTGCAAAACAGGTGAATTTTTGTCGTGATTTAGCAAATACACCAGGTGCTGATATGACACCAATACATCTCGTTTCTGTTGTGCGTAAAATGATTAAAGGGACAGCATTGAAATTGCGGGTACTTGATGAAAAACAAATGCGAAGGAAGAAGATGAATGGTGTGCTTACTGTTGGTCAGGGAAGTTCTGTGCAATCACGATTTATTATTTTGGAATATGCAGGAGCAGGAGAAAATACAAAACCAACTGTTTTAGTTGGGAAGGGCGTAACATTTGATAGTGGTGGTATTGATACCAAACCACATCCGCATGGACTTGAGATGATGATGGATATGAGCGGTGCTGCGGCAGTAGTAGCGACGATTTTGGTAGCAGAAAAACTTGGGCTCAAAAAAAATATTGTTGCACTGATTCCTGCGGTAGAAAACATGCCGAGTGGTTCGAGCGTGCGTCCAGGAGATATCATTACGATGATGGATGGGACGCATGTAGAAGTGGGACATACGGATGCAGAGGGACGACTTATTCTTGCTGATGCGTTAACATTTGCAAAAAGCTTTAATCCAAAACAAGTAATTGATGTAGCAACTCTTACAGGTGCAGCAATGGTAGCACTTGGTGAACGTGCAAGTGCGATTTTTACAGACAATGAGGAATTAGCACAAAAAACAATTATTTCTGCAGAAAAAACAGGGGATGATGTATGGCGATTGCCTTTGTGGGATGAATATGCTGCAGAAATTGCAGGAACGTATGGTGATATTGCAAATATTCGTACTAAAGGACAATCTGGTGCAGGTGGAGCGATTACAGCAGCAATGTTTCTCAAAAATTTTGCAAAAGACTATGTAGATAATTGGATGCATATTGATATTGCACCAACGATGACAGCGGTTTTTGATGAAAATCTTGCAAAAGGTGCAAAGGGGTCACCTGTGCGATTACTTGTTGAATTGCTTTCATAACTTTTGAGAAGGATATTATTTTAAAAATAATATTAAAGTAATATTATTCTGAATTTATTTCAGAATCTTTTCTGTGCGTAAAATTAAAAAAATATGAATTTTTAATTTTTATATAGTATAATTTTTCTATAAGTGTTGTGTTGAATATATGAAAAAATATTTATTAGAACTCACTGTTTTTATAAGTGGTCTAATTGTGATGATTTTTGAAATTGTTGGTTCACGTGTATTTGGGCCATATTTTGGCACATCTACATTTGTGTGGACGACTTTGATTGGAGTTGTGCTAGGCAGTTTGAGTATTGGATATTATTTTGGAGGGAAAATTGCTGATAAAGAAGCAACATTTAAAAAAATGTCACTTATCCTTTTGATGTCAGGTTTTTGTATAGGAATAATGATCTTTATTAAAGATGGATTATTAAGTGTTTTGCAAGATCATGTAAAAAATATTAATAGTGCATTAATTGTTGGAGGTATTATATTATTTTCACCAACAAGTATTTTTCTTGGAATGGTATCGCCTTATGCAGCAAAGTTACGTATTAAAAATCTTTCTACATCTGGCGCTGATATCGGAAGGCTTTATGCATTGTCGACGTGTGGAAGTATTGTTGGGACATTTCTTGCAGGATTTTATCTTATTCCTTTTTTTGGAACAAATACATTACTTTCTTTATTAGCAATTGTAGTTATTATTTTTTCAATTGTTCTTTTTTATGAGAGAGAAAAATTTTTATTATTATTGCTTTTTTGTGGGGTTTTTTGGTTTGTTAGTGAAAATAATATTAAGACAGTTGGAAAAAATTTTGTAGACGTAGATACGAGATATAATCGTGTATGGATTTATGATGAACAATATGAACAAAACAAAAAACAATTTGAAATTCGAAAAATGGGGATAAATAATGAAAATCACTCAGCTATGCTTTTAATGAGTGATCAGTTGGTAAATGAATATACAAAATATTATCATCTCTCACGACATTTTCATCCACATTTTCGCAAATCTCTTATTTTTGGTGGAGCCGGTTATTCATTTCCAAAAGATTATCTAAAGGTATATCCACATGCAACAATTGATGTGGTTGAGATAGATCCAGGCGTAACAGAATTAGCAAAAAAATATTTCTCTCTCAAGGAGAATTCTCGTATGAATATTTATCACGAAGATGGGCGAGTTTTTCTTAATAAAAATATTGAGAAGTATGATGTGATTTTTGGTGATGCATTTGGATCACGATATGCTGTACCATATCATATGACAACAGTCGAAGCAGTGCAGAAAATGTATGATACTTTATACGACAATGGAGTCGTAATTGTGAATCTCATATCCTCTGTGGATGGAAAAAATGATTTTTTGCGTGCAGAATATTATACGTATAAAAAGATATTTCCACAAGTTTATCTTTTTCGCGTGCAAAACCAAAATGAGAGGCATTTGCAAAATATTATGTTAGTTGCACTTAAATCTCAAAAAATACCACAATTTACTAGTGAAGATAAAAAAATTGATGAATTTTTAAAAAATAGATGGTCAGAAGAACTAATCGAAGATGTACCAATCTTAACAGATGATTATGCGCCGGTGGAATATTATATGCGTAAAGTATTGTAAGATAATACACTTGAAAAAAGGTGTTTTTTTGCGTATACTTGTATAACGTATGAAAAACACAACAAACGAAATTATTATTAAAGGTGCAAGGGAAAATAATCTTCAAAATATCAATCTCACGATTCCGCGGGATAAATTTGTGGTTTTTACCGGACTTTCTGGCAGTGGAAAATCAACGCTTGCGTTTGATACGATTTTTGCAGAGGGACAAAGAAGATATCTTGAGAGTCTCTCGAGTTATGCACGGCAATTTCTTGGCCAGATGGATAAGCCTGATGTAGATACAATTGAAGGATTATCTCCTGCAATATCAATTGACCAAAAGACAACATCACATAATCCACGCTCTACTGTAGGTACTGTGACAGAAGTGCATGATTATTTGCGACTACTCTGGTCAAAAATTGGTGTACCACATTGTCCAAAGTGTGATAAACCGATTACAGTGCTTTCTACTGATGAGATTGTTTCGCAAATTATTGAAGATGCAGATGGAAAAGAAATTGAAATTTGTGCACCTGTTGTGCGGGCGAGAAAAGGAACATACTTAAAACTTTTTTCTGATATGTGGGATAGGGGTTTTATGGATGCATATATTGATGGTGAAGTGCATAATTTGGATGTAGCTGCAGAGCTTACGCTAGATCGACATAAAAAACATGATATTGATATTGTGGTGGATAGTCTGAAAGTAGATGAAGAAAACATTTCTCGATTATTTGAAGCTGTAGAAATTTCTCTGAAAATTGCAGAAGGTTTGGTAAAAGTCCGAAAACCATATACGAAGAAAAAAGATGATATTCGTGTTTTTAATCAAAAATTTGCATGCCCAGATCATCCAAAGATTACTTTTCCAGATTTAGAGCCGCGACTGTTTAGTTTTAACTCGCCCTATGGCGCATGTGATGCGTGTGAGGGATTAGGCACAAAAAAAGAAATTGACTGGACATTGGCGATTCCAGATATAAACAAAACAATCGCATCCGGTGGTGTGTTGCCGTGGAGTAATAAAAAGAAAAATTCATATTATGGCGGGATTTTTCACGCAGTATTACAGCACTATCATATTCCAGACAACAAACGTTTACGTGATTTAACAGAAACACAGTTTGATATTTTGGTGCATGGTGAGGAATGTCCAGATGATATCCCTGTGAGTATGCGTAGTGCAAAAGGAAGTACATGGAAATTTACAATTGCGTGGAAAGGGATTGTGGGATTTTTGGAAGATCGGTACAAAAAAACAGAATCAGAAAGTGTGCGTAAAGACATAGAGCAATATATGTCTCGCAAACCATGTAGTGCATGTAGTGGTAGTCGGTATACAAAAGAGGTTTTATGGATTTATGTTGGTGAAAAAAACATTGATGATGTGGCACAGATGACAATTACAGAGGCAGTAGAATTTTTTGAAAAATTAGAACTCAATGCACAACAAAAGATTATTGGTGAGCGTATTATCAAAGAAGTCATTTCACGATTGCGCTTTTTGGATAAAGTTGGTCTCGGATATCTTACGATGTCACGCAGTGCGCATACGCTCAGCGGTGGTGAAGCACAGCGTATTCGGCTAGCAAGTCAGATTGGTTCACAGTTGGTGGGTGTGTTATACATCCTTGATGAGCCGTCAATTGGACTCCATGCACGTGACAATACAAAGCTCCTTGAAACATTGTTGTATTTGCGTGATCTTGGCAATACTGTTGTTGTGATTGAACATGATGAAGAGACGATGCGTGCGTCTGATTTTTTGGTGGATATTGGTCCTGGTGCGGGAAAACATGGTGGACGTATTGTCACGGCAGATCATCCAGATGCAGTTTTGAAAAATAAAAAATCACTTACCGCACAGTACCTTACAGGAAAAAAATCCATCCCTGTACCACGAGAACGACGGAATGTGAAAAACAAGAAAATACTTACCGTGCGTGGTGCGCGAGAAAATAATTTGCGTGGTATCACAGTAGAATTTCCGCTTGGAATGTTTACTGTTGTGACTGGTGTGTCAGGCAGCGGCAAGTCAACACTTGTAGAAGAAATACTTTACAAAGCAACAGCAAATAAATTAATGCGATCCGTGACGCGTCCAGGAAAACATCAAGAGATTGTGGGACTGGAACATCTTGATAAAGTTATCATGATTGATCAAAGCCCAATCGGACGTACTCCACGTTCCAATCCAGCAACGTATACAGGAGTATTTACACCAATCCGTGAATTATTTGCGCAGACCAAAGCAGCGAAAGCGCGCGGATATAAACCAGGTCGTTTTAGTTTTAATGTGCGTGGTGGACGTTGTGATAATTGTAATGGAGACGGTGCGCTCAAAATTGAAATGCAATTTATGGCAGATGTGTACTTGCCGTGTGATGTGTGTAAGGGTAAACGATACAACAGTGAGACATTGCAGGTGACGTATCGTGGTAAATCAATTGCCGATGTGTTAGCAATGACTGTTGATGAGGCAGTAGAATTTTTTGATGCATATCCGGCAATTTATACTATCGTCAAGACACTGCAAGATGTGGGATTAGGCTATATTCATCTCGGACAAAGTGCAACCACGCTCAGCGGTGGTGAAGCACAGCGCGTCAAACTTGCATCAGAACTTGCGCGGCGTGGCACAGGGAAAACGCTCTACATCCTCGACGAACCGACGACAGGACTGCACTTTGACGACGTAGCAAAACTCCTCAATGTCCTGACACGACTGGTGGACAAGGGCAACACTGTCGTCGTCATCGAGCATAACATGGATGTCATCAAAACAGCCGACTGGATCATCGACATGGGTCCCGAAGGTGGCAGCGGTGGCGGAAAAGTTGTCATCGCCGGCGCACCAGAAGAAGTCATCAAATACCACAAAGAATCCCACACCGCCCACTACCTCCGCAAAATCCTCCGCAAAAAATAACCACGTCAATACTCTAGAGTATTGATGTGTATTTTATTACACACACTTTTCAAAAGTGCTCACTACTATACTACGTAGTATGATAGTGTTTTTTTGTAGGGAGAACGTAATGTGGAATGAATTGCTCGTAAAAGTGTCAGTCATGTATTTTTGTTTTGCAGCGCTTTTTAATTGTGCGATTATTGACAGATGATTTTTTGATGTGATACATTGTAAGACTTCAATAGAGTAGGTTTATTGAGGATTTTTGGTTTAAAAATTACATACAAAAGGAGGGCATTGTGGAACAATTTACAGTAAATGATTTTGGTCATTATAGGGTCACGGTAACAGGAAACGGTTTATCGGGCATGCAACAGCTTTATGCTGTTGGCATGGAAAAAACACAAATCATTGCAAGGCAGGTTTTGTGTAACCCTGATTACAATCAACAGGTTTTACCAAAGGGAGAGGGAAGCACCTTGGTGATTATTCCGACAAGGGATTTTCCCGGTTGTACACAGGAGGCGATCGATGAAATTGTTAGAGATCAATGGGGTTATAAAAAACCCATCGCCGGCGCAATTCTGTCATTATGTGAAAGCGGGGAAACATCTGCTCTAATGAAAAAGATGAGCGTTCAATATATTGCCGGCGCAAGCATTCCAATCGCAGATAGTGCCAGTTTGTCGAATGTGCTGGGATTAAGTTTTCCAAGTGAAACAAGTGAAACTGTTTTGCTGGATGCTTTCTATACTACGCCCCATCGGAAGTGGGATAATAAGGGAGCACTGGTTTATGCTATCCCGTGAAGGTACTATTCCTTTAAAATGTCCGCATGTGTTTCAAAAGAAGCGCATGCGGTTTTCTTTACTGTGGTTTATTGTCTGATGTATTCAAAGGTGCCATGATATAATCAAAAGCAGGACAATTTTATGAATATTGTGGTTTGGTTTTTTGCGTCTCACTAAAAAAATGCAATAATGAGGATTAAGGATGAACGCTTGCTAATTGGTTAAGTTTTCATTATTTGTTTTATAAAAACAGCAACTATGAACACAAAAAAGAACTCTATCGTGCTTTTTGATAAAAAACACGTGCGACGTCACTGGGATGAAGAAAATGAAGTGTGGTATTTTTCGATTATCGACATTGTTGAGATTTTAACGGATTCAAGTGTGCCGAAAAGGTATTGGAGTGACTTAAAGGGTAAGCTGAAAAAGGAGGGAAGTGAGGTGTACGAAAAAATCGTACAACTGAAATTTGTTGCTTCTGATGGAAAAAAATATGCTACTGATTGTTTTTCGACAGAAGATCTTTTGCGCGTTATTCAATCAATTCCATCACCAAAGGCGGAGCCTGTGAAGGTGTGGCTTGCCAAAGTTGGGCATGAGCGCATGGAGGAAATGGAGGACCCGGAGCGCGCTTTTGATAGGGCAATGAGAATGTATTTACAAAAAGGCTATTCCAAAGAATGGATCAATCAGCGACTCAAAAGTATTGAGGTGCGCAAAGAATTGACCGATGAATGGAAAGAGTGTGGCGTGCAAGAGGGTATGGAATTTGCCATTTTGACCGATGAAATTACCAAAGCGTGGTCTGGCGAATCCGTGAAATCTTATAAAAAACTGAAAGGTCTGAAAAAAGAAAATCTGCGTGACAATATGACTAATCTCGAGTTAGTGCTTAATATGCTAGTGGAAGCAACTACTACTGAAATTTCCAAAAAGAAAAAGCCCACAAATTTTCGTCAGAGCAAAGATATTGCCAAACAAGGTGGCGAAACAGCGGGAAAAGCGCGTAAGGACATTGAGCAAAAAACCGGTGCTCGTGTAGTTCCTTCTAAAAATGCAAAGCAATTGCGCACAAAAAAAGTGAAAAGAATCAAATAAATAAAGTTTATGCAGAAGTATCGAAAAATTAAAAAACTGTTTGAAGCCAATAAAAATCCGGAAAAGGCGGCACAGGAGGCGCAGTATATGCGCAATCAGTTTCGGTTTTATGGCATGCAGACGCCGGTGCGCAGAAAACTATACAAAGATTTTCTCAAAGCGGAAAAAGAAAATGGAAAAATTGATTGGACATTTTTGAATCAGTGCTACAAAGATGATTACCGCGAGTTTCAGTATCTGGTGACGGATTATTTGATTGCGATGAAAAAATATCTGACTTACGAAGACATTCCCAAGATTTTAAAATTTATTAAAATCAAGCAATGGTGGGATACGATTGATCGCTTTGATCGGATTGTGGGTGGTATCGGACTGACCGATAAAAGAGTGGACACATTGATGCTCAAGTGGTCACAAGACAATGATTTCTGGGTGCGACGTGTAGCGATTGATCATCAATTAAACAGAAAAGAAAAAACCAATACCACACTTCTGGAAAAAATCATTGTCAATAATTTCGGTTCAGACGAGTTTTTTATCAACAAAGCCATCGGGTGGAGTTTGCGTGAGTATTCTAAAACCGACCCTGCATGGGTGAAAAACTTTATCACAAAAAACAAAAACAGGATGGACAAACTAAGTATTAGAGAAGCAAGTAAATACATATAATGCACAAAATACTTTATGAATATGAAAAGATTTTAAGAATCATAATATTGAAAAAAACGGTTGTAAAAAAAGAACTTAACCAGCTCTTTTTTGTTTTTTTCCTGTGGTGCATTGCATAAAGTGTGGCATTTTGGTACGCTGAGTACACTTTGTATGATTTTGTCGTGATGAAAAAGGATATAGAACAAAAAACTGCAGATTTTCCGCGGACACCAGGTGTGTATGTGTTTCGTGGTGCGCGCAAAACGGTGTTATATGTGGGTAAAGCGACGAGTTTGCGCGATCGTGTGCGGCAGTATTTTAGTGGGCATGATACGCGTGGTGCGCGGATTGTGCAGTTGGTGGCGAGTGCTACAGATGTGGATGTGATTGAGACGGATACGGTTGTGGAAGCACTGCTTTTGGAAGCGGAACTGATCAAAAAATATCAACCGCCATACAATATTGACGGTAAAGATGACAAGAGTTTTTCGTATTTTGTGATGACAAAAGAACAATTTCCACGCGTGATCATGTTGCGTCAGACGGATTTGCACAAGGGGAAATATCAGGATTTGATGTATACGCGTGGCAAAGTTTTTGGTCCGTACACGTCGCGTGAGCAGATGAAAATCGCACTCAAAATCATTCGCAAAATTTTTCCATTTCATGACCGTAGTGAAAAAAGTGAAAAAGGATGTCTACACTACCAAATCGGTTTGTGTCCCGGTCCGTATGACGGTGCGATTAGTGAAAAGGCATACAAAAAAAACATGCGCAACATCTCACTTTTTCTCTCTGGGCGCAAGAAAATGCTTCTGAAAAAGTTGGAAAAAGAAATGCGCATGCATGCGCGCAAAGAAGAGTTTGAAGAAGCAGAAAAAGTGAAAAGGCAAATATTTGCTCTGACACACATCAATGATATTGCACTTATGAAAAAAGAAAATGCGTTTGTGCGCATTAATAATATAGGCGTGCGTGTAGAAGCGTATGACATCTCGCATATTGGTGGGGAGTGCATGGTGGCATCGATGGTAGTTTTTGTAGATGGTGTACCAGATAAAAGTCAGTATCGGAAATTTAAAGTGCAATCTGTAGATGGCATCAATGATGTGGGGGCGATGCGAGAAGTGCTTGCAAGACGGATGAATCATCTCGATGATTGGGGGATGCCACAGTTAATTGTATTGGATGGTGGAAAAGGACATATTAATATGGCAGATGATTTGTGGCAAAAACTTGATATCAAAATTCCAGTTATTGCAGTGGCAAAAGGACCAACACGTAAAAAAGTAGATATTTATAAAAGCGCATTTTTTCCAGTAAATCATGCACTTATTATGGACAAGGAATTACTTGAAAGCATTCGTGAAGAAGCACATCGCTTTGCGATTACATACCATAAGAAATTACGAGATAAAAAAATATAAAGACCATAGTATTTTTACTACAGCCTTCTTTTACTGTTTTCTATTTAGAATAGATTTTTTAGGTTTTTGCAGTAATAGCACATAATTATAATAGCGATTTGCATCATTTATATGTGTTTTTATTACGCTAGGATTTCCAATAATCTGAGGGTTTTTATTATGTCTGAAAAATCTTTTTGCCATGATATTCTCCTATAAAAGATTTTTAATAATTTACTATATTTAATTATATTCCATCACATTATTGCATGCTAAATATATCATAAAACATGTTGTTTATCTATTATTATAATGAAATGAAGGTATTTTAAATAAAAATATAGTGTATAATAAAATATATAATCCTTTTCTTTTTTATATGAAAAAAATATTTTTCTCTTTTCTTTTCTTCTTCTTTTTTCTTCCAATTTTTGTTTTTGCAGAGGAAATTTCAGATTATCGTGTGGATATTACAATCAATGAGGATGCGACGATTAATGTGGTAGAAGAAATTCATTATGATTTTGGTGATGCGATGCGACATGGGATTTACCGCGATATTCCTGTGAAATATAAGACGGCTGGCAATAATAATCGTTCTATACAGCTCAGAAATATTTCTGTTACAGATCTCGATGGAGAAGTGTATGTATATGATGTGTTAAAAGAAGGTCGTAATAAGCGCATCAAAATCGGTGAAGCGCATACATATGTAACAGGAGAGAAAGTATATGTCGTGTCATATTCCGTAAAAGGGGCGATGAATTATTTTGACACACATGATGAATTGTATTGGAATGTGATCGGTGATCAGTGGACCGTGCCGATTGCACGCGCTACAGTAACGATTCATGCGCCGCATATTATCAATCACGCATGCTACTTCGGTGCATATGGTTCCAAGACGCCCTGTGATACTGTGACGCAAGACACGGAAGAACAAATTGTCATTTCTCAAAAAAATATTACACCAGGTAACAATGTCACAGCGGTAATTGGCATGCCAGCTGGCACAGTGTACAAGCCGAGTGGGTGGGAAAAAGCGCTAGCGATGGTAATGCAAAACAGCTTGGTATTGTTACCGGTTTTTGTCGGGATTTTTATGTGGCGGAAATGGTATCAGCGTGGACGTGACCCCGAGGGGCGCGGGTCAGTTGTGCCATATTATAACGCACCACATAATATGTCTCCGGGATATGCTGATGTCATCGTGCACGAAAAAATCAAAAACGCATCAGTCTCTGCGATGATTGTGGATTTGGCAGTAAAAGGGTTTGTCACAATTAGACGCATTGATGAAGGTGGCATTTTTTCATCAGCAGATTATGAGATTACCAAAACAGAAAAAAGCATAGAAGAATCTGACGTGACACCGGATGAAAAGAAACTTTATCACGCGCTTTTTAAATATGGAAATGGCAAAACAATCAAAATTTCACAACTGAAAGACGTATTTTATACAGATCTCTCACAGGTGAAAAAAATCATTCGTGAAAATATTGTAAGAGATGGATATTATCCAGAAAGTCCCAACTCTGTGCGTATAACGTATTTTGCGATAGCAGGATTACTACTTTTTGGACTATTTTTTGTCGGACCGTTCATCGTCCCATTTTTTGGTTCTTTGGGCATTGTAGCAATAGTGTTATCTGCCGTGATCATTGGTGTTTTTGGATATTTCATGCCACAAGTGACACGAAAAGGAGCACATATGCGTGAACAATTATCGGGTCTTAAGTTGTATATGGAAAAAGCAGAAAAAGATCGTATCAATTTTCACAACGCACCGGAAAAAGATCCGAAACAATTTGAAAAATTGTTGCCATATGCGATGGTGTTTGGCGTGGAGGAACAATGGGCAAAGCAATTTGAAGATATATATGATAGGCAACCGGAATGGTATGAAGGCACGGGAACTTTTGCCCCAGCGGTATTGGCACATGAAATGCAAAACTTAAGTTCGGCAGCGGCTAGCACGATGAGTTCAACACCATCTTCAGCAAGTTCCGGTGGATCAGGGTTTAGTGGTGGAGGTGGAGGCGGTGGTTTTGGTGGTGGAGGTGGAGGCAGTTGGTAACTAGTAGATGGTTTTAAGGTTTAGATTTATTTTATTAAATAATCTATAGTACATAAAAATTTGTCATTCTGAAATAAATTCAGAATGACAAAAATTTTAGCTTGTGAAATAGGTTTAGGTAATTCAATGATTGTTATTTTTGTGAATGGGTCACGGTATAATTTAGTACTATGAATTTAATAGACAAATATTAAAAATTGTGATATAATTTTGATTTCAGTTCATTAACAATAGTGATATTGTTTTTGTGTTTTTCAAACATGCAACAAAGGAGGAAGTGTATGCAGATAAAAAAAGTATCACAAATGTGGAAATTATCGGCAGTTCTATTATTTTTGGGTTGTGTCAGTATTTTGGGATTTATTTTTGATGGGCTGCGCATAACTGCAGATTCGACAAAATACTTAAATACAAAAAATCTTCTCATGATTGAGGTTGCAGACATTGCAGCTATGACAGAAGAAGTGACGGAACATTTTCTATTAAAGGTGAACTTTGAACGAGAAATTCAGGGGAAAAATTTAATAGAGATTGTGTATAAAGAAGTTGTCGATTCTGATATTATGAAAACACGTGTTTTACGGAATCTCACATCAAAAAACCTCATCATTGAATTGAACTATTATGATAGTGGCTTTGGAAAAAAAATTGTTGCCGCTGGGTTTGATAAACGTTTGTTCTGGAAAACACATATTGCAAAAAATAGTGAAAGCATAGAAACATTTATTGAGTGGTTTCATGCATTTCAAATGCGATTAAACACTGCATCTGATCCATATTTTTCCGAAGGAGTTGCGTATTCTGAAGAGCAATTACAGGTTTTACGTTCTTTTGCACCAATATCAGTTGTACTACAAAGAGAACATTTATGTAATCTTCGTGAATTTATTGAGAGAGTGCAAAATGAAGAATATTTGTTTCCTAAGGAAAAGAAGGGATTGGATTATTTTATTGAGGAAGTGCATTATTTAGAAAATACTGCACGAATAACTGAGGTAGAATGGCCTGTGATGTATGCTTGGTACATGTGGCATAAATATAAGCTTAAAATGCTATTTGTTACATATTTACCGGTTATTGTGTTGAGCATAATATTAATATTTTTTCTCACTCTCTTATGGTTTTTGTTTAGGTATATCGTGCAAAGAGATTTATGGTATGTGCTTCACAGTGAATTTCGAAATCACGGCCTAACAATTGATATGAGATTATTTTGGCGTGTGACATTTGTACATTGGCGAATGATTTTGAATCCGCCATCAGAGGATGTTATGCGACTCACTATCCAAAAAATGTGTGAAAAAATTAAAGAGGAACTTGATCGAAAAAAAATGTGCACCAATGCGAATAAGATATGGAAAGATATCATGACGCATGTGGATATTTCGGTTTCTATGGTAGGCACATTGCGGCATTATTATGACTGTGCTACCAACCCTATGTCAGACATTGATTATGCATGGAGAAATCTTAATTTGCTTGAAAGTAAATTGCGAAATATCCGTAATCGACAGAAAATGCAGGAAAATCAATTGGCTGAAGATGTGTACACAACTCGTGAAAAGCCTAAGCGCAAAAAAGCACATAGGAAAGATCGAGAATTGGTTAGAGAAGTGAAAAAACTTTTACCAGTAGATTGCGATATGGAGTTGGATTCATGGAGTAATAATAATCTACTTTGTTTTATGCGTGCATTGATGACATTGTCTGATATGCATCCGGAAGCAGTTAGTCGATTGATCAATAGGTCAGATTTAAAAAATCTGATGATGCGCCGCAATCCATTTATGAATGCGATTGAAACAACTAATCAGAAGATTATTTTTGATCGATTGAATATTGATATTGATTGTGAAAGACAAGATTCTGTTGAAAAAAGTTTTTCACAATATTTACCATCAGATTTACGTGTGGTCATTGTGGGGTATGGTACAGCTGTCAGTAGGAAAAGGGATTTGGAAAATGCTGTACAGGACCTTGGATGTGAAACATGTGAATTCATTGATGCAGCACAAAAAAAGCGAGTGAAATCACTCGTACAATCAATGAAGAGTAATCCAAATATTTTAGTTGTTCTTACGGTCAGTCACATGAAGCATTCTGTTAGTGCAATGTTTCAACCAGTGATGTCGCAAGTTATTTATACACACAGTCTTTCTGTGAGTAAATTTAAAAAACAAATCCTTGAAGGATATCAATCCATGAAGGGTTAAGAGGTAAAGAAAAATGCCGATGCATCAATTAGTGCATCGGCATTTATTTTATTGCACAGACCATAAAAAGGTCTATTTCTTTTTTTGAGTTTTCACATTCGTGGTGAGTGGGCTTTACGAAGAAAGAGCGAGTTCTGTGAAATTTTTCACGGAACTCGCATGTGTGGCAGTGGATATATTTTTCTGTCATGGCAATGCAATAGCAAATATTTCACCAAATGACATGGGTGTTCCGTCAGAAGTGCGGGGCCAATATGATAGCGATGCAATGTTTTTGGTATCTTTGATTACATCATAAATTTCTACATATTGTAACGCTTTTTCTCTATCTTTTTTTGTTAATATTCCTGGATTTGCACAGCAATGACTGCAAATATGAATATTTTCTCCGATTTTTTCACTTTCACATCCGCCAGATGCTCTAACAGAAGTAATTTGTTCATGGCAGATATTGCAAATGTGTACAAAGCACTTTCCAGCATGACCTTTCTTTAGTACTTTCATAATGTACCTCCTTTTTTTATACCACACTTATCCCACATGACACTATATAAATTTGAAATAATTTTGTCAATATGTAATAAATATGTCACAATTATTTTATGGATAAAAAACAACAAACACGAAAGATTTTAAAGGAGCTTAAAAAGGAATACAAAAAAACAGGACCTTTTATTGAATGGTCTACACCGCTGGAGTTACTTGTGGGTACGATTTTGTCAGCACAGTGTACTGATGAACGCGTTAATGCAGTGACACAAAAACTTTTTAAAAAATATACGACTGCGGGGGATTATGCAAAAGCATCAATAAATACTTTGGAAAAAGAGGTGTATTCTACAGGTTTTTATAAAAATAAAGCAAAAGCACTTAAAGAAAGTGGTCAGATTATGGTGGATCATTTTGATGGGGAGGTGCCAGACACTTTGGAAGGTTTATTGAAATTGCGAGGTGTTTCTATTAAAACGGCATACCTTGTCCTGTCAAAAGTGTATGGAAAAAACGTGGGACTTGCTGTGGATACACATGTATTTCGTTTATCAAAACGTATTGGATTAAGTGATGCAAAAACGCCAGAAAAGATGAGTAAAGAATTAAGTGAAATTGTTGATAAAAAAAATTATCTTTTATGGAATGAATATCTCATTACACATGGACGTGCAGTATGTGGGCGAAAACCAAAATGTGATACATGTGTGATAAATGAGCTATGTAAAAAAAATATATAAAATTATATGGAACAAGAAAAAATTATTGAAAAACTGAACGCACAAGAAAAAAAGCTTGATGACATTGGTAAAAAGGTACATCGCATGTATATTGTTTTTATTGCAATGGCTATTTTGAGTATTATAACATTTGTTCTTCCGTTGATTGGTTTAATCTTTGTGATTCCTTGGGTAATAAATGTGATTGGAGGTACATATAGTGGATTGTTATGAAAAATAAGTATTGGTTGAAAAATAAGCCAATTGCACATCGTGGACTATGGACTGAAAATATTCCTGAAAATTCTTTTTTTGCTTTTGAAAATGCTATAGAAAATGGTTGGTCAATTGAGCTGGATGTACAAATGACATCTGATGGTAAATTAGTTGTTTTTCATGACTGGAAAATTGATCGTATGACTGATATGAAAGGCAAAATCACAAAAATATCATCAAAAAACATTTCGAATGTATATTTAGGAAATACTAAACAAAAAATTCCATTTTTTGTAGATTTGTTGGATTTTGTGGATGGTCGCGTTCCAATTCTTATTGAAATGAAATATCGTGGATTTAGAAAAAAAACATACATTGAAAATCTTTTTTCAGCACTTGAAGGGTATGAGGGAAAATATGCACTTTCTTCTTTTAATCCATTTCTCGTAAAACAAGCAAAGGAAAAATTTGGGAATATTTTATGCGGTCAAAATTTTTCTGACTATAAGGAGTCGGGGTTCATTATTGGACGATTGAAAAAAGCAAGCGTATATTTTTTGTGGAAGATGAGTTTGCATATTCCAGATTTTATCGTTTGTTGTGCTTCAATGATTCCGAATGCATATATTGAACAAATTACAAAGAAAGAGAAGTTGCCATTACTAGTATGGGCGATTAAAGATAAAAAGGAATATATACAAAAAAAACAATATATAGATAATTATATTTTTGATCAAAAAATATTTGAGATTTGAAGAAAAATTATTTTTTACACAAAATAAAGATTGGGAAAATGTATTTGATAAAAAAACAGAATTTTGTTTTTATGAATAAAATTCTGTTTTTACATTTGATAATACAAAAATAGGGATTGTATATTTTTTGGTTTTTTAATATTATTTCACGATATTTTTAATACGTTCAGCTTCTTGTTCAAGCGTAGGAGATTCTTCGTATTCTCCATGATGTCGTGTATCATCGCCATATGTATGTTTTTTTTGATCGATGTGAAAGCTGACGTGCAAGTCGCGTCCTTTGAGTGTGACATACATGTGAAATCGCGGATAACCAGCGCGTGCCATGATACGCACAAAACTCATCTCACCTTGGTCAGTGTAATGTTGAAAGGTGTACCCAGCACGACGTAGTGCTGTTGTGGGATTTGTTGAGAGATTTTCGATGATAAAACGCATAATTTTAGTACATATAATGTATTTGACAGTATATCATATACCCAGTAGGCATTCAAAGATGTAATATTGAAATTCAGTTTTGACAAAAATTGCGAGTATGATATACTTTATTTAGATAAAGTGATATAATAAAATACAGTGATGAAATGGGACAATAAAAAAACGGAAGAATTGATTAATGTAATTTTGCTTTTGGAAAATAAAAAAGAAGCAAAAACTTTTTTGCGTGATCTTTTGACTGCTTCTGAAATAGCAGAGTTGAGTAATCGTTGGCGAGCGGCGCAAATGTTATCACAAAAAATTCCTTATACCAAAGTTGAAAAAGAGACGGGGCTTTCTTCTACGACGGTAGCGCGCGTTTCGCGTTGGTTGCAAAAAGGAAAAGGAGGTTACAAGGCGATGATTACTAAGGTAAATGCACTTCATCATAGCTCTTCCTCTTTCGAGAAAGGGTTGGATTGATTGTGTGTAATGATTAGTCAATATAACTCTTTCTCGGTAGAGGAAGAGTTTTTTAATACAGTAACAGAAATCAAAGGGAAGTGATTTTTCCTACTAGCAAGAAAGATTTATATTGGAAAAAATGTTTATTTTAAACCTAAAAAAGGAGAAGTAAAATGACTATTGAGATTAGAAATGCAATTGGAATTGAACAATCTGCGCTCGAAAGTTGTGCAAAATTGTATTGTGATATTTGGCGCGAGCCACCATGGAATGAAGATTTTTGGAAAGAGGAGAATGTATTGATTGATATGGAAAAGCAGTTGCAAAAGGATGATGCAAGGGCTTATTTCGCGCTTTGTGATGAAAAAGTCGTTGGTTTTACTTGGGGATATATTGTATCGCCTAATGAGATGAACGTTATTTCAAACACTGATTTTTGGTCAGGAGAGGATCTTTTCTATATCGATGAGTTAGCGGTTAAGAAAGGTTTTCGTTCCAAGGGATTAGGTAAACAATTAACTCTCCAAATCATTTCAGGCTTAAAACACAACGCGGTTTTGAGAACGGACCAAAAAGCTCAAGCGGCCAGAGAAGTGTATCGCAATTGCGGATTCTCTGAATTGCCAGTTATTGATGGAGTGCATGCTAGTCGTAGTTATTGGATTAGAAAGCTTAAATTAACCTAAATACCGAGGGGAGCGAAAAAAATCTCGCTCCCCTAATCACTAAAATAATTTATTTAATGAAAAATGATGAAAAAAATATTAGTTATTATTGCCACACATGGCGATGAAAAAATTGGCGGAGAAATTGTAAAAATGTTATTGCAGTCATCGTGCAAAAATGACTTTGATTATATAATTGGCAATCCTAGGGCATATGAAAAAAATACTCGCTTCATTGATGTGGATTTAAATCGGAATTATCCTGGCAGTATTTTTTCTGATTGTTATGAAGTAAAAAGAGCGGCTATTAATATGCAAAAAATACGAGGCTATGATTATATTATTGATTTGCATGAGGCTAGCCAAGGTGAAGATGATTTTATTATCGTTCCCAAAAAAACTTTTCCAAAGAAAATTCCTTGGAATATTATTGACATGGAAAAAGTGCTTCTGTGGCCTGACCCCACAGGACCATTGGGTGGAGTGGTTGAAAATGCAGTGGAGCTAGAATTTGGCACGAAATCACGTGATAGAAAAATGGTAATATCTAAAGGGGCAAGAATTGTGGAAAAATTTATCACAGATGTTAATAGTAATCAGTTGATTGAGAATAAGAAACAGGTAGTTTATCTGGTTTACGGAAAGATAAAAGTAAAAGATGGAATGAATTTGGAAAAAGAAAATGTGTTACAGGATTTTCAAAAAATTATGTATAGAGGGGAGTTTTTTTATCCACTGTTGGTCAATCAGTATCTCAAAGAGGGCATTTTATGCTATAAGATGCAGAAGGAAGTATGATATTTTAGAGCATTCATTTCTTATGGATTAAAAAGTGTCATTTTCAATATATTTTCGGATAGTTGTCTTATATGCCTACTTCTACTGCACCCAGTGTTTCTTTTTGAATTGTGCATCGTCTTCTTTGCGCTTTTCTGCGATTTTTTCTTGTGCGAGATGTTGCAGGGTGGTGAGGTTTTCATTTTTGAGTGCATGTGCACGTTCTGAGAGGTGTGCGAGTGTGTTTTTTGTCGGGTCTTCGATGACTTCAGCGAGGAGCACATCGAGTACAGCGCCAATTTGTGGTCCGGGTGCGAAATCGAGATCTTTAATCATGATATTTCCGTTAAGTTTGAGCATTTTAACACTCACAGGATCATTGGATACTTTGTCTACCATGTATTCGAAGTGTCGTAATTTATATGGCTTTGCTTTTGCTACACCTGAACCAAGTCTGTCTCCAATGCGTACATCCATAAGATCTTTCATGTTTTCAATGCCTACTTTTTTTATGATGCGACGTACAGCTGTTTCTGTGACCTCATCGACATTGTAATAGAACATGTGATTGCGGACGAGAAGGACTGTTTTATCTATAATTTTTTTTGGAAAACGCATTCTTTTCATGAGATTTTTTGTGAGACGTGCACTGATGTATTCATGATTATAAAAAGTACAATCACGTCCCTTGCCTTTTTTTGATTCTGGTTTTCCAATGTCATGAAAAAGTGTTGCGAGACGCACTTCTAATTTATTGCTTGGACAATTTTGTAGTGAAAGGAGATTATGATCCCAGACAGTTAGTGTATGGTGGTGATTTTGTTCGACACCAATGCCAATTTCAAGTTCTGGTAAAAAATGTGTGAGCAGTCCTGTGTCATGAAGTGTATCTATACCATGAGCAGGGTGGTGACTTTTAACAATATGTATAAATTCATCACGAATACGCTCCATTGAAACATGTGTGAGAAGAGTGTTTTTTTCTGAGATTGCTTTGAAGGTTTTTTCTTCGATTGTGAAATGAAGCTCAGCAGCAAAACGTACTGCACGCATCATGCGAAGTGCATCTTCATCAAAACGTTCAAATGGATTACCAACGGCACGAATTATTTTTTTTTCAATATCTGCTTGACCGCCAAATGGATCAATTAAATTATTATTTACATCAAGTGCAAGAGCATTCATTGTAAAATCTCTACGGGAAAGATCTTCTTCAAGTGTCTCAGAAAACTGCACTTCGTCAGGGCGACGTCGGTCAGAATAAGTAGATTCAATACGATATGTTGTTACTTCTATAACATCATGTTCTCTATCGGATTTACCAAATGGGAGAAATGGTTTCACTTTTACTCCAACAGTGCCAAAATTATTTTCATAAAAACTGTCAGGAAAAATTTCTTGCACTTTTTCAGGTCGTGCGTTTGTTGTGATATCCCAATCTTTTGGATTGCGATTTAGCGTGAGGTCACGTACACAACCGCCAACAATGTATGCATCAAAGCCAGCATTATTTAATGCTGTAAGTACGTCTTTTACTTCTTGTGGTATTTTTGTAATCATATGTTATGTATAATAGCGTAAAAATGGGATAAAAGCTATATTTTTATGGCATTATACATTTTTTATATAATGTCACAAAAAAATACAAGTGTATTTTTTTGTGAATTGATTTTAATTAAAAAATAATACCCGAGCTATTGACTTATTTTGTAGTATGATATACGATAGATTATCGCAACTTAACAATATAAGCTCACACAAAAAAAGGAGGTTAATAAAAATTACGTGAGCAAAAGAAGGAAAAAATAAAATTCAAACTGATGGAGAAAGACAGTGAGAAAAATTAACGTTTTACTTTTAAGTGCAGTCTTTGTTTTTTTGGCTCAATCTGCACAAGCAATCGGGTTTGATTTTTTCAGTAGTGAAGAAATCTTTTTTGAGAATATTGAAGAAGAGGCTGAATACGAATCCAGTTTTGGTCTCTTTGACATGAATAATCCACAGAATACCTTTGAGGTGTTTTCGTGGACGGAAGAGGTTGGTGCACAGCGTCTTGTTTCAGCTGCGGAGTGGACACCACTAAAGACAGGATTTGGCCTGTATTATGACGTGCACACAGGCGGAATCAATGATTTCTCTGCTGACTATAGATGGTTTTCTAACAGCTCTTTAAATCAAAGATCTGATGGAACGCCTTTTGATGTCGGAGAGGAGCACGTTCGTGTGAGTCTAGAAAGTAAAAATTTGTTGCTTTCCTTTTTAGACGACCAGATCACATCGTATACAACAGACAGAGATTATACGGATATGACTGTTGCAGTAATATCAAAAGATATTCAGACGATTGCTCCAGTACCAGAACCTACAACTATCCTGTTGTTTGGAACTGGTCTTGCAGGACTTGCAGCTGTAAGTCGTAGGAAACGCAAATAATTCTAAAAAGACTAGTCTGTAGAATTACTAAGTCTGATATGTAATACATATCAGACTTTTTTTCTTGACAAAATATAGTTTTGGGTATATATTCATATTATAATTATATAATACATAAAATATATGCCACAAAAAGATGGTACAGGACCACAAGGAAAGGGTCCACGAACTGGGCGTGCTATGGGTACATGCAGTTCAAAAAAGGAAAATGTTCAGAAACAAAATGAACAACCATCCCAATCACCAAGAGATGGACGTGGTGCAGGGAAGGGCTGCAGTCGTGGATACAGAGTACGAAATAATTTTTAACTTTCTCGTATTCAAACTATGCCACGACCACGTAAACGACGATGTATTCGCAGTGTACCGAAAGCGTTTTTTTATAAGCCACACGGCGTGTCACTGCGTCAGTTAGAAATTGTCGAGTTGTCTTTGGATGAATATGAGGCACTCCGATTGAAAAATGTAGAACAACTAGACCAAACAACATGTGCACAACACATGAACATCTCCCAAAGTACATTTCAGCGGATCCTCACTGTCGCCATGCAAAAAGTCAGCACAGCAATTGTCCAAGGCAAAGCAATTCGCATCGCACAAAAATAAAAAACACCGTTTTGTAACGGTGTTTTTTTGGTGACGGATTTTGATGGCATGTTTAAAAAATACACAATATTTTTTTAATAATGAATGTTTGTTTTTTGTTGACAATGAAACAATCTCAAGTTACTTTTTAATAAAGTAATTTTTTAACGCAGGTTTTTGAAAGAGGAGAAAATATTTAGCGTTATCCTTTTGATTCCTAAAGAATAAAATCAAAATTTATGTATATTATCGATAAAGATGAGAATAAGTTGAATGAGGTAAATGTTGTGACTTTTGCTGAGGCGGGTTTTAAAGAGCGAAAAAATTTGCAAGAATGGATTGCAAAAGATCCAACATGTCTTGGAGAAGAATTATTGATTATTCAAAAAGAATTTTCCGGTTTTGACGAAACAAAAGAAAGGCTGGATTTGCTGGCTTTGGACAAATCTGGCAATCTCGTGATTATTGAAAATAAGCTTGATAGCACGGGAAAAGATGTGGTGTGGCAAGCGCTGAAATATGTTTCATATTGTTCCAGTTTATCAGTGGAAGATATCGAAAATATTTATGAAGAATATCTTGGAAAGATTAATTCTAAAGATGATGCAAAGGAGATGCTCTCAGATTTTTTTGACGGAGAGGAATATGAAGAGAAAATTAATATTGGATACTCTCAAAGGATGATTTTGGTTTCTGGTAATTATCGAAAAGAAGTCACATCAACCGTAATATGGCTATTGAATAATGGAATTGATGTAACGTGTTTTAAAGCAACACCATATAAGATAGGGGAAAATTATGTCATTGATTTTAGGCAAATTATTCCCCTTAAAGATGCGGAAGAATATATCATTAAAATTGCAGAAAAACAAAAAAAAGAAACCTTAAATCAAAGGGTTCGTGGTTCACAACAGGAAAAGATGAAGGTATTTTGGAGTGAATTTTTAGAGGCGTCAAGTAAATTAGAACAGACAAAACACTTAACCGAAAACTTAACTGCAAGGCCTGCAACGTGGATTTCGGTTAGTTTGGGCAAACAGGGCATAACACTTAATCTTGTTGTTTCTGGAAAATATGCTCGTGCTGAAATATATATTACTTGTGGTGATAGAGATATAAACAAAAGAATTTTTGATACTTTTGAAAAAGAAAAAGAAAAAATAGAACAGGAAGTTGGATTTAATCTTACATGGGAAAGGATGGACAACAAGGTAACGTCACGCATTAAAAGAGAAAATAATACATTAAGTGTTTACAAAAAAGAAGATTATCCAGAAGCAATAGAGTTTTTGCTCGAGAGCTTGGAAAAAATGCAACCAGTTTTTGCAAAATATGTAGAAAAACTCGATATATAATTAAAATACACATTTTGCAAAAAACACCGTTTTGTAACGGTGTTTTTTTGGTGATGCTATAACTCTTTTTCTTTGGTGATTTCAGTGTAGATTTTGAGTGTGTCGCCGACTTTGATTTTGGTTTCGCCGGCAAATGTCATGCCGCATTCTTGGTCTTTTTTCACTTCGTCGATGTCGACTTTGTTGTGTTGGAGGTTGGTGAGGTCACCGATGCCGATCGGTTCGTCACTGTTCCGGTAGACGGCGATTTTGGCGTTTTTTGCGACGACTTTTCCATCAGTGACACGTCCGCCGATAATCATTTTGTTTTTTTCTGTGCGAAAAATACCTAGCACTTCCAATGTCCCAACATTGGTGCGTTCAATTTCTTCTGGTAGCAGTGCGAGAAGTTGACTTTTGATGTCATCGACGAGTTCATAGATCACTTTGTATGTTTTGACGGTGATATCTGCATCATCTGCCATGCGACTTGCGACAGAACTGGTGACGACATTGAATCCATAAATCACTGCATCGGCACTTTCTGCCATTTTGATATCTGATTCTGTGATATTTCCCACGCCAGTGTCAATATAGTTGATGGCAACTTTTTGTTGTGGGATAGTGTCGAGAATTTGCTCGATGGCTTCGATAGATCCTTGTACGTCGGATTTGATAATGATGTTGAATTTTGGGATGCCGTCATTGTCGTTGATACTTTTAACTTGTTTTTTATCGCCGGTGAGACGCATCGCAACTTCTTGTGATTTGAGGCGTGCGCTTCTTTTGGCGTTGGCAACTTGGATGATGTCGTTGGTCTCTGCAGTGTCGACGAGTCCAAAAATCGTAACCGGTGTCGATGGCGGGGCTTTTTCAATCGCGTGTCCACGGTGGTCTTCCATGCGGCGGATGCGTCCATAGGTTTTACCGGCATTGACGTCTTGTCCGACTTTGAGTGTACCGGTTTTGACGACGACGGTGGCGACAGGTCCTTTTTGCTCGTCTTTGTGTGATTCGAGGACGACTGCGAGACCGTCACGTTTTTCGTTGGCTTTGAAATCTTCCACTTCGGCAAGGAGAAGAATACTCTCGAGCAAATCAGTAATGCCGATATTGTTTTTTGCGCTAATCTCGTTGCACATCACTGTGCCACCCCATTGTTCGATGAGGATTTCGTGTTCGGCGAGTTCTTGTTTGACGCGCTCTGGGTTGGCATTTGGTTTGTCGATTTTGTTGACAGCGACAATTGTCGGAATCTTTTTTTCTTTCAAATACGTGATGACTTCTTTTGTTTGCGGGCGCACACCGTCATCCGCTGCAACGACGAGAATGGCAATGTCGGCAATTGAGACACCACGCTCGCGCATCGCCGCAAATGCTTCGTGTCCTGGTGTGTCGATAAATGTGATATTTTTACCACGTTTGCGTGTTTGATAGGCGCTGATGTGTTGTGTAATGCCACCAGATTCACCACTAGCAACAGATGCTTTGCGAATCGTATCGAGCAATGTCGTCTTGCCATGATCAACGTGTCCGAGGATGGTTACAATTGGTGAGCGTGGCGCGAGTTTTTCGTCTGACTGACCTTCTTTTGCACAAATATCGAGGAGTTTTTCCAGTGTAATCATCTCATCATCAGCCACTTCTAAATCTTCCAGAGCGCTGTAGCCGAGATCTTCTGCGATGATTGCGGCAGTATCAAAATCAATTTCTTCATTGATGGTTGCCATGATGCCGTTTTTCATCAGCTCGGCGATAAGGTCCGTTGCAGGCATATCCAAAATCTCTGCAAATTTCTTTACAGTGATTGTTGTTGGAATTTTTATGTTTTTTTGATCTGTCATGATGTGTAGTGTATATTAAACGGTGAATTAATTAGCGTGCTTGAAAAATAGCATCTTGTTCTTCTTGTGTGAGTGCGTGTTTGACAGTTTTGCCTTTGCAAATATCTTTTGCGTAGATGCGTGTGCCTTCACGTGTGTGAAATGACGAGACGACAATGCCGGTATCTGTGCTATCAAGTAGTGCAAGTGCAAAACTCTGATTGCCACTCCCTTCGCCAAACGGATCAAAACGCAGTAGGGACACTTTATTGAGACCTTTGTGCGCTTGCTTGTGAATGGTGTTTGAAATTGCGAACAATTCTTGAATTTCGCCATCGAACTCTTCAATGCGCTTGGCGTTGTCCATGATGACATCTTCGAGGTCTGTGGCTTTTTTGCCAGCAAAAAGTGTATCGAGTGTGTCACGCATGGTGCGCGTACGCTTCAGAGTGATGAGTGCTATCACAAGTGCAGTGATTGTGAGGATGCACGTGATGATTGTTAGTATTGCAAGCGCTGCAATATGTGATGAGAAAAATTCTGACATAAAAGTTAAACACAATTATAGGGAAGAATATCACCAAAATGGTATTTTGTAAAGAAAAAAATGATTTTTTTGGGCTTTTGTGTGTTTCTATTTTTGTGTATAGAGTTTGTCGAGGTATTGCCAGAATGCGACACCACCACCAATCTCACCGACGCATTCTGCTGCTTCTGCTTTAGTGCGTGCATATGGATGTGAGCTATCAACTGGCATGTGACGGAAGACCCAGCGGACATCATCTGCATAATCAGCTCGCATGTGTGCAGTCGCCGCATGAAATTTTTTGCAGTATGGACAATCAATGTCAGAATATTCGATTATTGTGATGCGTGCATCGTCATTTCCAATAACCCAATCATTCTCATTTACAGGCGTAACATCTCTTTCTGCACTGACATCTTTTGCACGTGGGTTATTTCCAGCGAGGAGATCATCAAAAAATGTGCGCATCTCAAATTCTTCGTATGCACCGGGAATTTCATACAATGCATCGTCGATGAGCACAAAGCTGTGTGGCGTACCTGTGACGCCAGTTTTTCGCGCATCATCAATATGGTTTTGAACAACGTCCTTGTGCCGTCTCTCTGACATACATGCAGAGAAATCTTCTCGTGAGATTTCTAATTCTGTAGCGAGGTCTCCAAGTGATATATCAATAGAAACACTTTCCTCTTCAGAAGACTCCTTATTTGAAATGTTTGTTGCTTTGATATGCTTTGATGTTTTTTGATTAAATGTAATTTTTTCAGTAACTGTAAAAATTAGTAACATAAAAAGAATGAAAGTGAGTGCACACATAAATCCAAACCAAAAAGAGTGCCAATGTGTTTTATGTGTTTTTTTGTTTGTCATATTTTTATATTTAGTGATATATTTTTTATTACATTTTTTATAGTGTACGTATTTTATGCTGAATGTGCAAGAATTATTTGATGTATTAGACAAAAAGACTAATAGATATGTAAGATGTGAGTGTGACTATGAATTATAAGGAGATATGTGGTATTATCACTTTATATCACAAACGTGTAATATTTGTTTATACATTAATATATTATTTATTGATTACTAATTTCTAATTTATCAGAAAAATGATTTCTCAATTTAGCACAAAACTAATTTCAAAAGAAGTTATCGCAGAAGATACATATCAATTTACATTTGAAAAACCAGATGATTTTAGTTTTCTTGCTGGTCAATATGTATTTTTGGATTTTACAGAGCCAGAACATACAGACGATCGTCCAACGATGCGTGCAATGTCAATTGCTTCTGCACCACAAGAAGATTTTCTTATGTTTATTATGCGTAAAAGTGACAGTGCATTTAAGAAAAATATTATAGCAATGAAAGTAGGTGATAAAATTTTAGTAAAAGGACCAATCGGTCATATTGCTTTGCCAACTGATGTACATCAACGGATCGCATTTATCATCTCTGGTGTTGGTATTTCAGCAGCACGTTCTATGATTAAACATGAAGAAATCATTGATTCGCCACGTAATATAAAATTACTGTATTCTAGTCGTACAAAAGATTCAATTGCACTGAAAGATGAGATGGATCATATGACGTTGAGTAATTATGAGATTATTCATACGTTGACACGTGAAGGTGGTGAGTGGAGTGGAGAAGAAGGGCGTATTAATCGTGAAATGATCGAGAAGTATATTGACGATACTAAAAATACCGTGTATTATGTTGTAGGTGCAGGTGCATTCATTGAATCCATGAAAGAAATTCTCGAAGAGATGGGTATCAATAAACTCAATGTACATTTTGACAATTTTGGATAAGGCATTATGTGGTATGTTTATGTTTTGGAGAGCCAAAAGAATGGAAACCTGTATAAAGGATTTTGTAAAGACTTAAAAAAGAGAGTTTTGCAACATAATGCTGGGGAAACATATTCAACAAAAAGTGGTGTGCCCTGGAATTTGATTTATTATGAAGCATTTATAGATAAAGATGATGCAATAGTGCGAGAGAAATATTTGAAAACCGGATGGGGACGACGTTCTTTGCAAAAAATGCTTCACAATTATTTTAAAAATACAAAAGAGTGACTTGCACAAAATGTGATGTGCAGGCGCGCCTGCCAAAGTTTTTTACAAAGTAAAAAATTTCGGCAGGCGGGTGTCGTATAGTGGCTTATTATATCAGCCTTCCAAGCTGAGGACGAGGGTTCGATTCCCTTCACCCGCTCAAAAACAAACAAAAAGACTTCTTGTAAAAGGGGTCTTTTTGTATTTTAAAAATTTGTTATATCCAAGGACATTTGGCCTCAAATTAATTAACTATTTTCAACATATCATTAGGTGTTTTACCGTGCAAGGAACAATGCTCTAAATTATTGTAATACGTATTCCATATACGTATTTTCTTTTTAAGATCTGAAAAATCTTTAAAAATATTTTTTTGATAAAACTTTTCTTCATCTTCTCTATGAGATCTTTCCACAGTACCATTTTGTGCAGGTTTCCCTTTATCAATGAGATAATGGATGATATTGTGCGTAGCACAATATTGATCCAATCCATGTAATCTTTTTACAGTCATATTACTTCTTTTATTTGTTCCTACATAGTAATTTGTAAAAGTTGCATGATTATCGGTTTTAATCGCTTTGATTTCATAAGGAAATATCTTTCTTATGATTTTAAGAAATGCAATACTGTGTGTTGTTGTTTCTTCATCAAATATTTCTAGATGTCTCCATCTACTAGCAGTATCAATAGCAGTATATTGATAGTACTTTTTACCTAAAATACGTCCAGGAACGTGTTTTACGTCAATTTCAACAAGTTCTCCGGGTTTTCTTTTAGCCCTCATATATTTATACTTTACTTTCTTTTTTCTATATTTTCTTACCAAACCAGCATCTTTAATGATTTTTGAGATTGTACTAGTCGGTACATCAAGATTTTTTTCACTAATTAATCTCCAGTGCAATTTCATTGCACATAATCCAGTTTCTTTTCGTAAAGAAATCACTTCTTCTTTAATGCAAATAGGTGTTTCATTTGGTTGTGTATGCGGTTGTGTACTTTTCGGTTCTAATCCAGCTTCTCCATATTTTATATACAAAGCTTTCCATCTTTTTAAACTTCTTTCACTATACGGACATATTTTTACAACATCACATAATCTTATTTGTTTGTTTACGATGGGTAAAACCCATCGTAAACGCTCTTCTTTTACATTTTTCGCCATACTAATACTCATATTACCTAGTATGAATAGTAAACTATTCATAATAGCAGAAAGGGCCAAATGTGTTTAGACATTACCAATTTTCGTTGACTTATTGTTCTTTTTGTGCTATAATTCAGTGTTTCTTTAACAATAATATAGAATTGTATTTTCTCACATTTCACAGTATAGGAGGGTGAATGATGATTGCATTGTATCCGGAGTATCAAGTGCCGGCATTTCAAAAGCTAGTGCGGCATTTTAAAAGTAATGCCAGAGCGCTCATGGTTATGGCAACTGGTCTTGGAAAGACGATTGTCGCTGCATTTTGGGCGAAACGTGAATACACAAAAGATCGGAAAGGGTTGTTTTTGTGCCATGATACTGGTATTTTGGATCAGGCACAAAGCGCATTTCGTAAAGTGATGGGAAACACGGTTTCTCTCAAAACATTTTATGGTAACGACAAAGACTGGAGTGCGGATAAGGGAGATGTTGTGTTTGCGACATTTCAAACATTAACCAATACAAATCCATTTTTTGCGGATGAGTTTGACTTCATCATCGTTGATGAGTCACATCACGGACAAGCACCGACGTACAAAGAAGTGATTCAATACTTCACACCGGCAAAACTTCTCGGTATGACAGCGACACCCAACAGGGAAGACATGCAGGATATTAGAGACATTTTTGGTGATGAAGTGGTAGATATTTCACTGGAAGAAGGTATTGCCAGTGGCTGGCTGTCACAAGTGGAATATCACATTCTCAATGACAATCTTAATCATTGGAAGCTGAAAAAAATTGCTTCGGATGTTTTGGAAAATGGAAAGCGTATTTCCCTGAAACAACTCAATGAAACAATTTTTGTCACAGCGCGTGATAGAGAAATTGCTGAAATCATTCAGCAGTATGCTGGTGATACAAAGAAAGTGATGATTTTTTGTGAGAGTATCCCTCATGCAGAAAACTTTCAAAATTTTTTGCCACATGCAGAAGTGTATCATTCAAAGAAATCAAAGAAGCATAACCGTGCGGTTTTGCAAAGCTTTAGAGATGGCAATAATCAGTATATTCTTTCAGTCGACAAGATGAATGAGGGTATTGATGTGCCTGACGCTGAAGTGATTGTGTTTCTTAGACATACTGATTCCACAAGGATTTTTTATCAACAACTTGGGAGGGGTTTGCGTAAAATTCTCCAGAAGAAAAAAGTTGTTGTGTTGGATTTTGTGGCAAATTGTGAGCGTATTATTGCTATGCAACAGTTTGTTCGGGATATCAAAAAACATGTAGGAGGCAATTTCGATCTGTCGAAAGATGTGCTACGTGTTTCCGGTGCGGCGTTTGAGTTTATCTTTGAAGATGCGCATGTTGACATTTTGGAAGTGATTAAAAAGATTACAGCCAAAGTGCATGTTTCAGATATTCCGCATTTACAAGCGGAATATTCACCAAAAAATCCAATTCCGGCAAATCAAATCATCGCTGGCACACACAAAAAACTTTGGTGGATATGCTCGGTTTGTTCACACGAGTGGCAAGCTCCGGGAAGAAGTCGTGTACGTGGAATAGGGTGTCCCGCATGTGCCGGTCGAGTTGCCACAAAGACCAATAACCTTGCCGTGACACACCCAGAGTTAGCCAAAGAATATGCACCAAAAAATACACTCCCAGCAGATCACGTCATTGCTGGTACGAACAAAAAACTTTGGTGGACATGTTCGGTATGTTCACACGAGTGGCAAGCTCAAGGAAGTGATCGTGTACAAGGAACTGGTTGCCCA
>PDPP01000035.1 GCA_002747515.1 Candidatus Moraniibacteriota bacterium
GGTTTCGCCATCCATCATTGTGGAGAGGGAAATATCAGACATCATTTCTTGGAGTGACTTTACTTCACCTTTGAGATCTTCCAATTCCTCCCATCGCGCACCCATGTCGCGTTGTGCGCTTAATTCATGTTGTTTTTTCGCTTCGCGCAGTGCGCTCATTTTTTCTACAATTTCTTGATATTCGCTATCTTGTGTCAGCACGTCTTTGTATTCTTTACGAATTTCTTTCATATCCTTTTTCGCTTTTTGCATGTCATTAAAAACATCTTGCACATCTTTCATATTTTTGTTGTTTTATGATTTATACAAAACATATTATATCACACAATAGGGAAGAGGTATATTTTTGGTTGCTTAAATGCGCGAGAGATACTATAAATGAAAGCAATTTTTAGAATTACAAAAATCGCACGAGAAAACAAAAGAAATAGGCATGCGTTTTCGATAATATATCGGTAGAGAGAATAGGGAGAAGAAAAGAAATAATTTATGTCGCACAATGTAGAATATTCTTTTTTGCTAAAAGAGGTGATTGTTGTTTTATGTCTTTTTGTTTTGTTTGTGTTTTTTGGTTTTTTCATCTTTGTTCATTGTGAGAGAAAAAGTTTGACAAAACGATAATCATATTATTTTACAAAAAATATTTTTTATGTTTTGCATTTTGTGATTTTTTTTATAATATTTTTTATAAAAATTTTTGATTTTTTTTGGAAGAAATATTTATATAAAATAAAACATAAAAATGGTCATAATGAAAAAAGTTGTGGTCAAAAAATTTTCGCACCAGCAAAAAAGACACATCACGGTAATAAGGTATGTACACAATATCCTTTACAAAATAACGTCACACGACACGTGCATCACAGGTGTTTTTAGCACATCTGTGACGTAGTTGATCTGTTTGCTATTCACAAGTAATACCAGTATATACCGACCTTTATGTCGCACAATGTAGAGTGTCGTTTTTGTGTAGGGAAAAGGGCAAAAAAGAGAAAAAGCACATAAACAGCCATACGAAATATTTACGGCAACCAAATTAAGCGACGTAGAGATACAATGCTTATAATGTGACAAAATACCCGTACACATAACAATATTTGATACATGTGTACATATAAAACATAGTTCATAATATTAATTGTGTTAATAATGAAATATAAAAAAATAAAAAATACGTATGGCAATTTATAAATTAAAATCGTTTTTTATAACTGTTAGTGATTGGAAAGGAAGTGATTCATCCACATAAATTGTATTTGTATATAAAAAATTTCTCATTATACATATTCTATTATTTCTCTATGATATGTCGCATAAGATACATTGTGCGACATAGTATATTTTTGATGATAGAAACACCTTGGAACACTGTGTCTATGTATTTTTATGACATACCTCTACCTTTTTTTGCATAAATTGCATAAATAAAAAACACGAGTATCCTACATGACTCGTGCTTTTCATTTTTTGTAAAAACAAAATCTTTACTCTGTTGTGTGGCCGTCAAAATCTGTTTCGTTTTCCTCTGCGTATGTTTTGGTTTCGTGCGCGATACCATCTTTGTGATGTGCCGGCGCATAAATGGTATAGAGTTTCAATTGTTTGGTTGTGGAAGTGTTAATGATATTGTGCTCCGCGCCAGCCGGCACAATAATTGCGTCACCATCTACGACGTCATACACATTTCCATCAATAATACATTGCCCCTCCCCTTCTTCAAAACGAAAAAATTGATCATTTTCCTGATGCACTTCCATGCCAATTTCATCCTGCGGTTCTATACTCATTAAAACGAGTTGCAAATTATGTCCGGTATATAATACTTTGCGGAAAAAGTCATTTTCCACCGTATCGTTTTCAATGTGTCCGTGATATCCTTTCATATATTTTTTATCTTATAAAATTATACCTCTTTTTATACCACATCTTTTGTCACAGTGCAAAAAATGCAATGAGTTAGTATAGACATGTATTATATTGTGCGGTACCATAGACATGTATTTTTATGTATTATACTATGCAAAATACATCAATTATACAAACGCAATATCGCACTTTTCGTCAGAAACCGGTAGTGTTTCTTATGTGCGTGGCAAAGGAAAAAATGTGGTTTGGTATCGGTACCGTTATGTGTGTCATCATTGGTTCGAGTATATCCATTTTCATTCCGGTGATGATTGGAAAACTTGTTGATTTGTTCTCAATCGACGCATCATTACAACAAATCTACATCGCACTGACATTTTTGTGTGTACTATTTTTTCTTAAAGATGTTCTTGCGCGACTTAGCGGTGGCGTTTTTGCATCCACATGGATTATTCATATGGAGTTTTGTGCTGCAGTAATCCCCTTCACATACCTTTTGCAACACAGTGCGAAATTTTTTGCCAATAGAATGAGCGGTGTTTTACAAAACAATGTATTTAATATCAGTCGCGCAGTCGGTTCAATTGCGCGCATTGCATTATGGGAATTTCTATATGTGATGATGAAAATTGCTATGACGGTTTTTATCGCGTGCACCCTACACATGTTGGTTGGTGGTATTTTTGCGATGTGTATTGGAATATTTATTCTCTATAATTTGTTTATTGCTCCCAAAATTACTGCCTATTCATATAAATGGACAAAACAATTATCGCACACAAAAGGACTGTTAGTGGACACTATTACAAACATTTTGGCAATCAAACAACATGCCATGGAAACTGAAGAAGAGCGTGTCATAACAGAAAATTTATCTACATGGAAAAATATTCGCATGAAAGGATGGCGGTTTTTCGCAATGACGACTTTCATCGGTAATATCATCCTTTTGACCATGTTTGTGACAACCGCATTTTTTCTCATATCATTGTGGAATAAAGAAGTGATTACCGCCGGACAAATTGTCGCGCTTATGGCAATATTAGTTAATCTTTCGGGCACTTTGGAGTTTCTAAACAAATCTTTCAACCGTTTCATGGAAGACTACGGCCAACTCAAAGAAGGCCTCGAACAAATCTTTGTCCCCATCGATATCACAGACGCCAAAGACGCACAATCTGTCACAATTACCAAAGGAGAAATCCAGTGTCGACTTTGCCTATCAAGATGATGACACACAAGCGGTATTTCACAATCTATCTCTCACCATCCCTGCGGGACAAAAAATCGGTTTGGTTGGAGAATCCGGGAGTGGTAAAACAACATTTGCCGGTCTCATTCTCCGCTTTATGGATATCCAAAGCGGATCAATCACGATTGATAACCATAACATCACAAAAATCCCACAAGACGACTTACGAAAGTCTATTGCTTACGTACCCCAAGAAGCATTACTCTTCCACAGGACACTCGAACAAAACATTGCATACGGTAAAACACAGATCAATGAAAAAGAACTCCTCCAATCGGCAAAAGACGCCCATGCACTGGAATTTATCAATACCTTCCCAAAAAAATTCAAAACGATTGTGGGTGAACGTGGCATTAAACTCTCCGGCGGTCAAAAACAACGTGTTATGATTGCCAGAGCAATGCTCAAAAAAACACCAATTCTCATATTAGATGAAGCAACAAGCGCACTAGACTCTCACAGTGAAAAACTTATCCAACAAGCACTCGAAAACCTCATGAAAAACCGCACCACTCTTGTGATTGCCCAT
>PDPP01000034.1 GCA_002747515.1 Candidatus Moraniibacteriota bacterium
CGATTTTTGTATCATGTGAACGGGAAAACCATCGATTTGAAGAATAGTAGAGATCAACGTAAATGTTTTTCCACTTCTTCTTCTCCTTTTCTTTCACTTTCACACGAATATCCATTTTTTGGTGTGATCCTTTGATAAGAGATACGGCGGTGTCATGCCAATTGCTTTGGCCGGACATTTTGTATCTGACAGAATGCATACCAATGGCGTGTTTGTGGTTTGTTGTGGGGTCGATGTAACCGTGGTCCGGGGGTGGTGTGGGGTTGGTACCGTTGTTATTCGTGTTACCGTTCCCGTTGGTGTTGCCGGTGTTGGTGTTTACCGTCTACGATTTCATACCATGCCGTACCATCCCAACAATTTGTTTCCGTTACTATTGTTCCAACAAAGATTGTTTGAACAACGATAATCCGGATGGATGATGTGGTAGGTGTTGCCGTTTTGGAAGCATTGTGCGTCTTGTGGGCAAGTACCATAATCCGATTCATCAGCCACACGCACTTTGTTCAAAAATAACATGGGATTTCTGTAGTCAAGTTCTGTAGGATCACCATCGGTATATCCATACCTCCTTGGCTCCTTAGGGCTATAATGGACTGGCTTTGTTTTGAATTCAAAATGCAAGTGATGAATCCAGCCACCAGTACCGCCAATTTCACCGATTTTTTGTCCACGTTTTACATCTTCTCCCTTAGCAACAACAATCTTGCTCATATGAGAATATTGCGTATAAATCACCCAGTCATTGCCTTCCCTTACACACAAATTTTCAACATTGGATGTGCGTGGTGAACAAATATGGCGCAAAATTACTGTTTTGCCAAAATAGTTTCCTGGTTCTCCACTCAAAACCACCACTCCATCATTTGACGCTTTAATGTCATCATCCTCTCCATGATAACCTAAATCAGCGATATTCTTCCCTTGTCTCAAGCCAACCGACTTTCGTTTGTCACCATCATAATCTTTTGGGTCGTGCTTATGAGTTGGCACCTCATAATCAATCCCAGAATGAAACTTCTTGCTATGAGAACAATGTTGTCCATAACCACACCCTCGCAGTGCATAACCCTCACTGTCAAAAGTGTACCCGCGTTCTGTAGTACACTCATCATTATCAACACCAATGACCCAGTGTTTGAAACATTTGTGTTTCCGATCTTCTTTGAAGGTGTTGTAATGATAGTGCTCTTTAGTTGGATCACTATCATTCATCATCAATCCCCATGTGGACGGGTGCATGAATGTTTCGCTGGCATATGCCATGTGAAACAGAAAGAAAGTAGAAATCATCGCACTAAAAAGTACAATTGTTTTCTTCATGTTCAATCTCCTTATTGTTAAGGTGCATGTTTTTGAGTAAGTTTTACTCACCATTTCTCACAATCACACTATGTGTTTGTGAGAAAGATGCGAAAAATTACTCTGATATCTACAATACCTCAGGAGCATTATCTTTGAGGATTAGATATACAATTTCTTTGATGTCTTTTTTGTTAATTCTTCTGTAATATCCTTTCTTGTCTATAGGCTGATCCATATATGTTATGAATTCAAAGCTATGCACTACAGTTTGTGTATCATTTTTCACAACTACATAGCTTACAGTATTTTCGAGGTCCCTGCCTCTTAACCCTGCAGGAGCTTTATTCTCAGCAACCCCCATCACACTATATTCATCATTCAATTGATACCAGAACAAAAATGTTCTTGGTGGCATTTTTGATGTGCTTGCAGAGCATAATTCATTGACGTTTTCTTTGACGCCTTCTGTAATATTTTCATCACGATAACGAGCAGTAACATACGCACGTATGTCATCAAATTTTTTTGTTTTGATTTCTACCCGTAGCTTAGGGAACATTCCATCTTCAATATTATATTCAGAGGTCGCAAGCTCAATCTTCGGGTTTTGGCAATATTCTGCAATCTTTGCGGCAGCGTGTTTGTGTTCTTGCCTTTCTTTGAATACAAAAACGCCATATCCTGAAAGGATGATAATAAGGGTAGTAAATATACCAAACCAAATTTTCTTTTTTGTGGATGGAAACATGTTTTTTGCTTATGTCTTTGGAAAGAGTATCATGCTATTAAGAGTGTGTCAAGCAAGGCAATGCTCATTTTTTGCGTAAGTTTTACTCACCATTTTTGATAACCACACCATTATGATTATCAAAAAAGTGGAATCTACTTTTTCTGTAAATATGCTTAATTATTGCAAAACGCTAGGGACATTATCTCGCAAGACAATCATTGCAATTTCCCGAATGTCTTTTCCTGTAATCCTTCGATACCTATCTTTTGATTCATGCGATCTATGAATATATGCAGTAATTTCGAAGCCATAAACCACAGCTTGAGTGTCATTATTTACTACAAAAAAATCAACAAGGTTACCCAAATCACTTCCCACTCTACCTAATTCAACTTTATTCTCAGCTAAACCCATAATGCTATATTTTTCATCCAATTTATACCAAAAAATGAAGTCTCGTTCTGGCGTTCTAGACACATCAACGCTACACAGATTATCAATATTCCTTTTAACTCCGTCTAATACCGTTTTGTCTTTTAAAGCATATGGCCGATTTGGTGTGCCGATATATACATCATTAAATTTCTCAGTGCGAATATTAGTCTCAAGACTGGAAGATAATAAATCTCCCATCCTATACTCAGAAGTCGCAAGTTCCACTTTCGGATTTTGGCAATATTCTGCAATCTTTGCGGCAGCGTGTTTGTGTTCTTGCCTTTTTTTGAATACGAAAACGCCATATCCTGAAAGGATGATGATAAGGGTAGTAAATATACCAAACCAAATTTTCTTTTTTGTGGATGAAAACATGTTTTTTTGTTTATTCCTGTGAACAAAGGTATCATGCTTGCTGGAAATGTGTCAAGCGATGATGACTATTTGGTATGCCAATGTATCTCTACAAATCACGAACCCTGCTTATTATAGGTATATGTAACTGTCAAAGAATATATTACTGCGCAAGTTTTTGTACTTTTTGCATCACATCATGCGGACCGGAAATGTGCATAATATCAAATCCGCATGCATCGTATGTTCCGCTTTGATCAACGCAATCGTCGATCAATAGCACTTCTTCATAGGATAGTTTGTTGTCACGCAGATACTGATCAAAAAACGGGATACGTGTACCTGTTGTGTCGAATTTCAGACATTTTTGATTACATGA
>PDPP01000021.1 GCA_002747515.1 Candidatus Moraniibacteriota bacterium
TGCCGGTCGAGTTGCCACAAAGACCAACAGTCTTTCCGTGACACATCCGGAACTTGCCAAAGAATATTCACCAAAAAATCAAATTCCAGCAAATAAAGTCATTGCTGGTACGAGCAAAAAACTTTGGTGGATATGCTCGGTTTGTTCTCATGAGTGGCAAGCTGTTGGCAATAATCGTGTAAATGGAAGGGGTTGTCCGGTGTGTGCTCGTCGGAAGAGAAGAAAGAAGAAGGAGGAGGATTAAATAAAACACCTCATCGGTCACAAAAGTGATCGGTGAGGTTTTTTGTAATTATTTTTTGAAAAAAAATTTTTATTGACAAGGTGTATAGATGTCATTTAGTATGTGCAATGTGGAGAACAGAAGACATGTTTTTAATGTACAGTACAATTCAAAAAAGATATTCTAAAAAGGATGTCGCATTCACAAAAAGGAGTAAAAGTATGGGTTGGAAACCAAGTCAGGATTATATACATTTGGTAAATGAATTAGCACAAACAAGAGGTGAATTAGTCGTAGAAGAAAAATATATATGGAAAGTTTTGAATAAATTTAAGGACGGAAAATTACATGTCAAATGTTATCCTATGGGGGCGCCATCACCAAAAGAAGTCTACAATCATGCTGTTGAATTAATGAAAAAATAGATGGTACAACCTCATCGATTATAATAATCGATGAGGTTTTAAAATTTATTATAAAAATGATTGTTGTGGTAAAATAAAAAAGATGAAAGAAATATATTATTTTGTTATGTATTATTTTGATTTGTTGGTTAATTTTATTTCCAGTTTTTCTCTGGAAAAACTAACAATGGAGGAAATAATCTCTTGGAGCATTCTTGGTATGACGACTCTTGTGTGTTTTGTTGTTTTGGGGAAGATTTTTATTATAAATATTTTGATTGAGAGAAAAAAGGGTTTGTCACGTCGATTTGCTGCAATGGAGAAAATATATAATATGGGGGTTGTTTTGGTGTTTGTGTATGCAGAAGCATGGTATAGATATGCAAAAAATACAGAAAAAAATGCTTTTGAAGGAGATATGAAAGATATGCGTGAAACAGCATCTAATCAAATTGTATCGTATCTTTTGGGTCGTAGTTGTATCAATCAAAAAGACCAGATAAAAGATATTCAAGTACGCTCTCGTGCAACTATAATGCAATCACATGTTCCATTATGGGCCAATGAAATTATGAAGCGAGAAGAGTTGTTTAAGGAATTAATATTGCAGTTATTGGCGTATGAAGAATATTTGGCAAAATTTGAAAAAAAAGGTAAATATACACCTTCAGAAAATGTGGATATAGGCAAAGAAGATCAACGACGAAAGATTTTTAAAAAATATGGAGCAAAAAATGCGACAATGTCTCTCAGTAAAAGTCGCTATAAGAAGCTTGTGAAGGTGTTTTCTGAGTGGGATGATAATTTTATAAAACTTTCAGATGCAGAAAAATTGTCTCGTTCGGAAAAAAACACATTGTTTTTTGGTGATAAAAAATGATTTATTTTGTGAAAAAAAGAAGAATATATATTTTAGCAATTAGTGTATTCATTGCAAGCTTTTCTATTGTGAGTTACTTTGTATTTTTTTATGGATGTAAACCTCAAATAATCTCAGTCAAGATGCATCATGTACAAAATGATGTACAAGATTTTCCGGAAATTGAAAAGAAACAGAATATCATTGAAAATGAATGTGAGAAGAAAGAAAGTGATGGGATAGTAGTGAGTAATGATATTGTAGAAGGCAGTGAAATTGTTGTTGAAAAAGAGAAGGAGAAATACAAACCTTTTAAGTTTGCAATTATTGGAGATAGTGAGCGTGAGAAGAGTCCATATGGTTTTGGCGAAAATGCATATGGTGTGTTTGATCATGTTAAAACATTATATCCAGATTTTGTTTTGTTTACAGGTGACATTATTATGGCTAATGCTGATTCACGTGGTCCACGAGTGAGTATTAGACATGTACGAAAAGTATTTGATAAATATTTTGCAAATATTCCATATTATATTGTTTTTGGGTATCATGATGTTGAATGTGGTGTGACTTGTGTAGATTTATGGCAAGAATATTTTTCTGATCATAAATATATTGCTGATAAAAAGAGAGTCTTACATTATTCTTTTGATTATGAAAATACGCATTTTGTAATTTTGTCGACTGACTGGCCAACAAAAAGAACAATCAAAGCAGAGCAACTCTCATGGTTGGAGAAGGATTTAGAAAAAAATAAATTAAAAAATGTTATTGTAGCAACGCATGTACCACCTGTGACGTTTTACAAAAAATCTGCAAAAAATTGTCATGATTTTGCATGTCAACCTGAATTACAGAGAAAGTTGCAATATATTTTTAAAAATGGTGGGGTAGATCTCGTGATTTCTGGACATGAGGCGGTGTTTGATCATAAGATTGTTGATGGAATTCATTATATACTCAGTGGTAATACACTTGGCGGTAAAGCAAAATATAAGGGCGTAAAATCTGGTCAAACATTTAGCGAGGTTTTGATAAATGGAAGTTCAATCATTGTGCGAGGAATTGATATGGAAGATGGACTTTTGCGAGAAATTAAAGTGAGGTAAATAATGGGTTATATGTAAAATAGCAAAATTATACATCATAGGTTTTTGGTTTTTGTTTGAAATTAAGGAATTATGAATGGAAGTAATTTTTGTGGTAAAATAAAAGCATGAGAAGGATATTTCATAGAGAAGTGCCACATTTTGTAGGATTATCTACAATTTTAGTGTTAGCATTTATGATCTGGGCAGTTATTTGGCTCGGAGATCAACAAATGAACGAAGATATGCAAATTCGGGAAGGGAACATTGGGGAAATTCTCTATGATTTTTTGACTTCACAAATTAATTAGAAGAGTGAATTATTTGCAAGTGATCCGTTTTGTGCAAATGTGCAGAATGTATTTTTTTGGTACTATAATCTGAAACGTAAAAGAGAGGTTTGTAAAAAAATGGAAAAAATTAATATTTGTGCAAAAGCGTTGATTTTTTTTGTAAAAATCGGTACAATTTGTTAGTTATATGAAAAATAATTTTTTATAAAAAGTTCTTTATTGTAAGAGAGGGAGGAAGATAAAATGGATAGAGTATGGACATGGCCAAATATCATCACTGTGGCACGGTTGTTTTTTGGTGTATATTGGCTTTATCTTGCTACATTGCCGAATAGTTTTTTTGTAGGAATAATGATGTTTGTGTTATGCGGTCTTTTGCCAGATGTAATTGATGGGTGGCTGGCACGAACATTCAATCAAAAAACGCGTTTTGGAGAATTTTTAGATCCTTTTGCAGATAAAATTCTTTTTTATCTTGCTATTTTATTATTATTCTCTGAAAATGTATGGTGGTCAGTGTTTATCCTTCTTGCGTGTGATATAGCATCTACATTTCTTCATTTTTTTAAAAGTGGTGGCGCTGTTAAAAGTGGAAAACAAAAATTTTTCTTACAAAACTGTGCACTTGGAGTTTTTATATTTGCTAAAATTACAGAATCAAATATAGCGTTTGTATTTGCGAACTTTGTATTGATTTGCGCAACTTTTTTTGCATTACATTCACTATGGAGTCGATTAAGGCGATAATTGTAGAGGTGATTGTATAATACAATCACCTCTCTTCTATATTTGTAGTTGATATAATATAATTACTATAGAATTATTTTTTAGAGATGTGTTATGAAAATTATTACATGGAATGTCAATGGTATTCGTGCAGTAGAACGAAAAAAAGAATTACAAAATCTTCTAGAGACATATGTACCAGATGTGTTGTTTTTACAAGAGATTAAGGGGAAGAGGGAACAATTTAGTAATTTTCTCACAAAAAATGAGATTTATGAACAATATTATCATAGTGCAGAAAAACCGGGCTATGCAGGTACAGGTATTTGGATTAGTCGGGAATTTCTGCAAAATGTAAGTGATGCTACATTTGATGTTCAAGTGCCAAAAGCACCAAATGCAGATGAAGGACGTGTATCACATGTATCTTTTGTGTTTAATGAACAAATATATGATTTATTATCAATTTATTTTCCAAATGGCGGTAAGAGTGAAAAGGCATGGGAAGAAAAATTAGATTTTTTTGATCGTGTTTTGGAATATATGAATGAACTTCGTAATCGAGAGCATGAAGTGATTGTCGGAGGTGATATGAATGTAGCACATACAGAGATTGATCTTGCGCGTGCAAAGGAGAATGATGGTAATATTGGATTTCATCCACGAGAGCGTGCATGGATGGATCGCGTTTTGGAAAATGATTGGGCGGATGTATGGCGGACAAAAAATCCTAAAGTAACAGATGTGTATTCATGGTGGGATATGATTACACGTGCACGAGAAAGAAATGTGGGATGGCGTATTGATTATTTTTTTGTAGACAAGAATTTTGTTAAAAAAGTGAGTGAGATAGAATATCTCAATGAACAGATGGGTTCTGATCACTGTCCACTTTTTATGCAGATTGATGTGTAATATATGATTGAGATACTTTTTTCAATTTTTGTAGTTATTTTATGTGTGTGGATTATATATACAGTGCTTTTTCTTGCACCGTGGCTACCAACTTTTTCCAGAGATATGAAACGCATTGTGGAAATCGCAAACCTCGATGAAGGAGATGTCTTTTGTGAATTAGGATCAGGAGATGGACGTGTGAGTTTTTATGTGAGTGAAAAAAGTCCACAGGCAAAAATTATTGGCGTAGAGATTTCTTATATATTACATAGTATTGCTAGTGTAAAAAAAATGTTTTCTCATGCAAAAAACATCACATTTAAAAGAGAAGATATTTATAGAACAAATCTTAGTGATGTAGATGTAATCTATGTATTTGCAACATCACGATCTGCGAATAGACTTGCAAGATATTTACAAAAATCTGTAAAAAAAGGTTCTCGAATCATATCTTATAATTTTCAGTTACCATTTGAGTCAAAGGTAGCAACTGAAAAGAAGGTAAAAGAAAAAAAGAGGACATGGTATTATATGTGTATGATATGGTTAGATAAATAATGATGTGTGGCTAGTGGTAAACAGATGTAATCAGTGATAATATATTAAGCTATGGTACAAAATCGTGTGAGACATCATGTAAATCCATTGGCAGATCGTACAGAACATCGATTTAGTGGATTTGGTAATGATAAACCTATTATTGTGGATATTGGTGCTGATAGGGGAGAATTCAGTGAAAAATTAGTATATCTTTTTGGTGAAGAAAAAAATTTTATCGTGTGTGAAATTCGTAAGCCATTGGCGAGAAAGCTTGAGAAAAAATTTGAGAGTTACAAAAATGTTGTAGTTTTTGATGGTGATATGGTGCGAAATTTTGAAAATATTTTAAAACCATCTGTAGATAGTAATATTCTCATTGAAGAAATATATATAAATTTTCCAGATCCATGGTTTAAAGAGCGACACAAAAAACGACGTATTATACATAAAGCATTTTTGGAGAGTGTGCAAAGGTGGATATCACCACAAACAAAATGGATTTTTCAGACAGACCAAAAGCAATTGTTTGATGAAACTGTGGAGGTTTTGAAAGAAATTGAAAATAGTGAATTACATTTTTTTGATGAATCGCCATATGGTTACACAACAAAATGGGAGGATGCAAAAGTATCGGCAGGTAATAGGATTTATCGAGTATTTTTTTATTTAAAATAATATATGCAAAAAGAAATGTTTTATTTTTTATTATTTCTCATATCAATCTTCTTTATAGGATGGTATATTGTCGCGTATTCTTTTTATGATAGTCAAGTTGACGAACAAAAGGTATTTGTAACAGATGGATGTACACTTTTTTTTGATGGAAAATTACATGAATGTTGCGTGGAACATGATCGTGCATACTGGCAAGGTGGTTCTAGTACGCAGCGAAAGAGTGTGGATGAAAAATTTAAAGAGTGTGTTTATAAAACTTCAAATAATAAGATGCTCTCATACGGTATGTATGTAGCTGTACGCGTTTTTGCTATTCCATATATTAATACGCCATGGAGGTGGGGATTTGGATGGGAGTTTGGTCGAGGGTACTTGTAATGATAATTTATGAATTTTTAATTTTCAAAATTCTTTTTTACTATATATAATTATTTTTGGTATTCGTTTTCTAAATACAATTTAAATCTTTTGAGGCCTTCGATGATTTTTTTTTCGTCAAGTGCATAACTCAGTCTGATACGGTCTTTTTTACCAAACCATTCTCCATTATAGACCACAATATTATATTTGTAGTAGAGATCTTCCATGACTTTTTGCGGATTTTTAATTGTGACAAAAACATAAAATGCACCTTCAGGTTTCCATACTTGCAGGCCAAGTTTTTTGATGCCATTGTAGATTAGATCACGTCTTTTTTGCCAAATATGTGCTTGATCATTGAGATATTTCTGTGACATTTTAGTTGCCATAAGTGCCATCTCTTGACTGACAATACTTGTGTTCATGGAAGTGTGTGTTTTTATTTCCGTCATTTTTTTAATCCAATCATGGTTTCGTGCATAAATATATCCAATACGCGCACCACACAGTGAATATGATTTTGAAAAAGAATTGATAGTGAGAACATTTTCCCCTTCAATGAGATAATTCTTTCTCTCGTAAATCATATCTTTGTACACTTCATCAGATAATACATAGATGCCATGTTTTTGTGTAATTTTTTCAATTTCTTTTAATGTATCAATTTCTTGTACAGTTCCAGTTGGGTTTCCAGGAGAATTGATGATGACAGCTTTACAATTTTTGACTTTTTCTTTGAAATTTTTTATATCAATTTTTCCTTTAACAAGATCATAATATCTACATGTCATATGTGCATACTTCACGTTGTGTGGATAAGAATAATAATAGGGTCGTGGTATAAGAATTTTTGCATCTTTTTCGTAAAGTGCTCTCAGAGCGAGGTCGATTCCTTCGGATGCACCGTTGGTAATAATGATATTTTCTTTTTTTGCGCCTGGATAATTTTTTGCGATTGCTTTACGTAATTTTTCTTTTCCTTGTATTTCACCATATTTAAATTCTTTGTAATCTTTGAGAAAGTCAAAACAAATTTTAGGTGGCGGAAGATCTGGTTGTCCAGAGCCAAAAGATATGAGGTTATCTGATTGCTTTCCAATGAAAAAAGAAGCACTTGTAATTTTTTTGTTCATAATATCTTGTAAGCATATAAAAGATAACTCTAAATGTATCACATCAAAAAAATCTAATCAAAACAAAAACCTCGAAAATTTCGAGGTTTTCAAAATAACTCTTAGATTATTTTACATCTTTGCAACCTTCTTCTAAAGTTTTTGTAACTGCATTAACGATTTCATCTGGCGTATATTCTGATTTGACCATATATTTTACAGCACCCATATCAAGTGCTTTTTGTATATCTTCATCATTATCGAGATTACTAATAACAATGATATTGCATTTGAATTTTGCATTTTCTTGTAATGCTTCTAATATTGCAAATCCGTCCATTTGAGGCATCATGATATCGAGAAGGACAAGATCTGGTTCAAAATCAATTGCGCGCATAGCACCAGTAAGACCATTTTCTTCTGATAAAACTTCATATCCGCGAGCACTAAGTGCGCTTTCATACATTTCTCGGATATCTGCGTGATCATCAATGATCAATATTTTTTTGTTCATATGTTTATTAAATTATAAATTACTTCTTTAAAGATAATGTAACACAAAAGTCGCTACCTTTGCCAATAGAACTAGTTACATCAATAGTTCCACCAAGTTCTTTGAGTAATTTCTTTATCAGTGGCAAAGCAAGGCCTGAGCCACTATAAATACGTTTAACATGTCCATCAACTTGTTCAAATTTTTCAAAAATGATTTTTAGATTACTTTTTTTGATGCCAATGCCATTATCTTTTATGTGGATTTTTACATGCTCGTTTTTGATTTTTTCTACATAAATTTCTATTTGACCCACATTTTTTTCAGTGAATTTTATAGCATTGTCTATGAGGTTTGTAAAAATTTGCTGTAATTTCTTTTGATCACTTTCTACAATTAATTTTTCATCTGGAAGGACAAGTTTAATTTTTTTGTGCTCAACTGCGCAACGAATTTGTGATTCAAGGTATATTTCTGTAAGGAGTTTATCAAGTCGAATAGTTTTTTTATCAAATTGCATTTTTCCTGTTTCAATTTTTTCGATATCAAGTATATTTGTAATCATTTCTGATAGATTGTCAGTATTTTTGATAATGTCTATCAATTTATTTTTCTGTTCTTTTGTGATATCGCCACAATCTTCGTGTGTAAGCATTGATGCGAAACCTTTGATGATTGTTAAAGGAGTACGAAGCTCATGAGATGTGATTGATATAATCTCACTTTTTGTTTTTTCAACTTTTTTTAGTCTATCATAAGCTTCTGTAAGTTTTTTTCGAGATCTTTTTTCCTCTGTAATGTCTTCTATATATGCGTCGACAAAAAGTTCATTGTTTTTTATGGAAGGGCGTGCGTAAAATCTGATCCAGAGGTCATGGCCTTTTAGCGTTTTGATTTTATATTCATTTCCAATAATTTCTTTTCCATTAAGCAATGTTTCGATTACTTCTTCTTTATCTCTTTTATTTAGAAAATCTTGCATATGAATATTATTTTTTGCAATGAATTGATCATTCGGAATTTCACCAAGTCTAATAAGAGAATTATTCCAAATGATTGGAGTGTCTAGCTTCGTTTTTTTATCTAATTTTGTTTTAAATATACCTACTGGAATGTTCTGAATAAGAGATCTGAACTCTAATTGAATAGTTTTTTTCTGTTGTTTTAGATCTGCTCCTGTTTTTATGATATACATGATCAATCCAATCATGAGTATAAGTATGAGTATGAAGAGGCTGATAAGTCTTTGCGTAATCCTAGTTAATTCAGCCTGTATATCGTTCATATAAATACCAGTTCCGAGCATCCATCCCCATGGTTCGAATGTTGTGACATGTGATAATTTTTGGACATATTTATGCGGATTTGATTTTGATGTCCATTTGTATGATATGCAGTTATTTGTAGGATCACCATCTTTTGCTGTCTTGAGCATTTCTTCACCAAATTTGTATCCAGTAGGATCGGTATATGTATTAAAATCTGAACCATAAAGGTCTTTGTATGGGTGAGCTATCATTATCCCAGTATCTAATGTATTTACCCAGAAATATTCATCATCATTTTTTCCATAACGAAAATTATTAATCATATTTATAGCAATTTTTTGTGCGACATCTCTATCAATAACGCCTTGATTTTCTTTTTTATGGAGTTCATAGAGAACGCCTAAAAATTCTTCTGATATTTCATGAATGAGAGTTTTTCTTTCTTCGATTAAAACATCATTGATTTTTGGTATGAGAAAAAAGAAAAAGAAGGAGCTAGAAATAACAGAAAAAATGATTGTGATAATTACAATTTTTTCAAATGCTATATTGAAAGTTTCTTTAAATAGATTCATGATATTGACAGTGTTAAATATTTTTAATTAAAGGAAATGTGATGTAAAAGTCACTTCCTTTTTTAGATTGACTTTCAAACTCTATTTTTCCATTTAGTTGTTCGACAATTGTTTTCACAATTGGTAGACCAAGTCCAGAGCCATTCATTTTTCTTTCAATATTATTTTCAACTTGTGTGAATTTCTTAAATACCTTTTCTTTATCTTCTTTTGAAATTCCAATGCCATTATCTTTTATATGTATTTTCACTGTATTAGACGTTACTTCTGTGAAAATTTCTATCACACCAGTTTTGTTTTTTGTGAATTTAAAAGCGTTATCGAGAAGGTTTGTGAAAACTCTTTTTAATTGTGCTTTGTCGGCATTGATGTAGATTTTTGGATGTGTGAGATTAATTATGCACTTCTTTTTTTCTAGTATACAACGTGCTTGAAAATCTTCATGTACATCTTTTAACACTTCATTCATTTCAACTTTTGTGATGTTAAGATTCATTTCACCTTTTTCTAACTTTTCAAGATCCATCATATTATTGATCATTTCCAATAATTTATTGGTGTTTTTTTTAATTTTTTGAAGATAGTTTTTTTGTTGTTTATTGAAGTTTTTTGTGTTTTCTTTTGAAAAATAAGAAATTATATCATTGATGTTTGCGAGGGGGGTTTTGAGTTCATAAGATGTGATTGATATAATTTCATTTTTTATTTCACCAATTTTCCATAACTCATCGTATGATTTTTTAAGTAATTTGTCTGCCTCATAATTTCTTGTTACATTTTCAATTGATGCATCAAGAAATGTTTTGAAATTCTTTTTTGTGATGTAACCAAAAATTCGAATCCATAAATGTTTGCCAGTAAATGTACGTATTTCATATTCTTTTCCTAGGAGTGTGCCATCTTTTGCTCTTTTTATAATGTCAATTCGATCCTCTTGATTGACTAGAAGATTTTGTAATCGAAATCCATGCTTACTAGGATAATCTTCATAAGGAAATTCACAAGTATTTATAAGAGATTTGTTCCATAAGATCAGCGAGGAGCCTTTATTATCTTTTGCGAGTTCAATTCTAAAAACAGCAATTGGCAAGTTTTTAATTAATGACATGAATTGTAGTTCAATCTCATTTTTTTGCTTTTCAATTTTTGCACTAGTTCTGAGAATATAGATCAATAGGCTAATTATGAGAAAAAGAATGGAAGAAAAGACGCTAACGATCTTGCGTATTATTGCATTGATTTCTTGTGTAATATCATCAATATATACACCAGTACCAATTAGCCATTGCCACGGTTCAAATTGTGCAAAATATGAAAGTTTTTGTCCAATTTTATCAGATTCAGTTTTATTCCATTTGTATGATATAAAAAGGTTTTCTGCATTACTTCGTGTATCTTTTAACGCATCTTTTCCGAAAGGGTGTCCGATAGTGTCAATTTCATCTATCATTGTTTTATTAAGTTGATTTTTGAATGGCGTTGCAATTATTTTTTTATTTTTTGCATCAATTGCAAAAAAATAATCATTATTTTGATAAAGATATCCATTAATTATATCTTTAGCGATTTCTTCTGCTTGTCCATCTGGTAAGTATTTAGTCTGTTCTTGTGTCTCTAGTTCTTCAAATACTTCAACCATAAAATTTGTCATTTCACGAACGATTTGTTTTCTCTCTTCCATCAATATTTCATTGATGCGAGGAATAATGTAGAAGAAAAAAATAACAATCATTGTGATAAGGTATACAATAGAAATGAATAACATTTTCTTAAAAGTGGTGTCAAGAAAAATTTTAAAAAATGGCATATCTGTAGATAATTATTTTTTAAGTGTAGACAAATACAAGAATCTTTTGCAGTATATACTTATATAATAACACATTTTATAGAATGTTGATGTATTAATTGATTTATGGTATGATTTTACGATAGAAATTTGTTTTAATTTAAATTGATGGAAATTACAAGTGCACAATTTATTCGTGGTGTTGTTGGGTCACATAATTTGCTTGTAGATGAAAAACCACAAGTGGCATTTGTAGGACGTTCAAATGTAGGTAAATCAAGTGTAATTAATATGCTTGTTGGACAAAAAAGTCTTGTGCACTCTTCTTCTACACCAGGTAAGACACAAGAAATTAATTTTTTTCTGATTAATGATAGACTATATTTTGTGGATTTGCCTGGTTATGGATATGCTAAAACAGGCTTGAAGCATCGCGAAAAATTACGACGATTGATATTGTGGTATTTGATTAGTGGGGAAGCACCAGTATCAAAAGTTGTTGTGATTACTGATGCAAAAGCAGGGCTGCGAGATTTTGATAGAGAGATGATTGGTGTGTTACAAGAATATGAACATCCATTTGTAATTGCAGCAAATAAAATAGATAAATTAAACCAAAAAGAGTTACATCGGTCACTTAAATTAATTTCAGAAGAAATAGGCGATTGGGTAAAAATTTTTCCCATTTCTGCAAAGACAGGAAAGGGAAAGAATGCGTTGTTAAAAGAAGTGTTATTGTAGTATTATTTTTATCTAATGTACTATTTTTGAAAAAAAATGATAAAGTTTTTTAGTATTTAATATAATAAAAGCGTGAAAACATCAGCTATAATTATGCTGGTGTTTTTTGGTATGCGAGTAATCCACAAAAGACAAAAAATCCAATAAGCCCGCTATGCGATGTCCACAACCAATGATCAAAAAGTGAAGAAAGTAAAAACATACATAAAATAGTTGCTAATACTGTTTTTTCTAAAGAATATTTTTGTGTGTAAGAGAATATATTTTTGCATGCATAAAAAATAAATAACCACAGAAAAATACTTCCAATTAGTCCAATTTCTGCAAAAATAAGTAAGGCGGATTGATGAACGGGTTGATAATACCATATTGGATGGATATTGTTGTAAGTTTTTGCGACGGTGTTTGTATAATTTCCGACACCCACGCCTGTCAAGGTGTGATGTGTGACGATATGGTGTGCATGTATGAGATAGGTTTTTCGATCAGAAATTGAATTGTGTGTAGGTGTCGTGTGATGTACACGTGTAGAAAAAATCGGCAAAAAAGTTATGAAGCAAAATATGCTTATACAAAACATGATTATGATGTGCATGGACATTTTTCTTTTGTTTGTATATTTTTCTTTGCAAAATACAATGGTAGACAGAAGTATAATTGTGATACATCCAGATACCCATGCTGTACGAGAAAAGGTGAATATCAGATTAATCATAAAAAGTGCAGTAACAAAATAAGAAAATACGTGATATTTCTGGGAACATTTCTTTGTCGCAAGATGTGTGTAAATGTTACATATTAGTGCAATGATTACAAAGCTACCAAAAATGTTTGGATGAGGAAAGCCGCCATAAACGCGTAACCATCTTTCAGCATGAGTGGTAATTGTTGCAGTGCTGCCGTGCCATACATCATGATTTTGTAGTCCGAGAAGTGTATATGCAAATGTATTTTGTGTACAAAATTGATATAAACCTAAAATGCTGTGAAAAAGCATACTTACTAAAAATATTTTTGATATGTGCCGTAATGAATACGATTGAATTTGTGTAAGAAAAAAAATACATAAACACATCGTTAATTTGAACCAAAAGTATAAACCAACTTCGAAATTGTCTGACCATGAGAGAGAAAATAATGTCCATATACAAAGAAGTAATGCTAGAATACTTATTTTTTTATTGGTGATAATATATGAATATATCTTTTTTTTGTATAAAAAAACATTACATAAAAACCAAAATAAAAATATTCCATCAAAAGCATATATACCAATTGTGCCATATTGCCACTTTTCATTATTGAGAAAAGTTTCTTTAATAATCCAGATAGTTTGCCATGGCAAAAGAAATATTAAAATGTAAAACAAAATGGTATGTATATTTTTCAATCTCATTTTTTTTGCAATAATCATATGTTGCGTGAATAAAACACATTGTTACATTTATGTCTTTTAAATGAGGGTGTGTTAGTAATGAGTAATTATGGGCGTGCCAATTTCTGCCCATTCATAAACTTTTTTTGCTGGACCTACGCCAAGTCGCATACAGCCATGTGAAACTGGAATACCAAGATGGTTTTGTCCCTCTTTGTATCCACCTGGCCATTCTGGTAATTCGTGAATGCCATATTTTCCATCAGATGTAATCGCCATCCAATAAGGCATATAAAGGCTATATTTTTTTGACCATGGACGTGGGTGTTTGTTATAAATTTGAAATTGTCCTACAGGAGTATTCATTCCTGATTTGCCCGATGAGATTAAAAATGAATCAATGAGTTTTCCATTTTCAAAAATAGTCATAATTTGTGTTGCAAGATTTACATCAATATATTTTCCATCAGAAATTTGGGCTTGTGTGAATTTTCGTGCTTGACCAAGTCGTTCTTGTAGGTTTTCTGCCCATGTTTTTGGTTTTGGTGCAATTGTTGTAAATGTTGTTTGGCTTATTGTCTCATAATCTGTATTGCGACCACCATTTGTTTTAGCGCGAATTGTGAGTGTGTATTTTGTATTATCTTGCAGGGGTTCTTGTGGTAGTATATTAAATTTGGTTTTTTGGGGATTGTTTTGATATTTGACTGGCACATTTGGTTCAAGGATGAAATCAACATAAAAGCCTTTGATGGATTTTTCAAATTGCACTGTGAGTGGATCTTCGATGTCGAGTCGTATATCAGTTGCTGCATCTTGTGGTGTGACGTTAAGTACTTTTGGAATTTTTGGTGTAGTGAAGGAAAAATTTGCTGCAGCTATTTGTTGCAGTTGATTTTTTCCACGTCCTTCAGGAATTGATACATGATATGTTTGATTAGGATTCCATGAATACTTTGGTGTGATGGTAATTTGAGTGTGTGCATCATTGATAACAGCAGTCATTGGTGTGCGTGGTGTGATCGTGACATTTTTCTGGTAGTATTCTTTGTCAACAGGTTTTCCAAGATTAATTACAAATGCATCAGAAGGCAGAATTTTATGACCATTTTGTTGTGACATTGGTATTGCTGCAAAATGCGGAGATGTTGCATAAATATATGTACTGACAAGGATCGTGGGAATTAATAAAAAAAGAAAAAAGAGAATATTTTTCAAGATCTTTTTCATAAGCGTGTTCTACTCTCTTGCTAAGACGAGGCAATATACATTTTTTGCACCAGATTTTTTCAGTACTGAAGCACATTCTTCAAGAGTTGTGCCAGTCGTTATAATATCGTCAATCAAGAGAATATTTTTTTGTTTAATTGTTTCTGTATGTGATATGTGAAAAGCATTGCTCAAATTATTTTTTCGATTATTTTTGTTTTTTGTGCGAGCTTGCGGTTTTGTATATCGCATACGTATTAGTATATCAGTAATGATAGGAATTTGTAAGTCGAGTGCATATGCAAGCTCTTCTGCTTGATTAAACCCGCGCCAGCGCAAACGTCTTTTGTGTAGAGGGACAGGAATGATGATGTCAGGAGCGGGGAGATTTGAATTTTGTAATGATTGTGCAAGTAATAAAGCTAATGGTTCTGATAAATCCTTCACAAATCGGTATTTATAATAATGAATTGCCTTTTTTAATAACGTGTCGCTATAGTGTGATGCAATAAATACACCATCAATTGATGTGTTTTTTTGCAAACATTCAAAACATGTTTCACCATTATGTGTAATATGTTTTTTACAAATAGGACAATGTTGTTCTGTCAAAATTGGCAATGTTGTATGACACTTATTGCAAATCCAGTGGTCATATGTTCCACATCCGAGACAGCGGATAGGAAAAAGTCCATCAATTATGAGGTTTTTGATGGACTTGTAGAATGTGTGCAGGTTATGAGATAGTAATTTTATTTTGGACATAATCAATGGAAATGGTAGTTGTATCAGGTTTATGTGCAATATGGTAAGCAATATCTCCCTCAATGTGATCTTGAATGTATTGTCGGACGCCTCGTGCACCCTCATTTTTTTCTTGTGCGGTTTGCGCAATATGATTTATAATCTTTGGTGTAAATGAGAAATTAATCTCTTTTGAATGTAATCGCTTTTTTAGTAGTAAGAGTTCGTTTCGTGCGATTTTTTGCAATTCTTTTTTTTGTAACTCATTAAAAACAATCACGTGGTCAAGACGAGAAAGTAATTCTGGTGATAGAGTTTCTTTTGCAGCCGAGTATAATTTTTTTGTGATATTTACTTGCGTATTCTTTTGGTTTTCATCAAATCCAAGTGTTTTTTCTTGAGTAATTTGCGCACTGCCAATATTTGATGTGAGGATAATAATTGTATTTTTGAAATCGATTTTTTTACCACTTGCATCTGTGAGCATTCCATCTTCTAATATCTGCAATAGAATATTGAATACGTCTGGATGTGCTTTTTCAATTTCATCAAAAAGGACGACACTATGTGGATTGTTTCGTACTTTTTCTGTGAGTGTACCACCTTCACCATAACCAACATAGCCTGCTGGTGCACCAAGTAGTTTTGATGCGTGATGTTTTTCCATAAACTCGCTCATATCAACACGAATCAAAGATTTCTCTGTTTCATAAAGTTCTTCCGCGAGAGTTTGTGCAGTAAATGTTTTTCCAACGCCAGTTGTGCCGAGGAAAAGAAATGATCCATTTGGTCTTTTTTCATTGCTGATTCCACTTGAGGAACGAATAAGCGTGTCAGAAATTTTTTCAACAGCATTATTTTGACCAATAATCTTTTTTGTTAGATGTTTTTTTGCATCTATGATACGACGACTTGCTGTTTGCATAATCTTTTCTTGTGGAATATTTGTATGCATTGTAATAGTTTGTGCGATATCTTGCTCTGTAATTGTTGGGTGATTTTTTTTCTTAGCAGTTTCAAATTTCTTTTTAGTTTCAACAATTTCTCGTGTGATTGCATCCTCTGCGTCACGTAATTGGGATGCTTCTTCATATTTTTCACTGCGCACATATGCTGTTTTTTGTACAAGGATTTCTTTGAGATTATTTTCAAGTGAAATAATGTCTTTATGGGCATCATTTTGATCTTGTGTTCCACACAATCGTGCAGCTGTTTCATCGAGTATGTCAATTGCTTTATCAGGAAATCGTTGTTCTGGCAAGTAGCGATCAGTAAATGTTACTGAAGAGTTAAGTGCTTCTTTAGTGAAGATAACGTTGTGGTGTTTTTCAAGTGTATGTCTGACACCAGAAATAATTTTTTTTGTTTGTTCTACAGTTGGTTCTTCGAGTGTAATTTTTTGAAACCGTCTTTCTAGTGCAGGGTCTTTTTCAATGTGTTTTTTATATTCACTGAGAGTTGTGGCACCGATGATTCGTACATTTCCACGAGCAAGTGCAGGTTTGAGGATGTTTGCTGCGTCAAGACTACCACCAGTATTTCCAGTGCCGATAATTGTATGAATTTCATCAATAAATAGGATGATATGGGGGTTTTCCTGTACTTCAGAAATGATATTTTTTAGACGCTGTTCAAATTCACCTCTGAAACTTGTACCAGCAACGAGCATTGCAAGATCGAGTGTAACAATTTCCTTTCCATAAAGGTGGCGTGGTGCATTAGGACTTTTGGCGAGATGTGCAATGTGTTCGATTACAGCAGTTTTGCCAATGCCAGGTTCGCCAATAATGAGAGGGTTGTTTTTGTTGCGTCGTCCGAGAATTGTAATAATACGTTCAATATCTGTATTTCTGCCAAAAAATGGTTCTTTATTTTGCTGTGAAATAAATGTGCAAAACTGATCAATTGTTGAATCTATAACAATCTCTTTTTCGCCCATGAGCGCAGAGAGGTTTTCGATGCCAAAGAGACCATTGTTCTGTGGGATAGCATGAGGGTTATTTGGATCAAATTCTGGTTGTTTTTTAGGTCTTACTTGAGATGTAATTTTTTGAATTGTGTCATTTTTTGTATTGAGTAGAACATAGACGAAATGTTCTGTGCCCACGTATGTATACCCAAACTCAGAAGCAAGTGCATGTGCATCTGTGATGATTTTTTTGAATGCATCAGATGACTTGATTTTTGGAAGAATCTTTTTTGTGGTCACTTTTTCACAAAAGAGGTTTTTTTCAAAAATCCCTTTTGAAAGACCAATATTTCTGAGAATTGTTGCTCCGACACTACCGCGTTCGAGAAATATACCATAAAGCAAGTGTTCTGGACGTACTTCTTTGGATTCGTGTACGCCAGCAATTTTTTCAGCATGTGAAATGCTCTTTTTTGCGTGTAAAGTAAGTTTATTTGTCATGGAATGTTGTGGTTTCATAAATTGCAAATATTGAAAATCTAAGTATTTCATTATGTATGTATTTTGGGTTTTTTGTCAATGGTTTTGTGTGGGGTATTACAATTACAACATAAAAAACACACCACAAAATCAAAATATTTTTTTTACAAAAAAATATGATATACTAAAGACGTAAACAATAACACACAAACAAAATGCGTAAAAATAAAAAAATCTTGATAGCATCTTTTGCTGTTGTCTCTTTTGTTTTGGTGGCGGTTTTTTACCTCACACAAATAAAAGAAAAAACGTTTATTCCACAAGTAACTTGTAATTATGCGAGTGATGAACAAGCACTTACTGCTGCTACAAAAGCAGTTGATAGCACTATTTGTCAGTGTCTTAGTGATGCAGAAAAGAAAAAGCAATGTATAGATTATATTACATACGGAGCAATAGATCTAGCACATAAGGGCAGTATGAACTTTGAAGAAAAAGAACAAGGAGAAAAGTCTGTAGAAGCATTTGAAAAAATCTTAAAAACAGATCCAAAAAATAGAGAAGCATTGCTTGGTATGGGATACGCATATGAAATCATGGAAAAATATGATAAAGCACTTACATATTATGAAAAAGCACAAAAACTAGATGAAAATGATGCATTGGTATATGTACGGATTGGACATCTCTATGATTTGAAAGAAGGTTTTGAAAAAGCACAATCATACTATGAGAAAGCTGCTAAACTCAATGAATATTCACTTGATGCACAATACAATCTTGCACGAGGATATTATCGAAATGATCAAAAAGAAAAGGCTGTAGAGATTTTTAAAGACATTTTTGAAACTGGAGACATCAATCAACGAACAAGAGCAGAAATCGGATATGTTCTCGCTACAGAAAGCATGGAAACAAAAGAATATGATCAAGCAAAAGACTATAGTGATATCGCAATCGGAAGTGATCCAACACTCCCAATTGTATGGGTAGGTGCAGGAATCGTAAGAATTCCAGATATTGAAAAAGCATCCTCAAACGAAGAGGCAAATGATATTTTAAATGAAATACTCATATATTTTGATGAAGCAATAAATCTACAAAGTGACAGTACAATGGCACATTATTGGAAAGGACGTATACTTTCCGCTTCAGGAAACGAAAAACAAGCACAAGAATCATTTGCAACTGCACTAAAATCTGCAGATACTGACATTACACTCATGCAAGATGAAAGAGGTGCACTTAAAACAGAAATCAAGAGATATATCACCAAGAAAACATCATGGCTTTTCAAAGGATTAATACATGAAGCACATGCAAAGTCACATTGGAATGGTGATTCAGTAAAGATTGCGGAGATGACTGATGAGCGATATAAAAAACGACAAAGTGCCATGAAACAAAGCATAGCTAGAAGCCAGGGGTATTCTGCAGAATATCAGAAAAAAACACAGATAGAAAAAGAACTTCAAAAAATAGAAGCATTAATTATAGCAACGCAAATTCAACTTGGTGAAATATCATACGACGATTCCCATAATCTCTTATCTAGATTCAGCTATGAAAACAGACACTTAATTAAATCGAAGATATCTCAAGACAAATCGAAGATAATATCTCAAGGCAAGCAACAAACTCTGACAAAAGAAAAAAGAGAGGAGTTGCAAAAACAGTTAAAACAATTAAATGAAAGAAAAAAACAAAAGAGAGAAGAATTGAAAAAAATAGGGCAGGAGATAAAAAAGAAAATACTAGAATGGAGAATAGAAAAAGGTGTTAAATTGGAAGGTATTGTTTATGGAACTTATCAAGATTTTTTGAAAAGAGTGCAACAAGTTAGGAAAAGAACTCGACATGTATGGACTATTCATGGAAATATTGCAATATGTAATAATGGATGGATTTTAGTTTGGCGTCCAAAATGTAATCCTATTTGTGATGAATGTACTGCATGCACAAAGAGTTGTGGTAGCGGAACATGTACAAGAACATGCAAAGATGCACAGTGCAATACATACGTAAAATCAGAAGCATGTAATACACAAGCATGTGTCACAGAATGTAAAAAACTGCCAGAAACCAACAACAAACCACAAGAAGTGTGTGAATTCGGCTCTTTGGCAAGTGCAAATCCACATCTTACAGAAAATGGTCTATGGAAATGGACATGCAAAAACACAGAGTCAAGTGCGGTGCCACTAACTAAAGATTGTCAAGCACAAACATGTCTTGCAGGTTCACCAATACATGTAGATAAAACAGTATACTTTGATCAAGACGGTAAACCACAACCTGCAGAAGTACGTGTACAGTGTAGTGGAAGAGATATTTGCTGTGACATCACAAACAAAGGAACTGGTGAAAATATGACTGTGTGTTCAGGAGAAAACAAAAAGATTGAAGTAGCACCTGGAGTAACAGAGTTTGGTGCAGTATGCTGGTTTAATGATGAAAAAGAAGGATCAGATGTACGTGTACAACAAAATCCCTTCACTATCAAAACTGCATGCGTAGATCGTTCATGTAATGCACAAGGAAAATGTCAAACAACACCAAAGATTGGAAATAGTGCAGACATCTGTAAAAGCACATGCACATCAGATGCAAATTGCTCTGGCAAAAAAATACTTGAGACCAGACCATAAGAATAACGCATGAAAGATTTAAAAGAACAGGTTTGTGCACCTGTTCTTTTTTGTTTTTTAAAATCTTATTAGAAAATGGAATGTGAATGAGATAATTGTTGCGTAAAAATGAAAAATGTGTAGAAGTGTTATCTTTTTTACTACAATGTTAAAACCATTTTTGATAAAAAATATGAAGATTTCATGTGCAAAAGAGAGGCGGTTGAATAAGCACTAAAGAATCATGCTTGGGACTTGCCGACATAATCGCCACGTTCTGTATTGATAATAATTTTGTCACCAGTTTCTACAAAAAGTGGAGTTGTAATTTTTGCACCTGTTTCTACTGTGACGAGCTTATCACCTCCAGATTGCGTATCACCTTTGAGTCCTGGTGGTGCTTCTGTAACTTCAAGTGTAACTTTGACAGGAACTTCAATGTTGATAGGATTTCCATTGAAATTAAGCATTGTGACTTCAAGACCTTCTGTGAGATAATCTGGTGCATTGCCCAGAGCGTTTTTTTCAATAGCAAACTGATCGTATGTTTCATTGTCCATAAAGTAAAATTGGTCACCTTCTGGATAGAGATATTGTGCTTTGGATTTTGAGATATCAGCTTCTTCTACTTTATCAGAACCTTGAAATGTTTTTTCTATGACAGCACCATTGGTGAGGTTTTTAAGTTTTGTGCGCATAACAGCACCAGCGCGACCCATCTTGGAATGCTCATTATATATAACTGCGTAGGGTTCTCCTTCGAGAATAATTTTTTTTCCTGTTTTGATATCACTTATATTTAACATGTTGTAGATTTTAGAATTTTGAATTGAGAAAATAGAGTATGGCTGACACGAGGTCAGCCATAATATAATGGTTTTATTTTACAGTAAATGGAAGTAATGCCATGTGACGTGAGCGTTTTATTGCACGTGCGATTTGTCTTTGTGAGTATGTATCAACATTATATCGTTTTGGTGGATAGATTTTTGCTTGTGAATTCAAAAAACGTCGTAAGAAAATACTATCTTTATAATCAATTGCATCGAGAGTTTTTTCTCCAATTCTAATTTTTCGCTTTGCCATAATAATTTATCAATTTATCAATTTAAAATGGTACATCTTCAATTTTCACTTCATCTTGTTCGTCATCAAGATTGATTGTAGGAATTTCATCATCTTTTTTTTGTTCTGCTGCTGGTTGATTTTGTTGTGGTGTTGCTGTGTTGTTATAATTTCCACCACCATTTCCACCACCTGCTTTTGCACCGAACTCAAAGTTTTCCATTATGATTTCTGTACGATACATTTTTTTGCCAGTGTCTTTGTCATCCCAATTTCGTGTCTCCAATCGTCCTTCTACGTATAGTTCCTGACCTTTTGTCACGTATTGTCCGATTATTTCACCGCGTCGTCCCCATGCGACGATATTATGAAATTCTGTGCGTTCTTGTTGCTGACCACTTTGGTCTTTCCATTTTGTGTTTGTTGCTATGGTAAAATTTGCAACAGTTTGACCATTTGGTGTTGTACGCATCTCAGGATCTTGTGTGAGACGACCGACAACAATTGCTTTATTTACATTCATATTTTTGTCGTTTTATTTAGTTAGAGACGTGTGACGTGCACACGCATTAAAAGAAAACTATTAGATGTTGAGTGCTTCCTCGAGTTTTTCGTCAATTTTTTCTCCAGTTTCTTTGAGTTGCTTTTTGTCTTCTTTTTGAGTCTTGTCAAATTGTTTCGCAAATTCAGAAAGTGGTGGAAGTTCTTCAGCATTTACGATGATATAACGCAACACATTTTGATTGAGATTCATTTGACGGGTAATCTCTGCGATTGCGTCTTTTGTTTCTTTTGATTCATCACGTTCGTCTTTTTCTGGAAGAGTAAAACGACTCACATAATATGTACCACGCCAGTTATGTTTAATTTCATATGCAAGCTTGCGATCAAACTCGAGTTCTTCACTTTTCCATGTGCCACCAGCAGCTTCTACTGCAGCACGTACTTCATCTTTGATGCGAGAAAATTCTGGTTTTTTCTCTTCTGCGATGAGAAACATCAATTCATATTCCATAAATATGTTGTTTATTATAAATTATTGCTGAGAAATTATTTTGTAAAAATTAAAAAATCCCATAACACAACAAAAGTCCACACACAGACTCCACAAACTATGGAATATTGCTGCATCCTATCCACCTAAAAAAATGGCGGGATACAATGGACTTTTATAAATTGTTACAGAGAGCATAGCACAATACATGAGATTATGCAAGGAAAAAATGATGAAGAGAGCATTATTTTTCAGATTGTGCACACAAGAGATTCTGAAATAAATTTAGAATGATGTTTTTTAGTGTGTGTATTTTTTTCAGTATGTAAAAATCTTTCTAGATTCCCGCCTACGCGGGAATGACAAACAGAAACACACATGTCATCCCCGCGAATGCGGGGATCCAGGGGGAAGTGGTAAGTTTTAAGTATTAAATCAAAAATCAAAAGTTGTGTGTTTACTTTGTGATTTTTTGAATGAATATGATGTGTTTTTTGTTTTGTGCTACTCTCTAGATTCCCGCTCACCACAGGTGGATAAACCTACGCGGGAATGACAACAAATTTATCACGTGTCATCTCCGCGCAGGCGGGGATCCAGGACTGTGTAGCAGTATCAATATATTTTTATATGACAAGGCTTTTTTTCTTGAAAAAAATAGATTTTGAAACACGTTCAGAATGACATTTTTAATGATTTTAGTATGTGCACTTTTTTTGTGTGTAAAAAACTTTCTGGATTCCTGCTTACGTGGGAATGATATTTTATGCATTTTCAAAAAGACAAATTGTTTTAATATTGAAAAAAAGTAGTGATTGTGCCACTATGGGATTGTATGCAAAAATTTGACTTACACAAACATTTTGAGCCGACGGGGGATCAGCCGCGGGCGATTGAACAGTTGGTTGATAGCGTGTTGTCTGGTAGTGCTGCGCAGACGCTTTTGGGTGTGACGGGGTCAGGGAAGACGTTTACGGTGGCAAATGTGATTCAAGAGGTGCAAAAGCCGACGCTGGTCATTGCGCACAATAAGACATTGGCAGCGCAGCTTGTGCAGGAGTTTCGGACGTTTTTTCCGCAGAATGCAGTGGAATATTTTGTGTCGTATTATGACTATTATCAGCCAGAAGCGTATGTGCATGCATCGGATACATATATTGACAAAGAGGTGGAGATTAATGAAGAAATTGATCGGTTGCGTCACGCTGCGACTGCTGCGCTTTTGACACGTAGAGATGTAATTATTGTGGCGAGTGTATCATGTATCTATGGTTTGGGATCACCAGCGTTTTATAGGGACAGTATGATGACGATTAGAGTAGGTGATGTGATTGATCGAGAGGATTTACTGAAGAAATTGATTGACTTGCATTATGAGCGTAGTGACATATTGTCGCGCGCAAAGTTTCGTGCAACTGGACCGACGATTGATATTGTGCCTGCTGGGCGAGAAGCGATTATGCGGATTATGATGCGAGGGACGCGTGTTGTGCGGATTATGGAAATTGATTTGGTAAGTGGAGAGAAGCGTGCAAGTTTTGATGAAATGATTATTTATCCAGCAAAACATTTTGTCGTGACGGAGCCAGTATTGCAGAGTTCGCTGGATCAAATTCAAAAAGATTTGACAGAGCAATTGGCATTTTTTCAAAAAGAAGGGAAATTACTTGAGGCACAAAGATTGGAAATACGTACCAGACAAGACATTGAAATGATGAAGGAGCTCGGGTATTGTAATGGTATTGAAAATTATTCTCTGTATCTTACAGGGCGAGAAGTAGGTGAAGCGCCGTATACACTTATGGATTATTTTCCTGAGGATTATTTGCTTGTGATTGATGAATCACACGTGACTGTGCCACAAATTGGTGGGATGTACAATGGCGATAGAGCGCGAAAACAAAATCTCGTGGATTATGGATTTCGTTTACCGAGTGCATTGGATAATCGACCACTAAACTTTGATGAATTTGAAAAACGCATGGGACAAACAATTTTTGTTTCAGCGACACCGGCAGAATACGAGCAGAAAAAAAGCACAAAAATGATTGAACAAATTATTCGTCCAACAGGACTTGTAGATCCAGAGTTAATTATTCGTCCGACAAATAAACAGGTGCAAGATGTGATTACAGAGATCGGGGAAGTAGTAAAAAAGGGCGAACGTGTACTCATTACAACACTAACTAAAAAACAAGCAGAGGATCTTTCTGAATATCTTGACGAAAATAATATCAAATCAAAATATTTACATTCTGATGTGGACACGCTTGACCGTATTACAATATTGGAGGAATTGCGACGAGGTGTGTTTGATGTGCTTGTTGGTGTAAATCTTTTGCGAGAAGGTTTGGATTTGCCAGAGGTATCGCTCGTGGCAATTCTTGATGCAGATAAAGAAGGATTTTTGCGCTCAGAAGTGTCGCTCATTCAGACGATTGGACGTGCAGCACGTAATGCTGAGGGTCGCGTGATACTGTACGCGGATAAAATCACAGGATCTCTGAAAAAAGCAATCGATGAAACAGAGCGTCGTCGTAAAATACAATTGCAATACAATAAAGAACATAATATTACACCACAAACCATTAAAAAACACATTGAATCAATTGTAAAAAATACACCAAAAGATATAAAAGAAAAAGCAAAGGAATTTGTGACAATGGCACGGATAGAAAACATTGACGGATATATCAAACAACGAGAAATGGACATGAAAAAAGCTGCGACATCATTAAATTTTGAAGAAGCAGCAATGATTCGCGATGAAATCAAAGAATTGCGAAAAATGCGGTGATACAAGAATTATGATGTATGATATACTAGAAAACTATGAAAAAAAAGTTACAAAAAACAAAGAAGAAAATTATCAGTGCATATGCGCACAAACATCCATTATTGTTTTTTATGATTGTTTTCAATGTTTTTGTAATTACAGTCATTTTTGTAAGTAATGCAATGATTGATGATTTGGATATGATTAATGCAAAAAGAATTCTTTTTCATCAACCAGATCCTGAGTTACAAAGAGAGGTGGAGATAATGCTTGCGGGATATCCAATGGTAGAAATGGCACCGTATATTGCAGCAGAGAATAGAAAAGTTGCCGCATTTTTGGTAGCAATTGGTAAAAAAGAAAGTGCATGGGGCAAACGATCACCAAAATTACATGGAAAAGATTGCTATAATTATTGGGGATTTCGTAGAAAAGATAAAAAGATGGGCAGTGAAGGACATACATGTTTTGATTCACCGGAGCAAGCCGTGCGTATTGTAGCGAGACGTATTCATCATTTGATTAAGAGGGGATATGATACACCAGAAAAAATGGTGTTGTGGAAGTGTGGTGATTGCACTGGTCCAGAATCTGTAGGTGCAGGAAAATGGATACAAGATGTGGATTTATATTATAAAAAAATGATCGAATAATTTTTTTGTAATATTTTAGAATTTATCTACACTTCCTCTTTTGTATATGAAATTCTCAGATTGTAATATAAATGAAAAAGCTATTTCATAGAAATTCTATGAAATAGCTTTTTTTACATGTGTTTGTACAATTCTTTGATTATTGCAGAACGCATTTCAGGTGGACACGTTTTGTACAACATTTGAGCTTCGGCAGGAGTTCGTAATTTTGGGATGGCTTGTTTTACAAGTGCAATCCATTTATCCATTACTACAGTTTTCATATCGGATCGACATGTTCTATATAATTCCTGAGCTTCAGCAGGTGTGTTGAGAGGAGGTATTTCTCCAGTTATATAAAAGTATACGTAGATTTCATCGATTTCGAGTAGTTTTGCAATATTTGCTACATCCATGAGATTTTTCTCCTCTATGATTGTATGTTTTTTTCAAAGGACGATTCTGTACATTATATATTTTATTTTTTTGCATTGTCAATAATCTTTCCATTTTTATTGACGAAAAGTATAAAATACGAGAAGATGACACTATTGTTCTGTTATTAAAATATACAATATTTATGGAATATAAAAAATATACGTTGAAAAATGGGTTACGTGTTGTGCTAGTTCCGATAAAAGAAATGACAACGGCAACGGCTTTAATTTGCGTTGGTACAGGATCACGATATGAGGATAAAAAGGAAAATGGTCTTGCGCATTTTCTGGAACATATGTTTTTTAAAGGTACAAAAAAACGTCCAAAGTCGATGAATATCACAAAAGAACTTGATGCACTTGGATCACATCATAATGCATATACAGGAAAAGATCGCACAGGATATTATACAAAAGTGCCAGCAACAAATATTTTACCTGCACTTGATGTGCTCAACGATTTATTTCTCAATGCAACAATCAAAAACACAGAGATCAAAAAAGAATCAGGTACAATTGTGCAAGAAATTAATATGTATGAGGATATGCCTTCGCGATTGGTATATGATGTTTTTGAAAATTTGTTGTATGGCAAAGATCATCCGCTAGGTCGTGATATCATCGGTACAAAAAAAAATGTGATGTCATTTGTACGTAAGGATTTTATGAATTATCTTGAACGATGCTATACAGCAGAAAATACAGTGATTTGCGTAACGGGAAATTTTCCGCAGACAAAAGTACTCAAAAAGATTCGTGAAGATTTCAAAGAGATGCGAATAGGTGAAAAACCAGCACATGAATTATTTATATGTGAGCAAGAGGAGCCGGAAATTATGATTAAGCATAAAAAAAGTGATCAAACACATTTTATGGTAGGCGTGCATACAGGTGGATTTACACATAAAGATCGTTATGTATTGTCTGTGCTAGCAAACATTCTCGGTGGTGGCATGAGTAGTCGTCTGTGGGAGGAAGTGCGTGAAAAGAGGGGTTTGGCATATAGTGTACAAGCACTTGTAGACTTTTATCCGGAGACAGGATTTTTTGTAGCAAAAGCTGGGGTGGAGCATGAAAATCTCATTGAGACATTACAGATTATTCTAAAGGAAATGAAAAAAATTGCAAAAAACGGTGTAAAGAAAGAAGAATTTGATAAAGCACGTAGCGGATTTGAAGGGCGATTGGCATTTAGTCTTGAAACATCAGATACAATTGCAGGAAGTTTTGCAGAGCAAGAAGCTGTGCGAAATGAAATTATTGTACCAGAAGAATCTCTTAAGCGAATTAAAAAAGTGACACAAAAAGATATTCAGCGTGTAGCAAAAGAAATATTTGTAAATGATAAATTAAATTGTGCAATTATCGGTCCACAGAAAGAAAATGAGAAAAAGATAAAAGAAGTATTACATTTTTAATAGATCAAAAAAAGAAAACAACCATAGGTTTCTTCTTGGTTGTTTTTTTATGTATTTTGTGCTAGTGTATAGTGAAATTTAATCACTGACATATGAGTCGATCAATAGATATATCTTCAAATACAGTTATTAGGATTGTTGCAATTATTTTAGGTGCGTGGCTTTTGTATGTGATTAGGGATGTAATTTGGCTTTTTCTTGTTTCGATTATTATTACAGCAGCGCTAAATCCCATTATCAAGAGTGCGCAAAAATTTTTTCGATCACCGAGGACATCAGCTGTAGTTGTTGTGTATGTATCTTTTTTTGTGATACTTGGGTTTCTTGTATCAATTATCGTACCAGCATTGACAGAGCAGTTCACAGAACTTCTTCATGATTTACCAGGTTTTTTTTCGCAAGTAATTCCATCTAATATCACTGTGCCAAATGATGTATCGTTTGCAGATGTTAGTCAAAGATTGATTGGAATGATAAATAATCCATTTTCTACAACTGTAGGATTTTTTACAGGTATTATTTCAACCATTGCAGTAATTTCCATGTCATTTTATATGTCGCTTCAAGATGATGGATTGAAGGAATCATTACTTATCATTACACCAGAACAACATAAAAAATACATCGCATCACTTATTAATCGTATTCAAGAAAATTTTGGACGATGGGTGGTTGGTCAATTAGTAACCATGGTTTTTGTGGGCGTTTTATATTATATAGCCTTAATTATTCTTGGCGTGCCTTATGCGCCAGTTCTCGCTCTTATTGGAGGACTTCTTGAAATTGTGCCATATTTTGGCCCAATTATTTCAGCGATTCCAGCAATGATTTTTGGTTTTATGATGGATCCTGTTGTAGGCATTACTGTGGGCGTTGCATATCTTGGAATTAATATGATTGAAAATTATTTCCTTATTCCAAAAATTATGAACAAAGCTGTTGGTCTTAATCCTGTTTTGGTAATTCTCGTTTTGCTTATTGGTGCAAAAATTGCTGGAGTGATTGGAATTCTTCTTGCTGTGCCACTTGCAGGAGCTGTTGGACTTTTTCTCAAAGATGTTATGGAACAAAAAATTTCTTAGATTTTCAGTATATTGTTTTAGGTTTATTATAAAGGGGGAGTATTATACAAAAATAATAAATAAAATATATTTGTATGAAAAAAATATTTTCAAAAAGAAAAATAATTTTTCTTTTTGTTTTTTGGGTGACAATATTTGGATGGTCGTTTTTTTCTATTTGGAGATATTCGCAAAATAAGATATATAATAAAAAAGATGTAATTGAATCAGTAAATATTTCTATTATAACTGATATTGATCATTGCCCTTCACGGTCATCTGTGTCTGAAGAAAACCTTTCACAATTTATATCTTTTACAAAAGAGCATGATTTTGATTTTGTGATTAGTTTGGGGGATAATGCGAGTCATGGATTGGCGAAATGTTCTGAAACAGGAGATCAAGATGTGCGATATATTGCAGATAAAATTCGTTCTATTGGAAAGCCTACATATTTTGTGTTAGGTGATCATGATATACAGAGTGAAGTATACTCTTTTGAGGCGTGGTTGGAGATGATACAAAAAGAGAAAACATTTTATTCTTTTGATGTAAAAGATGTACATGTTGTTGTATTGGATACAGTGCTTGGTGGAGAACCGATGAGTGATCGATGCACAGAAAAAGAAGAGTGCATAAAGCAGATTCAGCGTATAAAAGATGCAAAGAAAAAACCATTTCTTGAATACAAAAAATTGTATCCTCATACAGAAAAAACTTTAGAACGTGAACGATTAAAACAAGAGAAAATACTGAAAGATATGAGGCGAGAAATTAAGTTGACGAGACATCCAAAGGTACGAGATGCAGGAAGGATTTCTCAGGTACAGATTGATTGGTTGAAAAAAGATATAAAAAAAACTAAACGAGATAAAATTTTGGTATTTAGTGACCATCCTCTTTTTCCTTTTGCATCAGATAGAAAATCATATAATGTAGTTGATGCAGATATAGTGCGAGATATTTTAAAAAAAAGTAAAAAGAATGTTGTGTGTATCTCAGGAGAAGCACATTTGTGGCATGATGAAATCATCGATGGAATACAATATTATATTATTGATGAATTTAAAAAAGCGAATGGTTCTTGGGCGGTTTTTTCTTGGGATGAAAACGGGTATTATTTGGAAAAAATTACACATTCAAAAGAAGATAAAAAAGTTAATCAATAAGTGTAATTATACTTTTGTATTTTTTTATGGAATCGTGATTTGTTGATGGTTTTGAATGTGTGTAGAATCAATTTTTAAAATCTTTTATATTTTTTCATTTTTTATATTTTTGTAGTTTTAGAGTAATTTTGTTAGTATTTATACATGAATGAAAAATATAAACAACCCGAAGGAGGGTTATTGCAATCACAAGAATGGGCAAATGTACTTCGTGCAGAAGGAAAAAAAATTATTGAAATATCTTCGCGTGAAAAAATATTTTTTGGTGTGGAGCAAAAATTGCCATTTGTAGGTACATATGTGTATTTTCCTCGTATTTTTGATATAGATGATGTTTTTGTGGAGGAGGTTTCCCGTTTTCATTCTGCGTGGGTGCGATGTGATATTTCTAAGGATAGTGATTTACGCTGTTTTGAAAAATGTGATAAGAAAATTATATCTTCTCCTCATGATATGCAACCAAAAGAAAATTTTATTGTAGATATTACAGTTGCAGAAGATGAATTGTTGTCACATATGAAAAGTAAAACACGTTATAATATACGTCTTGCACGAAAAAAAGGTGTACATGTATTTACAACAAAAGAACAAAAATATATTGATGCCTTTATTGCATTAGTGAGAGATACTGCAAGAAGGAAAGGTGTGTCATTTCATGTAGGTGAACACTATAAAAAAATTATTACACAATTGCCAGAAGATGTAATTGATTTGTATGTTGCAGAATATGAGGGAGAGGTGATTGCAGCAAACCTTATATCATTTTATGGAGGAGTTGCTACGTATTTACATGGGGCAACATCAGATGAACATCGTAATGTTATGGCGCCGTTTTTATTGCAGTGGACTGCTATACAAGATGCAAAAAAAAGAGAATGTCGATGGTATGATTTTGGTGGCATTTTTTCACATTCTGATGATTTAGGAAAAAAGGGAATTACACGTTTCAAAAAAGGATTTGCACCAAAAGAAAAAATTTATACATCGCTTGGGTCTTATGACCTCGTTTTATCTCCGTGGCGATATTTTTTGTATAAGATAATGCAAAGAGCACAAAAGAAATTAACACAGTATTTATGAGTGAGTGGTATAATATGTGTGTAGTACTTTTTCTAAAAATATATGCTTAATTTTATAAAAAAACATATTCCAAAAACATTATTCAAAAAATTGCAGCCAATGTATCATTTTGTCATTAATTATTTGGCGGCAGTTGTTTATCGATTTCCAAGTGAGGAATTAATTGTTGTTGGTGTCACAGGCACAACAGGAAAAACAACTGTGACATATATGACAGCACAAATATTAGGGTATGCAGGGATGCGAGTTGGATATACATCAACAGCAATGTTTAGTGATGGAAGAACTGCATGGCTTAATGACAAAAAAATGACAATGGTTGGGCGATTTTTTACACAAAAAATGCTCAGAAAAATGGTAAATAATGGATGTAATGTAGCAATTGTGGAGACGACATCAGAGGGAGCTGTGCAGTATCGTCATCGATTTATCAATTATGATGTAATGGTGTTTACGGGATTATATCCAGAACACATTGAATCACATGGAGGATTTGAAAATTATAAAAAGGCAAAACAAAAATTATTTGCACACGTAAGTAATAGTAATGGAAAAGTTTTTATTGATAAAAAAGAACGCAAGACAATTATTGCCAATCTTGATGATGAGTATGCAAAGGATTTTATTTGTTTTGATGCAAATAAAAAAATAGGGTTTTCCATTGGTATGGATAAGGTACCAGAGGATATTGAGTTAATTACGTATTCTTTTGACGGTATGTCAAAAACTGGTACAAAAATGACATTTGCTGGTGAAAAAATTCAGATGAATATTTTGGGTGACTTTAATGCAACAAATGCAGCAGCTGCAGGAAGTATTTGTCATGCTCTTGGAGTAAATAATCAGTCGATTAAAAAAGGCCTCGAAAAGATAAGAGACTTACCTGGTAGACTAGAGAGAATTGATGAAGGGCAAGATTTTACAGTAATTGTAGACTATGCATTTGAGCCAGTTGCAGTAACAAAGCTCTATGAGACAGTTCGTGTTTTAGAACCGCAAAATATCATTCACGTCCTTGGATCCGCAGGTGGTGGTCGTGACATTTCTCGTCGAGCACAACTTGGTGCAATTGCTGGTGAGAGAGCGGATATGGTAATTATTACAAATGAAGATCCCTATGATGACGATCCGCGTGCAATTATGAATGCGGTTATGGAGGGTTCTTTGCAGGCAGGAAAGAGAGAAGGTGAAAATGTTTTTATTATTGAAGATCGTGGAGATGCGATTGAGAAAGCTATTTCATTTGCAGGGAAAGATGACATTGTGCTAGTAACCGGAAAAGGATCTGAACAAGCAATTGTTGGAAAAGATAACACGCTTGTCCCATGGGATGATCGTGATGCGGTGCGAAAAAGTTTGAAAAAAATAGGGAAAAGCTATTGACAAAAATATTAATTTGTGCTAAAACATCCTTTCCAGAAGCGGAAAGGTTTTTTAGTTTTCTAAAATAGAAAATATTTAGGGAGGTAAAATATGTTGCAAAATAAGAGAATGGATGTGAAAGGTGGTCGTATACGTACTACTTGTCCATGGTGTAGGATGGTTAAGTATTCTGGTATAAGTGCAAGTGTACATAGGAAAAATGTGCGATGTAAATGCGGAAAATCGACGATGTATAAAATTAATCACAGAAAACATAAGCGAGAGATTTGTACAATTCCTGCTACGGTATGTGTAGATGGTCGGATTGTTCGCGTCTGGATTTGTGATAGATCACCATTTAATATTGGTTTTACTGTTCCAAGAGGTGATATGGGCAAGTTTCGGAAAAAACAACGTGTTGAGATCAAATACAAAGAATCAACGCGAATACTGGGAAAACAAGTAATCATTCAAAGTAAATTTGGTGATCGTATTGGTGCAACTATAATAAACCCAATTATTTGCCAATAGCAAAAACGCTCATGTTGTGTAAAGATACAACATGAGCGTTATTTTTTATAAATAGAATTCAATAATCCAGATAAGTGTGATACTGAGAATGATTCCAACACCAATTCCACCAGCTACCTCATTTGCAAAATGACCAACGTGTTCTTTGAGTCGAGGGAATGTTTTTGAATCAATATCATCAATTTCTTTTACAAGTCTGTTGAGTGTTTTGCCCTGGATGCCAATTTGCATGCGTACACGCATCGCATCATAAATTGTGATAAATGCAAAACAGGCTGCGACAGCAAATACACCAGAAGTGATGTTTTCATAATATCCAATGACTACAACAAGTGATGTAACAAATGCGCTGTGTGCACTTGGAAAATGTCCTGGATCGAAAATATTATCCCATTTGAATTCGTATTTATACGATAAACGTGCAAATTTCATCATTTGTGCACAAAAGATGACAATGATTGGAATTAAAAAAAGTTTATATTGTAGCATTAAATCTATCATGTATATAGTATATCATACATTTTATTTTTTTGATGTTTGTGTTACTATTTTTAATAGGTTAAGTAATATGTTAAAACCAAATAATTATGATGACAATTTTGGCATTAGGTGTTGTCGGAGCACTTATTATCTTTGTCATAGGACTGTATAATGGTCTTGTGAAATTGCGTATTCGTGTCGATGAAGCATGGAGTGATATTGACGTACAACTCAAGAGGCGTTATGATTTGATTCCAAATCTCGTTGAGACGGTAAAAGGGTATGCAAAGCATGAGAGTGAAACTCTCGAAGCAGTGATGGAAGCACGTTCAAAAGCAACAGCTATTAATGTGGATGCAAGTAATGCAACAGCAGATGATATGATGGCGCTTGCTGGTGCACAGCAAGGTCTCTCAGGTGCACTTGGAAAGCTTTTTGCAGTTGCAGAAAATTATCCAGATCTTAAGGCAAATCAGAACTTTTTGCAATTACAAAATGATCTCACAGAAACTGAGGACAAAATTCAAGCGTCACGACGGTTCTATAATGGTACAGTTCGTGACTATAATACAAAAGTACAAACAGTTCCAAGTAATATCATTGCCGGCATGTTCGGATTTGTAAAACGAGAATTTTTTGATATTGATGAAAAAGAACGGGAAAATGTTGAAGTAAAATTTTAGTGAATTATGGGTGCTACATTGTACACGCATCAAACTGAAAATATTGTAAAAACGTGGTTACTTATAACTGCGTTTTTAGGACTTTTGATTGCTGTAGGTTTTGTTTTTTCCATGTATTTTAATAATGGAGCATTTTTAGTGGTCTCATCAGTTTTTGCGGTTGGGACGAGTATGTGGTCATATTGGTTTTCAGATAAGATGGTGCTCAAAATGACAGGAGCTAAAGAGGTGTCACGAGAAAATCTCAAAGAGTTGTATGAAATTGTGGATAATCTTGCGATTACAGCAGGGTTACCGACGCCAAAGATTTATGTAATTGATGACATGGCACTCAATGCATTTGCTACAGGGCGTAATCCGCAGCACGGCGTGATTGTTTTTACACGTGGTCTCTTGGAGCGATTGGATAAAGAGGAAATTCGTGGTGTGGCAGCGCATGAAATGTCACATATTGGCAATCGAGATATTTTGATTGGTACTGTGGCAGTGATATTTACTAGTATTATTGCAATGACGTCACGAATAATGTTTTTTTCTGGGGGTGATTCACGAGATCGTGGAGGTGTCTTTTTTCTGATCACTGGTTTAATTTTATTGGTTCTTTCGCCAATTATTGCAACATTGTTGCGACTTGCAATTTCACGAAAAAGAGAATTTCTTGCAGATGCATCAGGAGCAATGCTTACACGATATCCAGAGGGACTTGCTTCAGCATTGGAAAAAATCTCTTCTGATGCACGACCAGTACAAACAGCTTCTGACACGACAGCACATTTATTTATTGCAAACCCATTTAAAGATACAAAACGCATTTCAAAACTTTTTGCAACACATCCTCCAGTCGAGGAACGTATTGCACGATTGCGAGGATCGTTAGATGTTTAATTTTTTATTATCATTTTATATTTCAAATATCTTGTTAATAAAAATGATGTGTGTTTTTGGAAATTTGTAAATTGAAAATCATTTCTTATGCAATGGAAAGAACCACGGAATTCAGAAAAATATTTTTGGACAGAACATGCAAAGTTAAAAATGAAAAAATATGGTCTAACGGGACAACGTGTGACACGAGTAATTCGTGCGCCAATGCGTACAGAAGAAAGTATTGTAGGTGGAAATGTGATTGCAGTGATGCAACCACAATCAACTAAACGTGGAGCGGATGGAACAAAAACATGGTCAAATGAAATTTGGGTAATGTATAAAATTGTGGAGAAGAAGGGAGAAAGTAAAAAAAAGAATTATCCTGTAGATGATGTAATGGCACAGTTTTTACAAAAAATGACAAGAGCACAAAAACACATTTGTATTATAAGCGCTTGGCGTTTTCCCGGTAAAACAGAGCCAGGTGAAAGTTTGCCGGATGAAATTGTAAAAGAGATTGCAGAAGTGATGTAATTTGATATACTAAAAACTATAAAATATAGTATTATTTTTTATATAGAAAGGTAGGTGATATACATGGAAGAGCAAAATAACACACAACAGCAAGAACAGGCACAACAACAAGCGCCAGTACAAGCTGAAACTATCAAACAGGTAGATCCAGCAGATGTGGAGAAAAATAAGACAATGGCAGTTTTGGCGTATTTCATTTTTTTCTTGCCGTTACTTACTGATGCAAAAAATTCGCCATTTGCAAAATTTCATGCAAATCAATCTCTTGTTTTGATAATCGCATGGGTTGTTTTGACATTTATTAATATCATTCCATTTCTTGGACAGTTGATCTGGTTTATCGGAGCAATTGCATTCTTTGTTTTTTGGATTATGGGTATTATGAATGCATCAAATGGCAAGATGAAAGAATTGCCACTTATCGGTGGTATTCACATTTTGGACAAATAATTTTTTCTAGAGAAAAACTATTTACAAAAAACAGGTATATATGCCTGTTTTTTGTATAAGAGTATGGTATTATAGGGAGAGTAATAGGAAAAAATGGAAAAATGGAAAAAAAAATAATACACAAACATACAAAAATTGTAGCAACACTTGGACCAGTATCAGAATCTGTGGAAGTTTTAGAAAAAATGATAAAAAATGGCTTAAACGTGACACGTTTTAATTTTTCTCATGGAGAGTATGAATGGCATGAAAGAGTGATGAATAATGTACGAATGGCAGCAAAAAATGTCGGTGTGCCAATTGCAATTCTTGCTGATTTACAAGGACCGCGTGTGCGTACACATATGAGTGAAGAATTAGAAATTATAGATGGAGAAACAGTGCGTATATGTGATATATCAATGGATGATGAAGAGATTGCACAAAAATTCAGTGATCAAAAAGTTATTACGTTGGATTGTCCAAAAATTATTGATAGTATTGCAGTGGGAAATGATATTTTGATTGAAGATGGGCTCATGAAGGTGAAAATTGTAGATATCATGGATGGATATGCTGTTGCTGATGTTATTGATGGTGGTGTGATAAAAAATCATAAAGGAGTGAATATTCCAGATGCGCGAATTCCATTACCGACAGTAACAAAAAAAGATTATGATGATCTCGCTTTTGCTCTTGCGCATGATGTGGATTATATTGCATTGTCTTTTGTGCGTAATGGACAGGATATTGTGGATGTGCGAAAACATATGCGTAAAATTCTTGGAGATGAGGTGTCATTACCAAAAATCGTGTCAAAGATCGAATGTAAAGAAGCACTGAATAATTTAGAGCGTATATTATGTGCAACGGATGCTGTGATGATTGCACGTGGGGATCTCGGTATTGAGATGAATCCAGCACGTATCGCAATACTAGAAAAAGATATTTTGGAAAAAGCAATTCGACATATGCGACCAGTAATTGTAGCAACGCAGATGCTTGCAAGTATGGAGCATAATCCGCGTGCTACACGTGCAGAAATTTCGGATGTGACAAATGCTGTGGCAGATCATGCTGATGCGGTGATGCTCTCAGGTGAATCAAGTATGGGTACATATCCAGTTGATACGGTGAGGACAATGGCAGAAGTAGCAACACAAACAGAGATTTCTCCATATGATGATGTGTTTGATGCGATGCCACTGACATTTTCTTCAGAAGAGGTGCGAATTGCACATGGGACATATGATTTTGCACGAGAGTTGGAAGCACAGGCAATTGTGATTTATTCAGAAAGTGGATATACTGCGCGATTGTTATCACATTTTCGTCCAGATCAAAATATTATTGTTGTCACAAACAATCAAAAAACATATCATCAATTAGCTCTGCCATGGGGTGTAAAATCGTTTATGTGTCCAGGAGAACAAAGTCGAGAAAAGTGCATAGAAAATGCTATTCAACAAGCAAAAGAAAAAGGAGTATTACATACAGGTGATTTGGTAATTACAGTACTTGGTACTACAAAAACAGGAAAAAAACTAACTTTAACGGGAACACGTATTGCATAATTTTACATAAATAGTAAGAACCTGTTTAAAATTTTCGTATTTGACTGCAGTTTCTCTATTTTGGCTGCAAATAATTCACAACTCGTCGTCTTTCTCGTTGTTCATTATTTTTACCAGAAAATAGGAAAATTTCATGTGCCAAAGAGAGAATTTAGACAAGTTCTAAGGACACACAACACTTTTCACTGTTGTGTGTTTGTGATATAGTGCAAAGCAGTTCAAGTTTTTTTGGTGAGGTGGCCGAGTGGTTGAAGGCGCACGCTTGGAAAGCGTGTAAGGGGTAAAACTCTTCGCAGGTTCGAATCCTGTCCTCACCGCCAATGTATTCTTTTTGGAGAGATGCTGGAGTGGTTGAATGGGATCGACTCGAAATCAGTTGTTTTATTTTTTATAGGACTGTTGGTTCGAATCTCACAGGATTTTGATTAAATCATCAACTCCACCACGACTTGGGTGTACTCCCTCTGGTCGCGCACGCAAAATCAAAAATTTCCTTACTCTTCCAAAAAACGGCGGAGGTGCAGGGGGCCGCAAAAAATTGGAAGGAAATTTTATAGTTTTGCTTCTGTTGCTTTCAGTTCGTTTGTGAAAATTACACATACCTGTTATCATTATATTGAAAGTGTAGAAAATCAATATCATACTATCAAATTATTGAAATTATGGTAAAAGAAATAGAAATCGGCAAAAACATAAAAAAGTACCGCAACAAGCAAGAATTGTCGCAAGAAGACTTTGCAAAAAAGTCTGGTGTGAAATATACGACTTTGACAAAAATTGAAAGCGGAGTGATTAAAAAACCGTCTGTGTTGGTTATGGCACAGATTGCTAAAGCGCTCGGCGTTCAAATTGAGGATTTAATAAAATAACATGGCAAAGATTAAAGACATTCCAAAAGTTGATAGACCACGAGAAAAATTTCTCAAAAAAGGTCCGGAAGCACTTTCAAAAAGTGATCTTTTGGCAATCTTGCTCGGAAGTGGAATTAAGGGGAAAAATGTTCAACAGCTTTCGCAACAAATCATCAAAAAATTTGGCAAAAACTTTTTGAATATTACGGTTAATGATTTGAAAGGTGTCGCAGGAATTGGCGAAGCCAAAGCGCTACAAATTGCGTCAGCAATTTCTCTCGTAAAAAGATTTTATGCAGATGATCAAACAAATGAAGTTGTGATAAAAAATTCTCAAGATGTTGCTTCACTTACTTATGATTTACGAAGCAAGAAAAAAGAGCATTTAGTTTGTTTGTATCTCAACGCACGAAATGTTTTGCTAAAAAAGGAAGTGGTGAGCGTTGGACTTGCCGACAAAACTCTACTTCACCCAAGAGAAATTTTTTACCCTGCAACAGAACTCAACGCCGCGAGTGTGATTTTGATACACAATCATCCGTCTGGTAACTCATCGCCAAGTGAAAAAGATATTGAGATTGTGGAGAAAATCGCACAAGCGGGAGAAATAATGGGGATTCCAGTTATTGATTTTATCATTATTTCTGAAAAAGGAGATTACAGTTTTTACGAAAAACTAAAAGATCAAAACAAAGGTTTTGATTATGTCGCAGACGGAATACAGGGAACACTTTTTGATTTATTGGAAATTGAGAGATCATCCTATGAAATAAGCGCAGAAAAAATCCAAGAAACCTATTTTCATATTCCACAAGTTAAAGAAAATCATTTCCAATTACAAAATCGTCGATACATCGGCAATAAATATAAATTAATAGAATGGATTTTTTCTATACTTGATAAAGAATGTGACGGAAAATCATTTACAGATATCTTTGCGGGAACAGGTGTTGTAGCTGCGGTTGCAAGTAAACATTTTGACGAAATTATTTTGAATGATTTTCTTTTCTCAAATGAAGCAATATACAGAGCATTTTTTGATAATGGAAATTGGAATCCAGAAAAAATCAATTCCATAATTAAAGATTGCAACAATATAAACGGAGAAGATTTAAATGAAAACTATTTTTCTCTAAATTTTGGCGGAAAATATTTCTCAAAAAATTCTGCAAAAATTATTGGATCTGTACGAGAAAATATAGAGAAAAACAAGGAAAATTTAACGGAGCGAGAATATAATATGTTGATTTCCTCTTTACTTTATTCTATTGATAAAATTGCAAACACGGTTGGGCACTATGATGCGTATTTCAAAAAAGATTTTATCGAAGATAATTTCTTTATGCGACCAATAGACCCTATCGAAGTAAAAGTAGTTTCAATTTTTCGAGAAGATGCAAATTTGCTTGCGAAGCAAGTAAAAACGGACATCGTTTATATTGATCCGCCATACAATTCCCGACAATACAGCAGGTTTTATCATGTGTTAGAAACGCTAACTAAATGGGATAAACCAAAATTGCATGGTGTAGCGCTAAAACCAGAACCAGAAAATATGAGTGATTATTGTCGTGTAAGCGCAAAGGATAGATTTGCAGAATTGGTAAATGATATAAATGCAAAATATTTAGTTGTTTCCTACAACAATACTTACGAGTCAAAAAGCAATTCATCACAGAATAAAATTACACTTGAAGAAATAAAAAATATTTTAAGCAAAAGAGGAAAAACAAAAGTATTTGAAAAAGATTATCGGCATTTCAATGCTGGAAATACTGACTTTAATAATCACAAAGAATATTTGTTTGTAACTAAAACTATGTCATGAATAAGAAAATAAAAAGATCACCCCTGTTTTATGTCGGGGATAAATATCGGTTAATGAAGCAAATTTTAGATTTATTTCCCGAGGGAATAGATAATTTTTACGAACCGTTTGTTGGCGGTGGTACTGTTTTTTTGAATGTCGAAGCAAACAAATATTTCCTAAACGATATAGACAGACATCTTGTAAATATTCATAAGTTTTTGATTTCCAACGCAAAAAAACCAGAAAAGTTTTTTAACGAGGTTGAGAGAATTATTTACAAATACAAATTATCTCATTCTTATAAAAAAGATATTGTTCCCGATTCACTCAAAAAAGAGTTCAAAAAGACTTATTATGCAAGATTCAATAAAGAGGGCTATGAAAAATTAAGAATTTGTGTAAATAAAAACAAAAAAAATGACCCTCTCATTCTCTATGTATTGTTGATTTATGGATTTAATAGAATGCTTCGTTTCAATGGTGGTGGAAAATTTAATCTGCCCGTTGGAAATGTGGATTTCAATAAAAATGTTGTTAGTGCTTTAAATAACTATTTTGATTTTGTAAAAAATAAAAAGATTAAATTTACAACAAAGGATTTTAGAAAATTTTTTGAGAATAAAGAATTTTCCAAGAATGATTTTGTTTACATTGATCCACCATATCTTATAACTTCGAGTGAGTACAATAAGTTATGGAACGAGAAAGAAGAATCTGATTTATTGAATTTTATTGATGAATTGGATAAAAATGGTGTTAAATTTGCCTTGTCAAATGTTACGCATTACAACGGAAGCAAAAATGATTTTTTGATAAAATGGATGAAAAAATACAATACATACAAGATAAAAAGTAATTATATTAGTTACCATAATAACGGAAAGAAAAAAATCACTGAGATTCTAGTTACAAATTATTAATATGAGACAAAACACACCAAAATATAAACCCTTATTGTTTACAACAACAATGCGTAACCCAAAAAGACTGAAAGGGATTTTAAATGTGTTTAAGTATTTTGACGGAGAACAACTAACTAATGAGCTAGCAACTTCAATTATGGGCGAGCTTATTCGATATGGTTTGTATCGTCCAACAAAAGGAATAACTAAGAGCATAGAGCAAAAGTGGGGGTCTAAGAGAATTACAGACACATCTCAAATTGGAGTTGAGCTTCTTTCTGACAAAGATGTAACTCATCTTCTTGAAAAGAATCCACAAAGGCATAAAGAGGCTGGATTTGAAGCGGGTTGGCCTTCGCGTTTTGCTACGGTGTTTGATTTGGCGAAGGAATTAGGTTTTGTGTATTACAAACAAGGAGAAAATATTCAGTTTTCAGAAATTGGTAATCTCCTTGCGGAATCAATAGAAATTACCACTGAGGATGGTTTGATTGGCTTAAATGATGTACACCCTGAATTTGAACAACATGCGTTTCTCAATGCGCTTGCGAAATACCAACGCAAAAATCCGTTTGTTCGTGTTCTAAACGACAATGTTCCGCTTATCTTGCTTTTGGAAGTAATACAGAAATTAAAAGATGATCCTGAATTATCAGATGCGGGTATATCAAAATTAGAGTTGCCTTTTGTTGCATTCTGGAAAAATAACGATTCAAATGCACTTTACCGATTTATTAAAGCATTTCGTGAACGACACGGACTAAATCCGAGTTTTGAGGTAATTGTTGACGTTTGTGTTGACGATATTATGGAAGGTGATTATAAAAAGTTTAAACCTAGTTCGCTCACAAGTGATTATGTGGATGAGTTTATTCGAAAAATGCGCCTTACTGGCATTTTTTCACTTCGTGGTGCAGGACGCTTTCTTGATATAAACCAAAAAGAAATTGATAAAGTTCGTTATATACTTGCTACTTATTCTGATTATTCTGAATACACGAATGAACGAGAATATTTTAAATATGTTTCAACAATAGATGATAATCTTGTATCTGTAACACTAACAACAGCAGAAGAACAAAGCGTTTATCTTGAGAAATGGGTAAATACTTTTTCATGGGATGAAATCCGGAAGGAGATGATGATACTGGCGCAGAAACAAATGTCAAAAAACGACATTCTGAAATATATTGCGGCACCTGTACGCCTTGAATTTCTAGCTTCTATAGCTATAAAATCAAAATTTCCAGATATCCGAGTTTCTCCCAACTATCCTGTTGATGACGAAGGTTTGCCAACATCTACCGCTGCAGGCACAAACAACACAGGAGACATAGAGTGTTTTGAAAATCAGAATGGCGTGTTGGTTGAAGTAACCATGTCAGAGGGTCGTATCCAGACAATGATGGAGGTATGGCCGATTAGTAGGCATCTCGAAGCATTTAAACCAAAAGTAGAGAGTGCAATGTGCTATTTTGTTGCCCCAAGTATATTTAGTGACTCTGCGAGACAGATTGATTATGTAAAGAAAACTGAAAACTTATTCATTATTCCTAAAACAATTGAGGATTTTCTAGAACATTTGGAAAATAATTCAGTTTTATACTCTATGCAATAACATGTTTATCAAAAAAAAATACAATTAAGAATTTCAGACTTTTTCCCACAGATAAGGATTTTGAAATTGATAACATAAATACGTCCGACGGCACAAATGAGAGTTTGGGATTAAATGTTTTTGTTGGCGAGAGCGGAATAAAGGCACATCCCACACAAAAACCTTTAAAACTTATTCAGCAAGTTTTGCTTTTCGCAAGTAATAAAGGTGATATTGTTTTTAATCCATTTATGGGGAGTGGCACAACGGCAGTTGTTGCTGAAGCGTTAGAGCGCAAATGGTTTGGAATTGAGAGAGATAAAAAATATTTTAAACTTGCGGAGAACAGAATTGAGAATTTTATAAAAAATGCGGAAAAACAGTCTTTGTGTGATAATACAACATACAAGTAATAGCAAACATCATGAAAGTTAAGTGGTTACTACAAAATCAAGCACCAGCAGGTCATGGGCATTGTTGTTGGGGAATATAAATTTGCATTGCGTACAACAGAGATCTTTGAGTTTGTAACATTTGGTTTCAAATTTGTTGAAGCTTGTAGATTTGAATAATTGAAGAGGGTTCTACTCTTGAGCGAACGGACTTTAGATTTACCACAGACGTAGTGATTCGGGTCGGCGCAAGCGATGAAGAAAAAGGTGATATGCAGACAGCACCATGCTATATTTCATTTACAAGCCTTTTTCGTAGGAGTGAAGTGCTGCAATTAAAACCCTAAAATTTCCTTTCAATATTTTGTGACTTCCCTTACATCTTGCCGTTTTAAAAGGAAAGGAAATTTTTGGTTTTGCGTGCGCGACCAGAGGGAGTGCGAGGTGCGTATTATTCGCACCACCACAAAATCCGAGTGTACGAAGAAATACAAAGCACCACACGCTCCGTGTGTGTGAAGTTAATCAAAATCTTGCGGATTTTGCTCATACACAATGTTCGAACTTCGTTCAAGAAACACTGCCAATATATTTTTTAAAAGATTTTGTAATATACAATATTTTTATGAATCATACATAAAGCGTGTCAGTAAAGTGATCTAAAAAATAACTTTTGTTTTCTTTGTGGTAATTGTGGTATAATTAAAAAATAAAAGTTAGACGATTTCTATATGGAGCATCCAGAAGACATTGTATTAGATCCAAACACATTACTTGCAGAATGCAATATTGAAAAAGATCATAATATTGCAGATTTTGGTTGTGGTCCAGGTATTTTTTCAATTCCAATGGCACAGATTGTAGTAGATGGTACAGTATATTGCTTTGATGTTCTATCTTCTGCGCTTGAAGCAGTAAATTCTCGTGCACAGATTATTGGATTGAGAAATATTGTGACAAAGCGATCAAATCTGGAAAAGGTAAATGGATCTGGGTTGGAGGATTCTGCGGTAAACCATGTGATCATGCGTAAAATTCTTTTACAAAATCAGGATCGTCCAGCGCTTTTTGCTGAGTCATATCGTGTGTTGAATGGTGGTGGTAATTTACTGGTTGTTGGGTGGACAGAAGATGCGGTTCAAGGATTTGGCATGGAAGAAAGAGTGTCAGCTGAAGAAGTACAAAAATATGCGATGGAGGCGGGTTTTGCAGATGAAAAAAAACTGGATGCAGGAAGGTATCATTATGCCTTTGTTTTTGTTAAATAGATTATTTTTAAATAGTGAAAAAATTTATGAAAAAGTTTTTTGTGGTCATTGGTATTTTTTCTATGGTATTTCTCTCTGGTTGCGGATTGAAGCCAGCTAATAACAAATATGCTGTAAATTTAGAAATGTGGGGTACTTTTGATAACTCTAGTGCGTATTCTGATATTTTTACAGAGTATGAAAAAGTCAATAGTAATGTGCCGTCAGTAAATTATCAAAAACATACTATTGAATCATATAAAGATGATTTACTTAATGCACTTGCTGCTGGCAATGGACCAGATATTTTTATGATTCAAAGTTCATGGCTTCCAGATTTTCAGGACAAAATTGTTCCAATGCCAGAATATATTGTAACGGAAGCAGAATTTCGCAATAATTTTGTCGATGTTGTAGAAAATGACATGATTATAGATGGGTTGATTTATGGTGTGCCGCTCTCTGTGGATTCACTAGGATTGTATTATAATAAAGACATTTTCAACGCAGCAGGTATAACACAACCACCAAAAACATGGGAAGAATTTGATGATATTGTAAAGAAATTGACGGATATTGATGAGTTTGGAAATTTTGCACAAAGTGCTGCAGCAATGGGAACAGCTTTTAACATTAATCGTTCTGCGGATATTTTGACTGTACTCATGCTTCAAAACGGTGTAGAAATGTCACGAGAAAATGATGGTGCGGTGACATTTGGAGAGCCTGTGCAAGGGATCAGTGGTATGCCAAGTGAGAAAGCGTTAGAGTATTATACAAGCTTTGCATCAGCAGCTTCACCACTCTATACGTGGAATAAAAGGCAAAAATTTTCTATTGATGAATTTTTTCAAGGAGAAACTGCAATGACAATCAATTATTCATATCATTACGATACAATCAAAGCGAAAAATGCAAAGTTAAATTTTGCAGTAGCCGAATTGCCACAGACTTCACGTGACATGGCGGGCGGTCAAGTGAATTATGCAAATTATTGGGTGCTTGTTGTAGCAAAAAATAAAGTGCCTGTACAATCGAGTGAATCAATGCAAGTGACAAATGATATGCGTATTCATGAGGCATGGCAATTACTCAAGGCTTTAACTTTCCCAACCTCTGATGGTGTAACGATTGCAAATGCTATAAGTGGTGAGGCACTCGTGTATATGACAGAATTTGATTTGACAGAAAAATATCTCGAGAATACAGGGAAGCCTGCAGCAAGAGTCGATCTTGTTGAAAAGCAACTTTCTGATGTGCGTCTTGGTGCATTTGCACAGGGTAATTTAATTGCAAGATCATGGCGACGACATAATCCTGAAGCAATTGAAGCGATATTTGCAGATATGATTGATAATGTAAATACAGGAAACATGTCAGTACATGATGCTATTAGTCTTGGTGCACATCGTGCACAAAATTTACAGCCAAGATATGAAAATTTGTGATCATTAACTAGGTTTAATTTTGTATAGTGATGAGATTTATACATATTGCACAAGCAGGACCAATGGCAGATGCACCACGATTGAGTGACATTCTTCTTAATGTGTTGAATTTTGTATTAATGATTGTTGGTGTACTCGCAGTTCTAGTTGTTTTGGTATCTGGTGTGATGTATATTACGTCAGGAGGGGATAGTGAGCGTGTTGCATTTGCAAAGAAGGCTCTTGTAGGAGGTGTCATTGGGATTCTTGTGGCAGTGTTAGCATTGGTTATTGTACATGCGGTTACAAGTAGTCTTGTGTAATTTTTCAGATATGCGATAATAAGGATATGAAAAATAAAAATGAAATTGAGAAAGGGGGTGGCAATACATGATAAAGAAAATGAAAAATACTATGTATGCAGTTTTGTCAACGGTGCTTTTGTTGCCGGCAGTAGTTTCTGCACAATACAAAGTAGGTAATGCTCCAAAAGGCATGGCAAAACAGGCAGATGCAAATAGTCTTTTAACACAAGTTATTAACTGGCTTCTCGGAATTCTTGCATCACTAAGTATTTTGATGATTGTTGTTGCTGGTATTATGTACATTACATCTGCAGGTGATGAAGGTAAGGTAGAATCAGCAAAAAAATGGCTTATTTATGCGGTTGTTGGTTTGGTGGTAGCACTCCTCGGATTTGTAATCGTCTCTACGGTTTCAGGCGCACTTGGTGCTGGGTAAGTAAGGAATAGTATTTTTTTATATAGAATTGTAGAAAATATCAACGAAAAAAACGAGGGCATGTACCTCGTTTTTTCTTTTTTATTGATTGGTGGTATACTCTCTGTGAAAAATGTGATTAGAATCATACTATGAAAAAATATATAATAATACAATTTTTTGCATTTATGCCACATCTGGTAAGTGCACAGTACAATCCACAACAGAAAAATGGTCTCAATTTTGAAATATTTGATATCGTATCGCATATCATTGGATTTATAATGGATGCAATCCAATTTTTTATTGGGATATGGGTTATGTATTTATTGCTTTTTGTGATTATTGCAGCAATATTGTATTTCACATCTGGTGGAGATGAGGATCGTATGGATAAGGCAATGGAGTGGTGGAAGAGGAGTGCTATAGGTTTGATCATTGCACCGATTGCATTTGTAATCATTTCTCTTGTCAGTGATGCATTGGATATATAAGTATTTTTGGTTTTCAAATAGTTTAATGGTATAATATAAAATAAGAAAAAAATAAAAGAAAAATTATGAAAAAACTATTTTGTTTTCTTTTTAGCCTGATGTTTTTCATTTTTCCACTTGCGACATATGCAGCACCGTGTCCTAATGGCGGATATATGAATCAAAATGGTGTCTGTGTACCACCAGCAAAAAAACAGCAAGGGTCATCAGTTAAGTGTCCTACTGGAACAAGTAATTATAAAGGGGTTTGTGTGCCGACAAAAGGAAAAACAGGTTTATCTGACAGTGATGTAGGAAATGTCATTGAAAATGTGACAAAATTTGTCACAGGTCTTATTGCTGTGTTATCAATTTTTATGATTGTTGTTTCTGGTATCATGTACATCACATCAGCAGGTGATGATCAAAAAGTCACTCAAGCAAAAAACATTCTTACATTTGCAATCATCGGTCTCGTCGTAGCACTTCTCGGTTATGTGATTGTCATTGCAGTGGGATCAGCAACTGGTGCGTGGTAGTGTTATTAATCTCAAAAATATATATGAAAAACTCAAAAATTTTTTTTATATCTCTATTTCTGACAATAGTAACTTTTCCAAGTATTGCATTGGCACAATTAACAAAACCGACACAATCACATGGTCTCGTGCACAATCATAGCTTTTTAGGAGTATTGGAAGGAGTTTTATATTGGATTTTGCGCATCACAGCATCACTTTCAATTCTTATGATTGTGATAGCTGGTGTCATATATGTCACGTCAGGAGGAGATCAAGGACGTGTTGACACAGCAAAAAAAATGCTCACTTTTGCAATTGTTGGGCTTATCGTGGCATTACTTGGTTTTGTAATTACGTCTGCTGTTTCTAATGCACTTGGTGCAGGGTAAAATTATTATAAAAAAATATGAAAATACAAAAAAATAAAATCACATATATCATTTTTCCAACATTTTGTTTTTTTATATTGTTCTTTTTGCATATTTCTTCTACACAAGCGACTATTACAAAAGCAGAAGCACAAAAATTGCTTTCAAGGCAATTTATTGAACAATCAGAAAAAAACATTAATATTTATATGCAATCTGTTAATGTTGGCATGACAAGTGAACAAGCATTGAATAATATTAATAAATTACAAAATTTTACATCATCAAGTCCATCTGTTGAAGGCCTTATTACAGGGGGACAGTGGTCATATATTGGTGATGTAATTGCTTTTACACCAAATGCTTCTTTTATTGCTGAAGTCCCAGAGAAGAAGAGAAATTATGATTATACAAGGAGGCGTATTGACGGAATTGAAGAAGTAGTGGATGAGAGTACAGCGAGTGGTGAAAATTATAATGATGTATTTGATAAATATAAAAAAGCATTAGGTAGTTCTAAAATTTCAGGAACAAGAGTTGGTGAGTTGATGCTCAAGAGATATAGGGATCAATTTCCAAAAGAAGGTCAACCGCGGTTTCATGAAGAGGTTAATCAAATGGTAAAAGAGATGAATGAGAAAATGTCACAGGATTTATTTAATAAAGTGGCAACAGTTGCTCAAGAGCATGGCGTTGATATTGATGATGTCACAGGATACATGACCGATCTTCAAATTCCTGGTGCTGGATATACAGTAAAGATCAAAACAGCTGATGGAAAGATATATCCACCTGATACAAATGCAACCAATCCTTCAAATGCAAATCCTAATGGAACAAAAAATCCTGCTACTAACGCAACAGGAATCGCTAAAGCTAGTTCCAATCCCAGTACAACAAGTCCTGCAACAACTACACCTGGTGGAAGTCCTGCAGCAATTGCACCTGGTGGAAGTCCTGCAGCAATTGCATCTGGAGGCGGTTCTTCTCCAACATTTAAAAATCCAATTCAATTTGGCACTGTAGATGGTTTGTTGGAAAACATCCTTACTACTGTACAGGGGATTGTGGCGGTTCTCGCAACAGTGATGATTGTCATCGGTGGAATCATCTATATCACATCAGCAGGGGATCAAGGACGTGTACAACTAGCAAAGACAGCTATTACATCAGCAATCATCGGTCTTGCGATTGCGATTGCAGCACCGACGTTTCTCTTTGAAATCTATAATGTGCTCGGTGCGACCAATAACTCAAGTGCTGTAGCAAATGCTACACCGCTTAGCACAATCCTCTTTAACATTCTTAACCTCTTACTCGGCATTATCGGTACGCTTTCTGTACTGATGCTCGTCATAGGTGGTATCATGTACATGACGTCAGCAGGAGATCAAACACGAGCAGATACAGCAAAAAAGACAATTCAATATTCTATTGCAGGTCTTGCAGTGGCGGTTCTTGCACTTGTAATCGTGCGAGCAGTAGCAAGTATGTTTACATAAGTTAGAGTTTTTCAAAAAAAAAAAAAACGGTTGTGCGCATTGCGCACGACCGTTTCTTATCTGCTTACAGTAAGAGTTAATCCTCCTGTGATTTTTGAATATGATCTTGGAATTTGAACAATATTTAAATTCACAAGAAAATATCTATCGTATTTTTGAATTAATGCAGTTCCGTACGCCTTTGATTCATCAAATATTTTGTACTCTTCTGGCATTATGACGTCATTAATTCCTTCGCATCCGATGTTTTTTCTACGATTAGTGAATTTTTGTGAATACAATCCACTACAACTCACTTCGTAATCACCAGTGCCAGGAACATCAAATCTTTGCCATCCTGGTTTTGTGGGGTGATAGAAGAATGTGTACTCCTCATCTGTGAAGATATTTTTTATATTAGAAACTGTTTTCTTAACAATTTCTTTGAAAGATGCTGGTCCATCGTCCACTTGTTGTATGCATTTTTTTTCATATACACTGATTTCTTCGCCTCTTTGTATTTTTTTTATTATCGATGTAAGGTTTCTTTCACGATCTATAGATGTTTTTCCAAGACACATCAGATTTGTGTTTTCAGAATTTTGCTCAAGAATTTTATGAGCGGTTACCTGAAAATCTGATAATTTCAGTGATCTCATCAAAGAACCACCAGCAATATGATCAACACGAGTCTTGAATCGTTCTGATGAAACTATAGGTTGTAAAATAACAAATCCTATAATACAAAACACTATTATTACAACGATTTTTCTAAACAGATTTAAGGAATGTTTTTTCTCAGACATTTCTTTTTCTCCTTTTATTAAATTGGTAATGTACTTAAATTTTTTACAGTTTTAGATACTATCACAGTACTTTAACTGTGATAGGACATTGTATCACATTTTTATTGTTTTGTCAATAATTTCTGGTAATGTCTAAACATATTTTGTGATTAGAATATTTTTTGTTACAAAATAGAAAAAACGGTGTGCGCATTGCGCACGACCGTTTTGTTAATTAGTTTCTTTTGGCCAGAGAGCCAAAAGAATAATTCCTAGTAATGCTACCCAAAAAAGTTTGGGGTATTGCTCAAAGCCTATAAGGCCTAGAGCAAAAAATATACCAGAATAATAAAAGAGAATGAGGTGAATTCCACGGGCGTAAAGTTTTAGAAAATCTTCGCCACCTTCCCAAAAATTTTTCTTGGGATTTGGAATTCCTGTAGCAGCACCTATTTGGAATACACGTAGTGTAATTCCGGGGTGTATTGAATTTACTGCTAAACCCAGAATTCCAATCACACCAATAAGTATATTAATACCTTTGTACCCTAGTATATTCAAGAAATATCCTAGGATGACTAGTGCAGATAGTAGAGCTGCAATGCTTGTCAATATCGCATGCGCTCGACGGAGATGGGGCATAGCCCAAGCATCTGACTGTCGAAATATTTGAAGAATTCTTATAAATTCCATTATTTTTTCCTCCGTGTAGTAAAGAGGTTAACGATTGGAACAAAATCCCAAAAAACACCTCTTCTTGTTTCATAAGTACTATCTTTAAAGAATTTTTCTGTTGCATCATTAAATTCTTTAACCTTTTCTTCAATTTGCTTTAATCTGTATGGCAAAACTTCATTGCTGCGTGCCATTGCTTTAAAGCACATTTGTGTGAAATTTCTGTCATCATGTTTGGCTAACATAATGATTATATCTTGACCATCAATGTTTTGAAAAATGCCTTGTGCATTTTTTGTTTGTTCTAATCCAATTGTAAGGATTACAGCCTCATCAGTTATAGGATCAAGAGCATCTCTTTCTTTTTGGATGTTGTGAATTCTTCTTTTTGCATCATTTTCATGATATTTGAATTCACGAATCAGTCTTTCTTCTGCGCGAGCACATGCAGTAAAAAACAAACGTTCATCAGCTTTTCCTTTTCCAGAAGCACTAGCTTGTAATCCAGCTGATTCTGCGGATTTACTTCCCTGTGATAATCCTAAAAAACTTTTTACAAAAGATAAAAGCGTGTGTCCATGGCTCATTGCACTAGCTATTTCATTTGCGGTATCAGTTGCTTTTTTTATGGAATTTTTCTTTTCGCTCATTGTATTTATTCTCCATTATTATTAAATTGGTAATGTACTTAAATTTTTTACAGTTTTAGATACTATCACAGTACTTTAACTGTGATAGGAAATTGTATCACATTTTTATTGTTTTGTCAATTAATTTTGCCTACATCTCACCATCAACCGTAATTTCTAGAAAAAAAACATCCACAGGAGAGCGGATGTTTTTTATAGTATTATTTTACTTCTTTTATAAATTGCGCAAATGTTTCTGGGTTTTCGATTGCAAGTTGTGATAGTACCTTGCGATCGAGTTCGATATTTTTCTTCTTCATTTTGTTGATAAATGTCGAATATTTTTCATCGTGTAGTCTTAGTGCATTGTTGAGTCGAAGGATCCAGAGATTACGCATTGTACGCTTTTTTGTACGGCGATCACGATATTTATATTTTCCTGCCTTGAGAACTGCTTCTTTTGCTGCACGATAATGTGATTTTCTGCGCCACTTAAAACCTTTGGTTAGTTTGAGGAGATTTTTGCGTCGCTTGTTTGCTGTGACGCTACGTTTTACTCTTGCCATAATTTAGAATTTAGAATGATAGAATTTAGTTGACTAGTGCTTTGAGAATGTTTTTTTCATCAGTTTTGAAAAGGCGTTTATCACTGCGTTTTGCGCGTGTTTTGTTGCCTGATTCTTTTCCATTGAAATGATTTTGTCCAGTAGAACGACGTTGTACTTTGTCGTTTTTTGATACTTTAATTTTTTTTACAAGTGCTTTTCGCGTTTTCATCTTTGGCATAATTTTTCTCTAAAACAATAATTTATATCACCACTGTCATTCTGAATTTATTTCAGAATCTTGATCAAAAACAAAACCTCGCACAATGTCGAGATCCTGAAACAAGTTCAGGATGACAAAAAACTACATCAATGTAGTGACTGTTAAGAAATTCTATAGGAAATAGTGTATTTTGTCAAATGTTTATTCTGGTGCAATGATTGTATTAAATCCACCAGGAAATTTTTTTATTTGCTCTTCTGTGCGAAATGGTACTTCCAGTGCATTAAGAAAATTTTGGATATTTTCTTTTGCGAGATCTTGATGTGCTTTTTCGCGTCCACGAAGTACAATTTCCACTTTTACTTTATTGCCTTTTGAAAGGAATTTTTCCGCTTGGCGTTTTTTGAAATCAAGATCATGTGTATCAGTTCGTAGTCCGATGCGTACGCCTTTTGTACTGACGACTTTTTGTTGTGATTTGCTTTGTTTGTATTGTTTCGCTTGAGCATATTGAAATTTTCCGTAATCTAGAATTTTACAAACTGGTGGATGCGCTTTTGGTGAAACTTCTACAAGATCTAGTCCTACACTTTCTGCCATCGTACGCGCTTCTGATAATGCGATTTCACCGACATGTTCACCGTTGTGGTCAATGAGAATTATAGGATCGGCAAAAATCCGCTCGTTTGCACGCATTTGCGGTATTTGCGGTTTTTTCTTTGGTTTTCGGCGAAATCTTCTACGCATTGTGGTTTGTTTATAATAATTAAAATATTGTGGAGATGGTGGGAATTGCACCCACGTCCAAATTTGTATATTTGAAAATACTTCTTACACGTTTAGAGATGTCTTTCATGTCAATGCAAATTGAACGTGTTCGGTAGAGAGTGAGAAGACATTCAAAAAATCTCTCGACCTATCTTTGAAAATTTAATTCCTCATGTGCAAAGATACATATGCGAAACGAGTCTCGAAAATATGACACTACAACCAACCTACGAGACATCAGTTGGCGAGTGGCTCAGGCGTTTATTACGCGAGAGACGGTGCAAAAGACGGCGTGAAAGCCGCTTTTACTTTATTGACAAAGTTTGCACTTATCAAAAGTATATACCATTTTAACGGGATGAGTATATGTGCCCGACGTGCATATCAGCAAACAACAAACTGTCGAAAGCTTAGCATCCCCAATTGTTTATGAACGTTTGAACGCGCGTGCAATCGATCGATCAGTCTCACGCTTTTTAATTGAGTGTCTTTTGTCGTGTTTTGACTTGCCACGTGCAAGTGCAAACTCAACTTTCACAAACTTTCCCTTAGTATAAACACGAATTGGCACCAATGTCAATCCTGCCTGCTTCTTTTTTCCGATAATAGAACGAATTTCAGATTTTTTGACAAGAAGTTTGCGAGAGCGATTTGGATCATATTCTTTAATATTGCCTGCATGTTTATAAAGAGGGATGAGAGCATTTGTAAGATAGAGTTCTTCACCTTTCATTGTGACAAAAGCGCCTTTGAGCGAGATATTACCAGTTTTTATGGACTTAACTTCATGACCATACAAAGACAAACCAGCCTCATATGTTTGCATGAGTTCATAATCAAATTTTGCCTTATTGTTTCTTGCGATTGTCGTCATGAGTATAGTATATCATTCAAAAGATATTATATCTATCATAATGATTTTTTTAGTTGCGTCAACGGGTGTAATTTTTTGATTTTATAAAAAAAAGACGATATACTTATCATGTGTTGTATGAGTGACTTGGTGTATTTATGGAAAAAGAATTAAAAATTATTATCGCATTAATTATTCTTCTGGTAGGAGTAATTTTTTCGATGTTGTTTTTTACCACAAATGAAGAGATGAATGTGCACATTATCACAGAAGATGAATGGGATGACATTAAATTAAATAGTGATTTTGTTGATTCATCCAATTGGTATACATATGTAAGTGAAGAATATGCATATGAAATGAAATACCCTCTCGGATGGGAGTTTAATTTAATTGACGGTACGATGTTTCATCCAGAGGCATGTGCACGCAATAAGTATGATAAATGTATCGCACGTATTACTGTTGGCGTATATCCAGATACGGAGGAAGTAAAATTGGAAAAAAAATGTAATAATATCTCAAAGAGTGATTTACGTTATATTAGTGGAGATGTGTGGATGTGCGAAGAAGTGATGTCTGAAGAGTTTGCTTTGACACAAGGATATAATCGTAAAAAAGAATATTATTTCAAGGATGGAAGGGGAAGTGTCTTTGAAGTGAATTTGATGTATATGCAAGGAGAAAATCTCCGCATAGAAAATGAAATGATCCAAACGATAAAATTAAAAGCAAAATAATTGGTTTGTTTTTTGACAAATTTCCAATTGAAATGTTTATGGTACAACGTGCTGAAGAAATGTATTTGAATAAAGATTGTTTTTTGTGAGATGTTTTCATGTATTCAGGTTTAGAAAATTGTATGCAGATTGTATCAGTTTTGCAGGAGAAATGTTTTGTGGATTTGAAAGAGGATAATTTGTGATATTATTAAAATAATTGATAAATAACGTTTTTTCATGAATATAAGATTGCAATTGAAAGAAAAAGATGTTGTTCTCGTATTAGAGGATAATGGTAGTGCTATTTTGGAAAAAAAATGGATTGATAATAATGATTTATTAGAAAATTTTTTTCCTACACTTGATGAAATGTTGCGAGCGTATAGTTTGTCGGTTGAAGATATTGATGATTTTTTACTTGATCTTGATATCCCAAAGGGATATACAACAGCACGGATAGCACGAACTATCATTAAAACACTGAATTTTGCACGGCAAACATAGGTATGATAATATAATGAAAACTTTAGTAACTAATTTTTAAAGTATAATTTTTTAATAAAAAATGCATGGTAGAAGAAAAGAAGAAGGATGTTTCTGAGAAAAAAAAGGAGAAGATAAAAGATTCTGAAAAAAAAGAGGGTAAAAAATGTTTTGATGGATCTTGTGCGTCAGGTGGAAAAAACATTTTTGTATGGATTATTATTGGTTTGATTGTTATCGGACTAATCATGGTTGTAGTCGGAAAAAACAAAGAAAAAAACGCAAGGACCGGTGAACCTGTGCCTGTGAGTGATAACGTAGCAGAGGAAGTAAAAAACACTGTAAATGAATGGCTCGCGCTTAATGTGCCAGCTGATGTCTCAATTAGTGCAGGTAAGGTGATGGAGGAAAAAGGTTTTTATAGCGTTGAAATTGTTGTAGAGGGCCAGTCAGAAGAGGTGCCACCTCTATATATTACAAAAGATATGATGTATATTATTCCGCAAGTGATTGAGGTTAATCCTTCGGAAGAAACGAAAGAAGGGATGGCGACAGAGGGGATGCCAGCTACAGAAGCACATACAAAATTATCAAAACCAGAAGTTGAGGTTTTCGTGATGAGTCACTGTCCATATGGCACGCAAATTGAAAAGGGTATGATTCCAGTTTTTGAAGCTCTTGGAAATAAGATTGACGGAAAGTTTAAATTTGTCGATTATGCGATGCATGGAGTGAAGGAAGTGACAGAGCAATTGCGTCAATATTGCATCCAAGAAAAAGAACCACAAAAGTTTTTGACATACCTTACATGTTTCCTCGAAGATGGAGATGCTACACGATGCAATACTGTTGCTAATATCAATCAGGCAATTCTTAATCAGTGTGTTGCTGTAACTGATGAAGCGTACAAGGTTACAGAATTACTCGAAGACAAAAGTGCATGGGTTAGTGGGCAATTTCCACAATTCAATATTTATAAGGAGGAAAATGAAAAATATGGTGTGCAGGGATCGCCAACTCTTGTAATCAATGGTGAAAAAATTCAGTCTGGACGTGATAGTGCAAGTTTACTTGCTGCGGTATGTTCAGGATTTGAAGAACAGCCAGAGGAATGTCAAGCAGAACTTTCAAGCACAGGTCCTGCTGCGGGGTTTGGCGGAGGAACTACTTCAGAAGCAAATACTGATGCTGGATGTGGTGCGTAGATTAAATCTTTGGAATTATAGAAAAATCTCTTGATGTGTATACATTGAGAGATTTTCTTGTGTTGTAGTATCATATAATTCAATAATTTGAATTGTGAGTAATTCATTTTTAAGTAAGACTATCTATTGACAACATATTTGATATAATATACACCACAGTATTCGCAAATAATGAAATGTAAAAATATGTTACACAAAAAACGCACTATCATCATAATATCAATCGGTGTACTCCTTACCGCAAGTATCATACTTTTCTACACACAAAAAAACAATCACAACACACTTCGCACATTTGATCTCAACGGCACCAAAATCTCTTTTATTCCACCGCATGGTTGGGAATGTGGGGTTTTTCCATGGCAAGATGTTGCAATGAGAGGAGATAACGGTGTGATATGCGCAAAAAACATCAGCTCTGACATCATGAATCAAATAGGGGGAGATTATGTACGTTCAAAAGGCAGTGGGCCATATTATGATGAAATTGTAAAAAACAGCTTTGGTGAGGTTTTTCTGTTGTATCCTGAAAATTCATCAGAAGAAGAAATGACATTTCTTATGGACAAAGAACATGTTAATACGGAGTATTCTCAATCAGAATTCATCACCATTGCAGGTAAGGAATTTAAGTCAACGATCATTACACGGGGGCGCAAAAATGCATCAACAATTCTTTTACCATACGAAAGAAAAATTGTCATTATGACGAGCATCCTCCCAGAATATCGCACCGCACATATCACACCTACAAGAAAAGTACGACAAATTCTTGAAACGATTTCTGTTGAAGAAAATAATGTCCAGTAATTTTCATGTATGATCAATGCGTTGAAAGGTGATTTCTATCAGATTAGACATTTCCAAATAATATTTACAAAATTAGTTATAAAGTCACAAATTTTCTTAATGGAAATTTGTGGCTTTTTGTTTAAATAAAAATACATATTCATAAACAATACTTAATATACTTCATCAAAGAAAAATGAATCGTTGACACAATATTTGATATACTATACACTGCAACATTCGCAAATAATGAAATGAAAAAAACATTATGATATACAACTCTCTCACAAAGAAATTCCTCATCATCCCAGTTCTACTGGTTGTTTTTGTTGTGATGGGATGTCAAAACAATTCTCAAAAAAACACAGAAAATCA
>PDPP01000022.1 GCA_002747515.1 Candidatus Moraniibacteriota bacterium
TCCTGTGTTTGTGTGTACATGCCAAAAGCACAAAATGACATACAGGATAAAGGGATGAGAAAAAACGAAAACAATTTCTTCATATATTTTATATTAATTTGTTTTACATGATTTATTGTACCACAAAAAAGAAACAGGCCTAAACCTGTTTCCTTTTTTCCCTGTGTTATAGCCTTCGTTCTTTCATATCTGGTGGACATGCAAATTCAATTTTTTTATTATCAAACATTTCCTTTATACCGATATTAATCGCATGTTGCGCATTGATATGTAGCGTATAATCTCGTGAATCAACAACATACATGATTTCAAAAAGTAAACCCCATTCACCAAACTCCTTAAGATGTACACGCTTACATTCTACATGTTCTATTTGTGCGATGATTTCTGCAATATCATCAGGGATTTGTCGCAACACATCTGCAGATGTATCAAAAGAAACATGAAAATAAGAACGCACATTTCTATAATCCATCGTCTTATAATTGTGCACACGGGATGATGTCATATCCTGATTTGACACCACCAACTCCTCACCTGTACGAGATACGATGCGGGTTGTCTTGATACCAATTTTTTTAACCACTCCCACATCATCACCGATTTTGACAGCATCTCCAGCTTTAAACGGTTTGTCAAAATAAATAGAAAAAGATGCAAAGAGGTCAGACAACATTTCTTTCACTGCAAACGCAATCGCAATACCACCAATACCCACACCAGCAACAAGAGAGGTGATATTCACTCCAATATTTGACAGAATCATCATAATGCCAAAAATCCACACAACAATACTTACGATCGTACTAAGCAAATGCGTTGCACTTTTTATATGCTCATCTTCTTCTGTTCCACTACTCACTTTTTTTGCAAAAAACTCTATGATAATTTGTGCAGATCGTGTAATTTGAAATATAACAATAACAATCAAAATAATATTTATCCCACTCTGTACTACGACACTCAAATTCAATGTATGCAAAGCAATGTACAAAGAAAGGATTATATACAATCGTGGTCGAATAGACTGTACAAACTCCACAAACACATCATCAAATTCCGTCTTTGTTTTTTTTGCAAATCTCTTAAAATGCGCCATAAGAAATCGTTGCAATACAAAAAGAATTGCAAGAAAAATCACAAAATACAACAATGCATCTATATACTGTGCAATTGTATTACCAAAATACACTTTTTCCAAATACGCACCAACGATAATATTATTAATCATATAATGATACTATTTAATCAACTAATTATGTCCATTTTAACATAAAATACATAAAATTTCTATTTTGTTTTTATCTTTTTTTCACCATATTAAGCAACGCTATATACTCATCCATACTACTATCTCCCCATTTTTTCTCTATGACATCGTCCAAAAATGCTCCTGACAATACATCTTGTGCAAATGTATTAATTTCTTTTTTTATACGCACAACATCATTATCATTGACCTTTATAATCTCTTTTTCATATTCATGCGTGTCTGGATGTGGCTCAATGAAATCCAACTCACCTGAAACCATATTATATTGCCCACTGTTATATGAATCTAATAGCAATTTATAAAAAACTACCTGTCGTCGCAATGACTCTTTTTTGTTTTTATCATATCTACTCCATGGTTTACCAGATTTATAATCAACTACAGAGATTGTTCCATCTCCTTTGTGTACAATTTTATCAATGACTCCTGTAAGTAAAATTTCTTCACCACTATCCAAATCAAAAGGAACCGCTTTAATCTTTTTTTCCAATTCGACATCAAGAGAAAAAGTATCTCTATATTGATCATAATATCCTCCCAATACATCATAACCACGCCTCTTGATCGAATCAAAATACTCATATGGCACCTGCAATAATTCCATCGATTTTTCAAAGATATCAATTAATTCTTCCTTTGAAAGAAATTCTTTTCTCTCGTGTGATTTTTTAAAATATCCTTCCAAAGCTGCATGCAAAACACTTCCACAAAGCATCGTCTTGTTTTGTGTGCTTGGCAAACGCACCACATTCCGGAAAAAATACAAGATTGGAGAATCAAAATAATTATTGAGTGCTGTTGCTGATAACTGCATCGAAAAAAACTGATCTCGGATATACTCTTGCGAAATAATTGACGCAAGCATACGCATACGTGGTGCAAAAAAAATCTCATATCCACCAACTTCCTCCTCTATATCAACAGGTGTAGCATTGATGTCCGAAATAAAAAGCGAAGGCAACCTCTCTCGTCCTCCCATATCATGATCAGCATAAGAGATTGTAAGTTCCTTTTTAGCACGTGTAATCGCCACATAAAATAATCGCCGCTCATCTTCTATATCACCCGAAAACACATTGATTGGTAAAGTAAATTTTTTGATATTTTTTTTACCGCCCCACAATCCATTAATGACATTTGTGATATACACATGCTCAAACTCAAGTCCTTTTGACCCATGTGCTGTCATGAGATTTACTCCGTGCATATCTGCACCAGGCACCACATCCATCGAGAGATTATATCCTTCGTATGTATCAAGATGTTCTATTAAATCTTTTAGTTTATATTTTTTTTTCTCCGACACAAGATCTCGTACCTCATCAAAAAGTCGTGATAATTTCTTCAGGAGAAAAACATGGTCTTTTTGCGAAAGTACATGTTCGAGAAACTGTGACTCTCGTACAAATTTCTCAAAAAATTCAACTAAATATGTATTTTCTGACAGTTTCTTCTGTGTTTTTATAAATGCAATCAACTCACGCACCTTTTCAATTTCCACTACACCATACCGCACGAGTTCTTTTTCGTTACATAAAAATTGATACATGCTCTTTTTGCGTGAAACATGTCCAAAGTGTTCCAATATCGCCAACGCATCATCAACGTCAATATCAACAATGTCAAGAAGAAGGAGTTTTGAAAATTCTCGATCATTTCCCGGATTATGCACTACACGCAAAAATGTTATGAGCTTTTGTACTTCCACATCATCCAAAACATTCTGTCTCGCTGTCACAACAAAAGGCACGCCTCTTTTTTCAAAAACTTCTCGTACAAAAGGCAAATTATTGTGCTCCCGATAAAATACCGCAATCTCCTCTGGTGCAACGCCACCTTCAATCTTTGCAAGTATATCATCTGCGATATGGACTAATTCTTCTTTATAATCTCGAAAATGCTTTACATGAATTCGTGCACTGTCTTTCTTAAAAGCTGTGAGCTCTACATGTTTTTTGCTATCTTCTCCACTCATAATGAGAGTGTGTGCTTCATCAAGTATGCCCTGTGCACTTCGATAATTGTCCTTTAGATTTATGATTACCGCATCATCAAATTTTTTCCCAAAATGCAAAAAACTCCCAATATCTGCTCCCTGAAAACGATAAATTGCTTGTTTATCATCACCAACTGTAAAAAGATTTGGCTGTTCACCGAGGTGTTCTGCATCTGTAAGTATATTGATAATACGATTTTGACCATCATTTGTATCTTGATGTTCATCTACAAGAATATACTGATATTGCTCACGCAAAATTGATGCAAACTCCTCATTATTCTCAGATACCGACACAAATTGCATAATCATATCTGTAAAATCATACAATTTATTCTCCTTCAATTCTTTTTGATATAGTGCATATACCTTTTGTAAATCTCGATTTTTGTGTATTGGTTTTAATGCAGATTCTTTTACATCGCCTTTTTTATTCTTTTTTGTATCTCTTTTATAATATGAATCTGGATCACTGAGAATTGCTTCTTTTTGCGCGGTGATACGATGTAAAAAATTATCTGGATCTACACCCTCTCTTTTTAATTCATCAATTGCATAAAGAATATCTTTAATATAATGAAAACTACTATTAAATGTTGTAAGACAATCATATTCATTTTCTGTGAGGATTTTTTCGAGAATGTGAATCTTTTCAATGTCAGTTGCTACACGCGAAAATGTAATTTCTGGAAAATGATCAGAATTCTGTTTAATCTGATCCTCACAAAAACTATGAAATGTAAAGATGTTTGTACGATATGCTTCTTCTGCACCAATAAACGTTGCTAATCGCTCACGCATCGCCACAACACCAGCATTGGTAAATGTAAGTGCAAGTATATTCTCAGGAGTAATCCCCCCTCCTGCACTTTTTAAGATATTTGCGATTCGCAACGTCAATATCTGCGTTTTCCCTGTCCCAGGACCAGCCACGACAATCACTGGCCCTGTGATTGTATCAACTGCTTTTTTTTGCTCTGCGTTGAGCATATTGTATTGTGTATCAAAATCTGTCATATTATTTTTTTCGCTTATCTGCAAGCTTTGCATTTTTTACGTTTTTTTTCTCTTCTCTTTTGAATAACTGACCAATATCAATCCCAAAATACCCAAGCGAAGAAAGCAAAAGTGCTGTCGCTGTCGCTTCATCCAAATTCCCTATCACAGGTGTTATGTCAGGAATAAACTCCACAATACCTGCTGTTGGATTAATAAGGTAAAGAAATGATATGATTCCAACGATTGCCACTAAAAAAGATCTCATAATACAAAAATTACTTTATAATAATTACTTCTCACATCATAACGCAGCATACAAACTTTCACAAATAAAAAAAGAAACAGAATGATATTCTGTTTCTTTTTTCTAAAAACTAAAAAAATGTATCTTTATAATATTACTGCTATTTTTTATTGTTCTTCTCTCTCTTTTTGCATCAATTTATTGCGGACACGCTTAAATTCCTCGTTGCTATGTTTATATAGTGTATTAATAAATCCAAAGAGAATGCCTACACCCATCAATATATAAATCATTGTAAAAATCTTTCCTGCATCAGTGACAGGATACATGTCACCATATCCCACCGTTGTGAGTGTAATCACAGAAAAATATGCTGCATCAATAAATGTCCATTTTTCTACAAAGTGATAAAACATCGTCCCACCAAACAATGTGAACATCGTTGCCATGAATAAATTTCTTTGCGGGCGATCGCTGAAAAACCGAGTGATAAAAATTTTTTTCATAAATCTTTTTTAAATCAATTATTAAAACAGTAATCTCCGTGCATGTCTTCAAAATATTGTTGTAACAACACCTTCTTTTATGCTGTTATATGTATAATATATTAACATACTACTAACATATTACCATATAAACATTTGATACATTAAAAAATTTCAAATCTAGAAAACATACTCGTTATAATTACTTAATAGACAAATCTACTTATCAAAAAATCAAGCTCATTGCTTGATCTTTTTATTATCTACATACTGCTTGCTAGACGAAATACCTATTTCTGAATCAACTGACGTAAATCATACTTTTTTCCTTCTCGTTGCCATTTTTTAAGTGTGCGTAGAGCAGAATTTGAAAGTCGTACAGACATTTTTTCTCCTGTTGCAGGATTGATTAAATTCTTTTTCTGAAGATTGATCTTAAACTTTCGCTTTGTCTTTACCTGAGAATGGGAGACTTTATGACCAGTCATACTTCCCTTTCCAGTGATTTCACATATTCGAGACATAATCGATTTTTCTAAATATAATTATTTCTTCTCCTTATAGATTGTATGTTTTTTTGCAATTGGATTAAACTTCTTTAGTTCAATTTTAATACCACGCAATTTCTTTGCGTTCTTGTGTGACCAAATGACATGTCCTTTACCATTTCCTTCTTCATCACCTTGAGAAACCAATTTTATAAGATTGTCTTGAGACATAACAGTAATTTAATACAAATACTAACAGAAACGCAACTCCTAGGCGTTTCTTTCACGTACATCCAAGTATACACGAAAATAAAAATAATGCAAGAGTTCTATAAATAAAAACTGCAGTCGAATACAGAGATTGTGAACAAGCCCTAAGCAATTACTCCACCACCGAGACATATCTGTGCATCATAAAACACGGCATACTGTCCAGGTGTTATACCTTGATCCTTTTCATCTAGATGTACATGCACAGAATTATTTTCTTTTTTTACAATGCTACACTGATAGAAATGTGCTCCATGGCGCAATTTTACTAGAAGTTCTTTTTTATCAGGAAATCCACAAAACCAGTTAATATTTCTCACATCAAAATGATCTCGTCGCTGATCTTTACCAGTAAAACCATGCGTGAGATATACAATATTTTTTTCTACATCTTTATCACACACATACCATGGCCCACCACCAAGATCAATTCCTCTACGTTGCCCAATCGTGTAAAAATAAAATCCATCATGTTCACCAAGCTCTTTCCCCGTTTCTTTTTCAATAAATATGCCTTTTTGTATACCGAGATGTTGTTTAATAAACTCAGTAAACGAAATTTTTCCTAAAAAACAAATGCCTTGTGAATCTTTTCTATTTGCCGTCACGAGACCATGATCTCGTGCATATGTACGCACATCACTTTTTTTCATATCTCCAATTGGAAATAATGCTTTTTGTAATTGCTCCTGTCGCATCATCGCGAGAAAATATGTCTGATCTTTTATAGGATCTGGTGCACAAAGTAATTGTATCAACCCATCATCACTCTTCACAGTTCGCGCATAATGTCCTGTCGCAATTTTATCAAAATCTTTACCATATTTATCATAAAAAGCCCCGAACTTCACCTCACGATTACACAACATATCTGGATTTGGCGTAAGACCATTTTTTACAGCATCAATTGTATAGCGCACAACCCTATCATGATATTCTTTTTGCAATGACACAATATGCAACTTCACATCACATTGATTACACACATCTTGTGCATATTTCACATCTTCCTCCCATGGACACTCACCCAAAAAAGACATTTCATCCTCTAACCAGATTTTGAGATAAAATGCTTCAACATCATGTCCTTGTTTTTTTAATTTATGTAGCGCAACAGAACTATCTACACCACCACTCACTAATACTGCAATTTTCATGTATAAAAATTTATAATTTACAACTTAAAAAGTACAAAATACAACATTTCAATTCTACCCACTATCTAACACTTATTAATGCCACTGCATTAAAACATCAATCAATGACTCATCAAGAAGAAACTGCCACATAAAATATAAAATGATAAAAAATATCACAATATAAACCGCTGTTTTTACAAGATATTTTATAATACTTTCTTTTTTCAAGAAATCTTTGAACTTTTGCATTATTTTTTACTCAAAAAATTATCAACAATATCCTCAACATGTGTAGCATCACGCGCATTCATCAACTGCGCACGGAGATTACTTGCCTGTGGAAAACCACTTATATATGCCTTATAATGTTTTTTCATTATCGCAAAGTTTTTGATTCCTGTAAAAAGCTCTGCAAAAAGTTTTGTATGCTCTACCATCACACGCAATTTTTCTTCCATGGATACTGACATTGCATTACCAGAAAATATCCATGGATTGCCAAAAACACCACGACCAATCATAACACCATCACATCCATACCTTTTGATTAATTCTTTTCCTTGTACAACACTTGTCACATCACCATTACCGAGAAGTTTTACTTCTGGTCGTAAGTCATTTTTTATATCCACAATGCGCGACATAAGATTCCAATGTGCCGGCACCTTACTCATTTCTTTACGTGTACGCAAATGTACCGTTAGCGCTGCGACATCTTTTTCTAATATATGCGGCAGCCATTGATCGATCTCCTCTTTATTAAATCCAATTCGCGTTTTTACACTCACGGGCATATCTCCTGCACCAGAAATTGTTGCACTGATAATATCTTTTGCCAATTCTGGATCATTAATCAATGCTGATCCTGTGCCTTGCTTGACTATATTTTTTTCAGGACAACCCATGTTAATATCTATGCCATCAAAACCACGTTCTTTACAAAGTTGTGCCACTTTCTCAAAGTTTTTTGGATACACACCAAAAACCTGTGCCACAACAAAACGCTCACTTTCATCAAACCAAAGATGATGCATGAGTTTTTCACGTCCCTTCGGATGTGAAAGGCCATCTACACTCACAAATTCTGTAAAAATTACATCTGGTGCACTATATTTTGCAATCATGCGTCGAAACGCCGCATCCGTCACATCATACATCGGCGCTAATGCAAAAAAAGGCGTTTCTAATTTTTCCCAAAATCCTTTACTCATAATCTCATCATAACATATGAAATACAAATACCCATTGTACTAAAAAATACTAAAAAATCAAGGATAAGAAATCAAGAAATTTTTTGTTGACAAATTCATTAAAATGAATCATAATAGCTCGGTAGTTCTTTTTATTAACTTAAACCAGCAGGAGGTTGGGATGCAAGAAGTTGTTACAAAACAACAAAAAGAATCGTTGATGAAAATATTCACAGAAGAATTGAAAGAATTGAAAGCGATTCTGCAAAAAGAAAATACAATTTCCATGAAAGTGGAAAAAGGAGATGAATGTGATATCTCGTCTTCCGTTACTCAAAAGAGTTTAAACGCCACAATGAATAACAGAAGACGATCGCGAATTCACAGACTCGACACAATACTAAAAGAAATTCCCTCATGGGATTTTTACTGCACAAATTGTGGTGAATTTGTACAACCTAGTAGAGTAGAGTCATCTGCAAACATGCTCTGCGTCTTGTGTGCAAAAAAAATACAGAGTAAAGCAAAGAAAAATAATGGAGGACATCATGCATACATATAGAATTGAGCTTGTGGTTCATCAAAGAATTAATCAGATTAAAGAGATTGTTATTACCTCCTCTCATAGTCTGAAGCAAGACCAGGTATTGGATTTCAAAAAATTTTTCTGTAAATACTATGGCATGCAGTTTCACATCATGTCTATTGACACCAATATCTATTTTGTTTTTCTTCCTGATGAAAAAATCACAGCAGAACCCGTATCTGATTTAATCACTCTGCTGGATGTAATCCACAATCATGCAAAAAAAATTCTGCCAAACGCAGAAATTGAGGTGTGTATGACATTTTCCGAAGTCTCACAGAAAAAAATGATGAGATTTGAGACAGAAAAACGCCTTAAACTGTATGCAAAAAAAATATTTGCACTGCAAAAAGCAATTGGGGATACATCCATACATTCAGTGGATGATGAGAAAGTACTAAAAAGCAATCTCAACTTCCTTTTGGCAAAAGCAAAAGAAGCGAAAATGCTTCTCAATTCTTTATAAAACTACTAACACGTGGAAAGAAAATCTTTCCACGTTTTTTATTTTTTAGAAACATTTAAAAACTTATGGTATCATAGGTGTGCATTTTTTCAATGAATACACATGATCGATATCACACAAAAACTTGATTCTCTCCCTCGCATCTCAAAAACATATGCAAAAAAATGCGAAAAACTCGGACTATTTACTATACGAGACCTTCTATTTCATTTCCCTACACGTTATGAAGATTTTTCACATACATATGACATCGCCGAACTCTCAGCCAATACAAGTGCAACAATTATCGGAAAAGTAACAGATATAAACACAACACGTATTTACAAGAGAAATCTCACAATCACCACAGCTATAATTCACGATAGTACAGGAAGCATAAATGCAATCTGGTTCAATCAACCATTTATCGAAAAATCTATTTCCACAGAAAAGCAATTGCGTATTAGTGGCAAAATCAGTTTTAATAAAAAAAACGGACTACACTTTGCTTCTCCAAGTATCGAGCGACTTGAACGCACACCCACAAGCACTGGCCGATTAGTTCCCATCTATCCTGAGACAGCAGGTATCACATCAAAATGGATTCGCTGGCAAATCCAAATGATTTTTGAAAAGGATTTTACTATATCTGACACAATTCCAAAAGACATTCTTGATGAACTACATCTCCCTAAAATTAAAAGATCTCTCAAGCTCATTCATTTTCCAAGAAATGTCGATGATCATAATTTTGCGCACAAACGATTTATATTTGAAGAAATGTTCCTATTACAAATAGTTACATTACAATCACGCGTTGCACTCGCACAAAAAAAAGCACAAAAAATCTCATTTGATAAAAATGCAATCAAAAAATTTGTTGACAGCCTTCCATTTACTCCCACAAATGCTCAAAAAAAGAGCGCTTTTCAAATTCTTACTGACATACAAAAAACCGTTCCAATGAATCGATTACTTAATGGTGATGTCGGTGCAGGTAAGACCCTTGTCGCTGCAATTGCCGCACTACAATGTGCATTAAATAAAAAACAAATCGCAATTCTTGCTCCCACAGAAGTTTTAGCCAAACAGCATTTTGATACATTACTTTCATTTTTTGAAAATTACGACATTTCTATTGGCCTCCTTACAGGATCTTACAAAAACTATGGCACGCACCCAGCACTAATTCAAACCACAACACGACCAAAAATGCTAAATCTCATCAACTCAGGAGAAGTGAGAATTGTCATTGGTACACATGCAATCATTCAAGAGGACGTTGCATTCAAAAACCTTGCCCTTATCATCGTCGATGAGCAACATCGTTTTGGTGTAGCTCAACGTGCAAAACTTGCAGAAAAAAGTATGAATAGCAATGACGGAAAGAAAAACACTGTCCCTCACTTTCTCACAATGACCGCGACACCTATTCCTCGCACATTTGCACTTGCACTTTTTGGTGATCTCTCTGTATCAGTACTTGATGAAAAACCGAAAAATCGCAAAGAAATCAAAACAAAACTCATCCATCCAGAAAATAGAGTAAAAATCTATGAATTTATAAAAAAAGAAATCAGCAATGGTCGCCAAGCATACATCATCCTTCCGCTCGTTGAAGAGTCTGAAACACTACAAGATGTACGAAGCGCAAAGAGCGAATTCGAACGATTACAAAAAGAAGATTTCTCAAACCTCTCTCTTGGACTTATGTACGGAAAACTAAAATCAAAAGAAAAAGAACAGCTCATGTCAAAATTCGAAAATGGTTCTATTGATGTACTCATTTCAACATCTGTCGTTGAAGTTGGTGTTGATGTGCCAAATGCCACTGTTATGATCATTGAAAATGCTGAACGATTTGGACTCTCACAACTCCATCAATTTCGTGGTCGTATTGGACGTGGTGAACATCAATCATATTGTTTTTTACTTTCCACACATTTTAACAGTAAGCGACTTCAGTCAATGGAACAATACACTGATGGTTTTAAATTAGCTCAAATCGATTTAGATATTCGTGGACCAGGCGAATTTCTCGGTTCACAGCAAAGTGGTATCCCAGATGGTGCAATGAAAAATATTGCAAATACAAAACTCATTACTCTCACACGAGAATATGCAAAAAAAATCCTACAAAAAGATCCATCACTCACAAAACACAAAAACCTCAAAAAAGAAATTGCACATTTTTACACAAATATCCACATGGAATAGATTATCTTCAAATTTTATCTTTTGAATTCTGTTATAGTTTTTTCATATACAGAAAACAACTTCTCAGCACATTTGTCAGATGTATATTTTTCTCGTGCAATAACATAAGATTCCTTTCCAATACGGTTACGCAAAGTTTCATCATCAATAAGTCGTTGTATATTATATGAAAAAGAATCATCTTCTTTTGTTAGTAATCCACTTTTTTCATCTTCAATTAAACTTCCTACACCATTAATCCCTACACCAACAATTGGACGCCCAATATACATATTTTCTGTCACAATCGTTCCTTGTGTCTCCGATGTGGATGCATATACAAAAATATCTCCTGCTGCCAAATAATTTTTGACAACATCGCGTGCAATCTTTCCTGTAAATATCACTTTATCCAAAACTCCTTCTTCTATAAAAATTTTCTTCATTTCACATTTTTGATCACCTTCCCCACAACAAAGAAATACAATATTATCATTTTGAGCAAGCACATTTGCAACTTGTTTCGCAAGAAAAAGCACATTTTTTTCTTCTGTAAGACGTGAAACCGTCACAAGAACAATTGCATTATCAGCTATTTTGTGTTTTCTGCGTATATTTTTTCCATTAGGATTTGCAAATAATTTCTCATCAACACCTGACTCTACAACATTAATTCGATGAGAATTCACACCAACTTTTTTTATCAAAGAAGTAATTGCATCAGTTGGAGCTATGATACAATCGGCTTGCTTAGCAAAAGATGCGGCATTTTTCATTGCAATATGTGCTGAAATTTTTTCTGGCACAAAAGGCATATAATGTGCATACCTGTCATACAAAGAGTGCCATGTGAACACTAAAGGAATACTTTTTTTTCGCGCCCATCGTTTTGCAGTTATACCCAGTAAATTTGGATGTTGTGCATGAATAATATCAAAATCCATTTCAGCAATTTGTGCATCAATATATGAAGAAAAAGGTACAACAAGCGAAAAATCAATTTTTGTTGGTGCTTTAATTGCTGGATAGCGAAAAATATTTTTCTCATCTTTTGTCACACGTTCAAACCACTCTGGTGCAAACACATAAACAGTATGACCTTTCTTTATCAAAGATAAACGAAAACCCTCAACAGACGTGCTGACACCGTAAGGGTTTGGTAAATAATTATTTGTAAATATCGCAATTTTCATTGTTTAGAATTTACACATCTACAATACATGCACATGAGTATTACGGATACAAATTATGAAGTTTAGAATGATAAAATCCGCCACAAACCAATTTAATTTCTAGTTATTTTTAACAAAATCTACAACATCCTGAAAAACATCTTTATGTTCACCATTTCCCATAAAATTATGACTAGCTCTTTTTACATATCGTTTTTCTTTTTTCTTTGAACTAATCCTATTGTAAAACTTTTCAACACTCTTGTGAGATACAAGATGATCGTGCTCTGGCTGCACAATAAATACTGGTTGCGTGATCTTTTCAAGGTCATTCAACGATTTCTTGATTGCTTTATATGCTTCAAATACACTACTGAGTGGATAATATTGATATGAAATTAACTGTGTAATACTTGGTTGCGCCTTCCCCAAACGTGGATAATATTTCCTTTTATATTTCGTAAATTTACTTGTCACACGCGCAATACAAATACCAAGTTTTTCAAAACGCATGTCATATGGCGTGCTCATAAGAATAACACCATTTACGTCTTTTTTCTTTGAAGCAACAAGTAATGCAAGATTTCCTCCCATGGACATGCCACCAATATATACTTTTTTATACTGTTTTTTCACACGCTCATATGCTCTGATAACATCATTCATCCACTCCGTCCACACAACTTTTTCCATTGCTTGTGGATTTATACCGTGTCCTGACAACATAGGCGCATCCACACCAAACCCTTCGCGATTTAACTGCTCACCCAATATACGCATTTCATACGGTGTCGATGTCCATCCGTGCACTAAAATAACACACGTATCGTTTGTGCCTTTAAAATGAAATGATTTATTAATAATATTAATCTCATCATTATATCTGTCACGCATCTCAACTGGCACTTCTTTTCGTCTTTTCTTGACAACCTGATACAATTTTTGTGCGTATTCTGTCATATTTATTCAAATTGAAAATAGAGATAAAACATCTCTTCATAAGTATAATAGTACCAATTTTTCACAATTTCGCAATAGATAAAACACTTTTTATCTCATCACCATATCTGTTGAACATGTGTTTTGTAAGATGCTCTTTTTTCGTTTTCTCTCATAAATTGTCCATAAAACCCCCAAAAAAAGCATTAACATCATAATAATCCATCCTGCCCAAGAGATATATTCAACAATTTGATTGTACATATACCCAAAAAAATACCCAGCAATTGTAAGTCCTCCACTCCAAACTATACCGCCGATAATCGTATAAAAGAAAAAGCGCCAAAAAGACATTTTGACAATTCCAGCAGCAACAAATGTCACCCAACACAATCCTGTTGTTGATTTTACAGCAATAATAATTTTACCTCCATGCAACAAAAAAGCATTTTCCATACGAAGAACCATCTTCTCCGTAACACCAAAATACTTCCCTACACTCGTCACAAATCGCATGCCCCATTTTTTACCGATATAATACAAAACAATATCCCCTATCATTCCAGAAACCAATGACACAAAAAATACCACATAAACATTAAAAACACCCCATGATGACATAAATGCAGCCACAAGCGTCACGATTGGACCAAACGCCATCATAAGTGGAATCATGATAATATAACCATACTCAATCAAAAATTGTATAATCATTTCTCCTTCCATGTTTTAGACTATATGTAATATTTATTCTTCTATCAATCGTGCACGTACCACAAGTCGTTTCAATGCGGTATATTTTGGTGTGCATGTATACAGTGTAAGAATTGGCTCATTCACTTCTTGATCAAGAACATCTACATCATCACCCCCAACGGTGTCACGTTCATACACCTCATATATGTATTTTTCACTTCTATAATGTACAGTGACACGATCCCCAGTTTCCAATTTATCCAAATCTTCAAAAACGGTATAGGCGGGGTTTTTGCCAAATTTCCACCTATGTCCAGAAAGCACCACATTCCCACCATCGTGATTCGGCAGAGCTGTGGTTTTGTGATGTCCTACACCCTGTGCAAGTTTTTCGTCCGTCACACCTTCCACAATTGGTGCTTCTATAGTTTTTTCACCAAAATTAATGGTGATCCAAAATGTTCCAAGATCACTAAAAGTGTTTTTTTCATCGAACTGTTCAACTTCATCACGCACATGCTCCTCGATCGTTTTTTCCATTTCATCAGACACATCATCATCGATAGAAACATGCCGCGCATGAAAAAACCACCACCAAAATATTATATACACACCAAAAAAAAGAGAGAGAGAAATCTTTTTGTGTTTCTTAATCATATTCATCACTATGCCATACTAAAGATTATTTATCTCCCCCATTTTTTCTTATTTACTATTTTTTCACAGCCAATCGCCACCATACCATGAAAACCATACTGATGACACTTATAAACGTCCACAATACATTATCATCTCCTGTCTTCGCCAAATGCATTTCTTGTGTATTGTACCCAAAGTCTGCTTTGGTGTGATGATCGTTATTGCCGAGTTTCACGTGTGCTTTGTTGTTCATTTTGCCTTGTGGGTCGTATGTTTGGACATACTTTCTGATGTCTTGTTCTTTCACTTTGACTTTGTATTTGCCTTTAGGAAGATCTTCGAAAAGGTATTTGCCTTTTTTGTTGGTTTCTGTGCGCCAGACATAATCATCACTGGTGCCGAATTTTTTGTCTGGTCCTGCCCATGTGAGTTTGACACGGATGTCTTTTAGTCCCGGTTCATCTTTGTCTTGTTTACCGTCGCTGTTTTTGTCGTGCCAGATGTAATTGCCGATGGAGGAATTGCCTTCTGCTATTCCTTCCCTTCTCCATGTGGTTGGATCAGTACTTGTACTTGTTGTTGGGTCATCCGTACGTACGGGTGTTTGACCACGCAAGATATCATCGCCAAATTCCCCACTACCGTCTTCGTCCCAATATGCGTGTGCCTGATTTTCAATGGTGTTGATTTCATCCGGTACTGTGGATGTGAAGATGATGACAACTTCATTGTTGGAATTATCTTCGTTTGTGCCGCCTGGATCCGGTGCAATGTCTCCTTCCCATCGTACGCGGTTTTCTGCACTGTCATAGGTACAGACGCTTGTTGTGGATGCACCTCTTGCATCACACGTGAGAGAATTTTGGATGTATGTTGTGCCTGTTGGAATCGGATCGATCACTTGTGTATTCAATGCAGTCGCATTGCCATCGTTAATCCATACCATTTTCCATTCCATCTCTGGCTGTGAGTTTGTGATGATTTTTTGTGCACTTGGTGGATCAAAGACGTTAGTGTATTGCACTTCAACGGTTGCTGTATTTGTCACTGTGTTGCTATCACTATCTGTCACTGTGTATGTAATTGTGTATGTGTCGGGTGTGTTGTTATCAAAACCGCCATCATTTTGCACAGTAACATTTGAAGTGATGTCACCATCTTCCAAATCAGTAGCTGAATCAACAAGATCCAAGAGATTAAGACTTTCACCTTGTAAAATGATGGTGTCATGTGTTGTGATGACAGGTGGCGTGTTTGTACCGATACTAATGTTAAGAGATTGTGTTGCGCATGCCGGTGTCGGTGTAACATCATCACATACTTGGATTTCCACACTGTCTGTACCAACGTAATCAGTGTCCGGTGTATAGGTAAAGTCACCATTTGCATTTAGTGTAATTGTGCCATGACTTGGACCAGTAATGGGTGATGTTGTTACCACCAAAGCGTCTCCCTCCGGATCTGTGTCTTGCACAGTGAGAATATTCCCTGACACCGGATTGTTCACTTGTGTATTAGCAGTGTCATCAGTGAGTGTTGGCGGGTCATTTATGGCATTTACCGTAATATCCGTTGCACCATTGACTGTTGCGGTGCCATCACTGACACTGTAGGTGAAGTCACCAACATTGTCTGTGCCGTTGTATTCGGTTGGTGCGTCATAGAGTAGTCCAGTGAGCTCTGCTGATGTAAGAGTATCTCCATTACTGATCGTTGTGCTATCCGCTTTTGTGACAGTGCCGAGGTTTGGGAGACCTGTTACGGTAATTGTGAGAGTATCACCATCCGCATCGGTTGGTGCCGACAGTCCAAGATTTGTGTCTGTAGACTCTTCATCTACTGTGACGGTTGAACTATCTGCGACAGGAGCGGTGTTAGTTTTTGTTAGTTGTGCTCTCGTTAATTCTTCAGTGCATACTTTATCCGTACAGTTCGTCATCACACGATAGATATTGCCATCCATACTTACTGTACCTGTTAAGTTTAAAGTAGCATTTGTTTCGCCTGGCATGTCACTAAAAGATGCCCCATTGTCTGTGCTAACTTGCCATTGATAGGAAATGCTGGTAGTTTGTTGCGGTATACCGCTATAGTTAGGAGTACCAGCATTAAAAACTTGTGTTGTTTGATAGTACGCATCGGTGATAGTGAAAGTGATAGTGTCATTCACTTGGTAAGTTTGGTCTGTTAAAGGCGTGCCTATCCCTAGTTGAGTGGCTTGTTGTGAGTTACCGACACCTTGTCCGGCACCAATTAAAGTTGGAATACCGTTTACATCAACTGGACTATTGATTGATCCATTGGCATTTAAATTAGATTGATTTAAACTTCCATCACCTTCCAATGCATCAGGACAACTATCGTTGTCTGAGTCTAAATCAAGATAGTCTGGGGTTCCATCGTTGTCGGTGTCGCAATTCAAAACCACTGCATAAGTTGCTGCTTGTGTAGCGGGACCATTGCCATATGTTAATACATCAGCTCTGGTAGAGATTGTTAGATTTTCTCCCCGAGTATAAAACATTGCATTTCTCGGTAAAATAGTGCTTGTACTACTAGAGATGGTGTTGTTATAAGTGATTTGTTGGGTATTTTCACCAACAATAGCTCCAGCACTATTTGGGTATCCCCCGATCTCTTCTAAAAAGGTAAAATTAGTTCCATCGGTTGTAAATTCCAAATCTTCATTCCAATTATTTGGAGTGGTGTTATAGTTTGTTAACTGAGCGTCAAAAACAGCTATCTTAACCGGATAAGATACGCCACCTCTTTCAGCTGAAAAGACAAGATCGTAGGTAACACTGTCTGTAGAATGAGGAGAACCATCTTCAAAACGCATCCTTATGGCTTCTGTACTACCGGCAGGGTTATACCTACTTGAACCATATCCAGACATGCCCATAGCGGTAATAGGAAAATTCCATGATCGACTAACATTTTTCATCTCAGCTTTGTAAGTAATACCTTTGTGAGTAAATTGAGCTGTATGAACAGTATTACCAGACATGTCATTAGCATTGATATTCAAGCCTGACCAATCAAAAAAATGTAGACTTCTTTTATAAGCACCTGAACCAGAAATACTTTGCGTACTTTCATTACAATATTTTTCATCCGCATCAAGAATACCATCATTGTCATCATCAAAGTCAAGATAATTTGCAACAGTATCATCATCATAATCATTAGGGGCGGCTAGGACACAAAAGCTCAAACCAAATACAATAATAAGAAAAACATTAAATATCAATGATAGTTTTTGATATCTACGATATATTTTTTTCTTTTTTTCTTTTTGCATAAAAACTTTGACTGTACATTAAAATCACTAGCACATTACACGATCAGCCCACAAAATACGAGAAAACCAATAACACTTAATATGTTATCACATTTTTCCTCATCACAAAAATCACAAAAATTTTTCATCACAATCACTCCGTACTTCCAGAGATAAAATGCCATACAAGGCTCATCACACTTTCCCCCGTCTTCGCCAAATGCATTTCTTGTGTATTGTACCCAAAGTCTGCTTTAGTATGATGATCGTTGGTACCGAGTTTTACAGTCGCTTTGTTGTTCATTTTGCCTTGTGGGTCGTATGTTTGGACATACTTTCTGATGTCTTCTTCTTTGACTTTTACTTTATATTTGCCTTTAGGGAGATTGTCGAAAAGGTATTTGCCTTTTTTGTTTGTTTCTGTACGCCAGACATAATCATCACTGGTGCCGAATTTTTTGTCTGGTCCTGCCCATGTGAGCTTGACACGGATGTCTTTTAGTCCCGGTTCATCTTTGTCTTGTTTACCGTCGCTGTTTTTGTCGTGCCAAATGTAGTTACCGATGGAGGAATTGCCTTCCGCTTCCGCACGCTTTTCCCATCGTGTCGGATCGTTTTCCGCTGCCGTGCCAGGATCATTAGACAAAACAGGTGTCTGATCACGTAAGATGTCATCGCCAAACTCCCCGTTGCCATCTGCGTCCCAATATGCTTGTGCTTGATTTTGTACTTCATCAAAACCTTCTAACACTGTTGTGCGATATGTGAGTACGACTTCATTGAGTGCATTTTCTTCAGTAGTCGCTCCCATGTCTGGCGCGATAATTCCTTCCCATCGTACACGATTTTCTGCAACATCATATGTACATACTGTCGTCACAGATGCGCCACGCGCCTCACACGTAAATGACCCGGCAACATACGTTGTGCCAGCCGGCACATCATCGAGCACTTGCATGCTCGTTGCCGCCATATTTCCATCATTAATCCATACCATCGCCCATGCGATTTCATTTTCTCCCGTTTCACTGACAATTTTATCTGCATGTGGCGGATCAAAGATGTTTGCATACAATGCATAGAATCCTGCATCATTTGTGCGATTGTCTGTCCCAGAAACAGCAATAATCGTATCCGTCGTATATGTTACCGGATCAACATCACTGTCCAGTGCATCATCGCTACCGGCGTCTTTATCTGTTGCTTCATATGTGCCACCGGATGGTGCCGTCATCCTTATCTGATATGCACCGGGTGCGAGATTTTCAAAAAGATAATTGCCATTTGCATCTGTTGTTATTGTATATGGTGTACCGAGATTAAGTGGATCATCCACCGGTGTACCGGTGCCGTCAAGCAATTCCACTGTCGCACCCGACAAACGTGGTTCCCACGGCGCACGTATGCCGTTGCGTTCATCATCGCGCCACACAGTACCACCGAGACGCACTTTCTGATACAAACCACCGTCACAATCCGTAATAGTATCACCGGAAGACAACGTTATCACATCTGTTATACCGGTCGATACATCCATATCAGAATCTTGTGTATCATCTCCACCGACATCTTGTGGTGAAAATGCATGATCATGTGGCAACACAGTCGCGACGCGATACGACCCGGGCAAAAGATCTTTGAAAAGATAATTTCCATCACTATCGGTTGTCACGACATATGGCGTACCGGGATTGAGCGGATCATCAACAGGATTACCGGCATCATCAAGCAAATTCAGTGTGACATTGGCAATACCGTTTTCATCAGAATCTTGCACACCGTCACCATCAGTGTCATCCCATATGCGACCTCCCAATACCGTAGTAATATACATACCGGCATCTATAAATGTTTTATGCTCCCCTGCCACAAGTGAAATAGTGTCAGTGCGCCCCGTTGTGATATTTACATCAGAATCAGTTGTATCATCACCACCAATATCTTTTGGTGAAAAATTGCGGTCAGTTGGTGCATCAAATTCCACCTGATAATCGCCTGCCAATAAACCATCGAATGTATAGTCTCCGTTTGCGTCAGTCACTACAACATATGACGTGCCAGAGTTATCCGGATTATCAACAGGATTCCCACTACCATCCAAAAGATGTACAACCGCATTAGCAATACCGGTTTCACCGACGTCTTGTACACCGTCTCCATCAGTATCGTCCCACATGCGACCGGACAATTGTGCCGTTATAAAACCGGCATCTATACTATTATCTGTTGTATCATGTCCCAAAGTAATGATATCTGTCATGAAATTTGTTGCATCAACATCTGAATCAATCGTATCATCACCGCCGGCATCTTGTGTTGTCACAGCATATGCGCCACCCGTATCAAAATGGACGCGATAGTCTCCTGCAGACAAATTTATAAATGCATAATTTCCGTGCACATCAGTTGTCACGGTGTATGGCGTACCAGGGTTGAGCGGATCATCCACCGGATTACCAGCGCTGTCACGCAAAGACACTGTGATGCCGGCAATCCCTTCTTCATCAACATCTTGCACACCATCTTGATCACGATCATGCCACACAAAATCACCAATACCTGTTGAGGCAACAAGGACATTTACACTATCATTGTCTGTGTATATACGTCCATGTGGATTTCCTGCTGTTTGAGATGAGCCACTAAATGTAGTAGCATTTGTCAGATTAGAACCCATTACTACAGTATTTTCCACAATAGCACGATAAGTAATTGTCATTGACTCTCCACCTTCCAAAATAGTTGAAGATAAACCTGAATGAAAATCAATCGTCATCGGATTTGCTCCAAAGTTTGATACAAAATCTGTTCCTTCTGTTAGTGCGCCTTGCGACGAATGCATAACTGAAAGTAGCGTTGGACTCGTTGGTGCATCAAACAGTTCATCTGGCAATGTATCCGTCCATTGCACATTTTGTAAAGGCGCTGTTCCATCATTATCAATTGTCACAGTATATTCCAACGTATCACCAATACCGGCAATAGTTTCATCAACAGTTTTGGTAATGCGCGAAAATGGCTCTGTAACGGTCACATCCACAAAGTCAGTGGTAACCGTATTAAGTGGACCACCATCCGAAGAACTCCATTGATTTTGCGCATTATTTGTCAATACATCTTGTGCATCACCATCTACACTGATCGGCAACCCATCCAGTAGTGTTGCGTCAAAAAACGCATCGTCTACACGCACTTGTATTGTGAGAATAACTTGTGGTATCGGATTATACGACACATCTCCGACATCCCACACAACTGTCGTTGTACCATTTGGATTTGCTGTTGTTGTCACTGTGCCGATGTTATTTGGTGTCGTAGTCACACCAAGAACCGTTAAACCATCAGGAATAGTATCATTAATATCAGCATCATAAAGCGTGGTGTTTTGCGGAATATTTACCGTAATCGTATAGTCGAATTCATCTCCGATTGTGGCCGTGTTACTACCGATTGATGTATCTTTTGTAATTGTTGGCGATGCCGTTGTGACACTGTCGGTTGCACTGTCCGCATCATCTTCTAGTATTTCCGTATCATCATACTGACGCTCGTCCGCATTGCTACCATCCATACTGGAATAATCAGCATCAACACTGTTTTGCATCGTTGCACCCGCACCGATGAGCGGATCAACATCCACTGTGTACACCAACACCAATCGCTCCCCCGGCGCAAGATCAGTCGCGTTACTGTTATATTCTAGAGTAAAGCCATTGGCTGTTTGAGTAAAAGTATAATCACTTGCATCATTTAGTGTGGTTGCCGTATTGGAAGCGGTGTAATGTGTAAACGATGTAATTTGCGGATTAATTAACCCTGCTTCCATCACATCTGTAAAATCAATACCTCCGTCATATTCATACGCAGTTCCATTACCGTCATTGGTTATCTCAACTGTCGCAGTAATTTGATCGCCTCCAGCGACATTTGCAACATCAAAATTCTTTGTTGTTGTAATGTGTGGCTGTGCCACATTAATATTTGCACTATCATTTGCTGACTGCGACTCATTACCATCGTTCCAATTCAAAGTTGCTGTGTTATTGATCGTGTGATTAGTCACTGTTGGATCCCATATCCAATTATTCGCATCATCCAATCCAGTCACCACACAATCATATCTCACATGAAATACGTAATCCGTATCTCCAGTTGGTGACGCACTGTCTGCATTATCAATGTTGCCATTAAAAGCAAAATCGATCGTTGTACCCGGATTTGGTTGGCTGTTGTTTATCGTCGGTGTTGCTGAAAGTTGTGCAGTTGTTTCCGGATTGCCAGAAACATCTGTCAGTACAACTGAGCTCATATCACATTGCACGCCATCAGTAGCAATCACATCTTGCATGGTTGGTGTATATAACACCGTCTCTGCCGGCACTGACACTTCTAATTGATATTGCACAGTATCCCCAATCTGCACAGAACCTGTTGTGGGCGAAATAATCGTTTTTTCAAAAATTGCTTTTGAGATATTTACAGTTGCCGTTGCCGTATCATCAGTGTAACCACTTTCTGCCGGTGAATCATCATAAACACGTCGTGGAATGGTGGTGTTACTTGAAGATGTCCAGTCTGCATCAGCCGTGTTGGACACCGCTGCACCCGATCCGATATCTGTATTTGTTACTGCTGTATATTGGATAGTAAGCGATTCTCCCGGCGCTAAAACCGTCGGGCTAGTCCCCGCCGCAAAATCAATTGTCAATGGATTGGTTGCAAAGTTTTCCACAAAACCGGTTCCGGAAGCCAATGCACCCAGCACAGAATGCTCCACTGAAACTAATGTCGGATTAGACAACTCCGTTGGAAAAACATCGGCAAATGACACATCATACGCTGTAGACTGCCCATCGTTGGTGATTTCTATTTGGTACGCAACAGTAGAACCGGTAGTGTATGGGCCAGTGGATGTAATCGTCTTTTGCGTGTTAAGTAGCGGTTGATCCACGTCAGTAGCTACTGCACTACTTTCCGCATGTGCATTGGTAGTGCGCGCCGCTGCCGGATAATTAGCAAAATCAAGATGTCCTGTATCTGATAATTGATCGGTAGTTGTTGGCACAAAAAACTCCCAGCTCGTGCCATCATCCTCCAGACCAGTATACGTCACATCAAAATCCAGCCGAAAAACATAATCAGTGGCTTGTCCGCGGTTATCAATTGGTTGCGCCAAGTCCCAACGGAAAACGGTGTTATTGGATCCGGTCGTATCAGTTGTCGGCACAGCAGACGTGGCGAAAGACGCGCCCGTTACCGGTGCGCCTGACACATCGGTTAAAGTGGCATTGCCGGTTGACACCACACCATCTTGTGCAAAAACATCCCTGATTGTCGGCCAATATATAATTTGCCCTTGTGGCACAGTTACTTCAATACTATATGATGTGGTTTCACCAACAGTAATCGGTGTTGCCGGACCGAACTTACTCATCGTAGGAACTGGTAAACCGATTGTTGCATCATCCGTATTATCATCGGCAACATCTGCCGTACCGGTGGTGGTGCGACCAGTTCCATCGGCCCGCGTGTTATATGACACTGTTGCAATATTGGCAAACTGCCGTCCCGCACCGGCATCATTATCCACTATTGTACTGTATGCAATAGTGATTATTTCTCCGGCATTAAGATTTGTATTCACAACACCATCATGAAAATCAATATCAAATGCCCGTGTTGCCGTATCCCATAAAACCGTATAATCCGTGCCTTGTGTAAGTACATTTCCTTCAAGCGAAACAGATGTAACCGTTGGCGCAGTGTCATCCATGTATTCCGCAACAGTATCATGAAACAACACATCTCGTGCCATACCCGTACCGGTATTTTCAATTGTCACAGTATATGCCACCGTATCCCCCGGCGTAAGCAACGTATTTCCCGTCACATTTTTCTCCAACACAAGCTTTGGATCAGTATAGTGAATCTTTACACTGTCACGATCAGAATAGGCATCTCCATTTGTATTAATTCCGGTCATTTTCCACACATTATTGACTTCGCGCCCATCAAAAAACTCCGCATTATCAACAATATCCACCGTAAACTCCGCCTGCCACCATCCACCACTACTAATATCACCAAGATTCCACTCTACACCATTCAAACTACCGATTGTTTGTGTTACTGGCGAATCATTATATGCAGAGCTCGGATCCAAAAAATCTGAAGCATTTGAGTAAGTCATAGTCGCATCATTGTTGTATGCCGTGCCTTTTGGTAACCAGTCCGTGACAACAATATCACCGAGATTTACATTACCCAGCGTTGGTGTTGCACCATCAGTTGTGTTAAATCGCACACGAAATTTTAATGTGTCTCCGACCACAGCATCTACCTCTTTCTCCCATGTACCGGGATTTGCTGGATCCTCCACTTCTTTTGTAATCAATGGAGTCGTCATGCCAAACTCTGCTGTCGATTCAGAATTTGTGACATCATTTGGACGACTTGTATCAACAATATCATCCCATTCCCCGTGTGAATACACATTGTTTGTCATATTGTCTGCCGCAACAATCGTATCACCACCATTCCATTGATTGTTCACATCTGCAGAAAAAGTAATTGTCATATCAGCACTATGGTTCATACCATTGAGCACACTAGAATTCCAATAAATATCTGCTGTACCATTTGCATTGCTTATGTACGAACTTTCTGCCGGACTTGCATCATTATTAAATGTTTGTCCATCCGGCAACAGATCATGAATTGTAATTGATGCCGTATTATCATCCACATCATCATCCAAAATATCGTAGTACTCAGATGCTGCATATGTAATCGTATAATTAATCGTATCTCCATTACCACCATGTGTGATACTTTGACTCTTTTCCACTGTGGCATACGCCGCAACAACCGGTGTATCTCTACTCTGCATATCAATCGCATCACCCTGATATTCTGCGTCCAACTCCACATGATTCACAAAACCAGTTTTATCGGGAATAGGTGTCCCAAGAGTCGTCGGATCAGTGAAGTCATTATGCACACGATTTGTTCCCCCGTTATCTGTCCCATAATAATCATAGCGAATACCGGCATCAAACACGATTGTTTCGTTGACACCCGGTGTCATCGTTGATAAATCACACACGATTGTCGTAATACCTGTATCAGGATCCCGTGTTTCTGTGCAACTATGCCCTGACTTTACTCCCAAAAATTCAATACCATCGGGCAACGTGTCTGTCACAATCACACTATCCGTATCATTGACATAATTGTTTTGCACTTCAATTGCATATTGATACACACGATCAACCGTACCCGTTGCCTGTTCCACGTGAGTACTTTGCAACGTACTTTTGCGCATCAGTGCAATCGGCAAGACATCAGAAGTATCCGATGCACTATCTGTCACACTTGTCCCAGTTCCATCAGGAAATTCATTTAATTCTGCAGTAAGGTCAAACGTAATATCATCCATCGCTTCCCATGTCGCATCCCCAGACAAATCAACAGTAAGTGTAAATGTATATTCTTCATTTTGTGCTAGATCTCGCACATTTACAAACTCAATTGTTGTTTCACCAGTACTTTCATCTGTCACAATACTTGATGGAATAATGCCAGTATTTTCATCCTCTGCACTAGAAAAAGAAACAATTCCTTCTGGATCTGTACGATCACTATCAAAAACCGCGTGAAAACTCAGATTATATCCTTTGTCAGTCGCATCGGTATTACGCACAGTCACTGTATATTGTGCTTGCCCGCCGAGTAAAACCATTTGTGGCGACACACTGACATCCAAAATAGGTTGTGCCCACACATGTTGTGCACATAAAAAGAAAAAAATACTAAAAAAAAGAAAAGAAATTTTTTTTCGAAGGAATGCAGAAGACATGTTGTGTATTTGTTACATATTACTTTTATATAAGTACTTACATGATAACATATTTTTGTGCATCACTCCACCAACCTTTTAGTAAAGGTGCATTCTGCAGATCAACAATTTGTACACCACCAAAATCACGATCAATTTGTAATCGTGCTGTATTAATTAAGCCTTGCATAATATATTTTTGTTTCTCTTCTTCGATTTCATTCCACTTATCAACATTTTCAATATATATAATCATCCATTGTTTTTCTTCTTCCTGATAGTCTCGTGTTTCTATCATCGTTGTATGATCAATATTCTCTTCAGAAAGCACATGCTGTGTAATCCCTTGCACATTTTTCTTCTGCTGCTCTGCCTTTTTCTTTTCATCCCCCATAATTGATTGATTTTCTTCTTTTTGCTGGCTCAAAAAATATAATCCACTAAAAACAATGCCTACTAAAACACTACTCCCTATAATTATTTTTATATATTTTTGCATAATGCATTCGTCATATTCTTATTTTTTTATTATACTATACAATACTAAATAAAAAATATATGGAAAAAAACATATTCGAAAATATTTCACCAAAAAATGAGCAAATTCCTGCAAAAAAACAATCCTCTCAAAAAGGCATGACACGTCGTGACCTTTTAATTGGTGCAGGCGCATCATTAGCAACGCTCGCTGTTGGAAAAAAAATCATAAATATCGCAGAGGATATGCACAATGATGCTCTTTTAGATAAAAAACTACAAGAAATTGAAAAACACATTGCAGAACGTGATTTATCAAAAACAACACATGAACAGTCACAAATTACATACAAAGAAAAAGAAATTATTGGTAAAACATTTATCGAACAAATTCGTACATCAGATACAGTAATATTAGATAATGCTACACGCAAAGCAATTTACACACATTGGCATGAAGAATATACAAATCATGACAAAAAATTACGAGATGGTCTTAATCGTATGCAACCATGGATTGCTGAAATAAAAGAAGTATTTCGCACATACGATATCCCAGAAGAATTTATCTATCTTGCAATTGCAGAGTCTCACTTTGATATTAAGGCAGTTTCATCAAAAGGAGCCATTGGACCCTATCAAATTACAGAAAAAACGGCACGATTACCACAATACAATCTTACAGTAAACAGTTGGTGCGATGAACGCCTTGACCCAATTAAAAGTGCAGAATTATGTGCAAAGCATCTTCGAGATAGCTATGTGCAATTTGGTAATGATTGGAATATGGCACTTATGGATTATAATGGCAAACTTACAAACATATATCGAAAACACCTTCTCAAAAAAGAGGAAACTGTACAAATTCGTGTTCGTCCTACAAAACATTCTATGCAAAAAGGTGAAACATTATCTTCAATTGCAAAACAGTATAATACATCAGTCAAACTCCTCAAGCGTGCAAATAAATTATCAGATAATATGGTACGCACACTACAGATTGGTCAAAAATTATATATTCCGCAAGAACGAGAAGAAATCACCTTTGAAAAATTCAATACATGGCTTGAAGAACAAATTAATAAAGCGATTGCGGAAGAAGAAAAGCAACCTGATTACACCGTCAAGGAAAAAGATACTCTCAGCAAAATTGCATCGCAAACCAATACCACTATAAAAAAACTTAAAGAAATCAATCATCTCACAAGTGATGTTATTCACCCTGGTATGAACTTAATCATTCCAAAACAAGTTGAAAAAAAGAGAGATGCTATATTAAAAACTCTCACTAACTTCAAAGAAAACATTAATTATCCTGGAAAATTTTATGCAATACGAGATGTTATTTTTGAAAAAAAACTTGACAATACAATGCGCATGCAAGAAAAAACATATAAATACATTGATATACCAAAAATTAATTCAACACACTTAGAATATACTATTCAAAAAAATGATGGAATAGATAAAATTGCTCAAACACTACACAAACAACTCACACGATCTTATAAATCATTTAAACAAAGTGTTACATACATAAAAAAAGAAATCATACAACAAAATAACATTACAAATCCAAACAAAATCATATCTGGTAAAAAAATTACAATTGATATTCCAATACAACAACCCACAACACTCCTTCACATTGCCAAAAAATATAACATTAACATTACCCGCCTACACAAACTCAATCCTGCTATACGCTCACTCAATGCACCTATCTCACATAATACAAAAATTCGTATACCAAAATAATAAAAACGCATCATGTTACATGATGCGTTTTTACTTTGATGTAAATTATACAATAATATCTTTACGCACAATTCCATCATGTACTTTCACATCACCTTGTTTTTCAAATGCTTCACCACTCACAGGTTGTCCTTTTGCTTTCATCTTATACTTACCATTATCCGCTAATAAATAATATCGTCCAATTGCATCTGTCACGGCAAATCGTTTTTTTTCATTAGAATTCTCATCATGCAAACTCACAACTGCAAATGGAATTGGTTTTCCTTCATCCGTTTCAATAGAACCATATTTTTTCTTCTTGAAAAATACCTGATAAATAAATAAAATAATGTAAATACCTAAAACAACAAAATTGAATGTATTTGGATAGAACCATGTAATAATACATGTCGAAACAAATCCAAGAATATACAATGTAAGAAAAAAATATTTCTTAAACATTGAAAAACTAGATCGATATTGTTTCACCTTTTTTTGTGCATATTCTTCCCAGTTAATCGCCAACGATTTCATCGCAATATTCACAAGGATGATATGTTCTTCACTCATTTCTACAACGCCTCCATTGTATACATTTCCATAGAGATCGTCGGCATCAATATCTGTAACCATCTCATAATCTTTTTTAAAGATACTCAACTTATATTTTCCTGGACTTGCCAAAAATCCAAATCGTCCGTCTTTATCAGAATATGTTGTTGCCATTTCTTTTCCAAACACATCAGAAAGCACAATTTTTGCCGCTGGAATTGGCATACGTGTCACACTATCAAATACCACGCCCCAGTTTCGCTCCTCTTTGCGACGACCAATGATGCCAAACAATTCGATAAACTTAAGAAAAATTGAACTACTAAATGCTCCTGGCATCGCTGTAAAAAGTGGCACCGCAGATCCAGCAAGTGCAGCAATTGATCCAGCTGTTGCACCAATTACTCCTGCTGTTTGATATATATTTTTTGTCTCCTCTGGCGCAATAACCTCTCGTATTTCCTCTTTGAAATCTTCCTCTTCATCTTCTTTTACCACATCAATTGTGTCGCCTGACACCGTATCAACTGGATCTGTTGGCGTCTCAGGTGGCGTAGTGCCTCCACCTTGTTGACATTCACCTTCATAAGCTCCTTCATCAAGATAGTCCTGGAGCTCTGTTGAACTAATTGTAATCGTTCTGTCATTGTGACAAATGACTACCTGTGTTTCATTATTGTCAATATAATCTGTTCGTTCACTCTTTGGCTGTGACCAATCACTCCATACACTTCCACCATCACGCATATATTTCACCTTAAATTCATACTCTGTACCTGCACTTAATCCATCTACAGTGAAAGTAACAGTTCCATCACTGTCAACATTTTCTGAAAAATCCACATCAAATGTTTCTCCGGTAGATTGATTTGTAACACGTACTATAATATCCACATCTTCACCGGATAGATCTTCATCAATTTCCACAAGCAAATCCATAGAATTCGTTGTCACATTGTTTGTCTCATCAATTACAGGTGTTTTTATATGTGTCTCTGTATTCCTAGAATTTGACCAATCACTATAATAATTTGTATTAGCTCGTCCATATCGCACTCTAAATGAATATTGTGTACCAGGATCTAAATTGTCAATATCAATACTTACACTGTTACTCGATGTTGTTTTTGTTAGTTGCACTGTATAATCATCTCCATTATCTTCATTTGTCACTTCAACAATATAATCCATCGAATCACCAGTAAACCGCGGATCAATCACTACATCCAAGGTCAAAGAATCTGCATCAACACTACTAATATCATCAATCACAGGTGGCTCAATTGCGGTTTTCTCTCGATATGCGTTTGAATTTTCACTAAAAACATTCATTCCATCAAGTGAATATCGCACAACAAAATCATAATATGTTCCTGGTAAAAGACCTGACACGTCCAATTCAGTCTGCGCATTTCCATTTGGAACTCTATCATACGTCAAAATCGTAGAATCCCCATTATCTACACGTGTCGCAATTAAAACTACATCGATATCCACACCAGCATAAAGATCTTCTACTTCTATAAGAACATCCATATAATCTGTTGTTATGTTGTACACATCAATGATCGCAGGTGTTCCTGGAATATTATGCATGGAATTATCCACTGTCACGCCAATATCAATACTATCACTGTTTGACGCAGCTTGTGCATGCAAGATTCCTAAAAAACTTAAAAGAAAAAAACCACAAAAAACGACGATTATTCCTTTGAAAAAATTCACCATATTTTTTATTTAACTATACATTTTTCATAATACCATTTTTTATAAAGAAAGCACAAATTTCATAAATATTTTTTATAATATACAAAGGTTGCAAATTCAAAAAAAATATGTATAATAAATAATACTGTCTAAAAGGTCCGGTCGTCTAGTGGTTAGGACGCCAGGTTTTCATCCTGGTAACCGGGGTTCGATTCCCCGTCGGACTACATCTTAGAGATTTTTCATTATGAAAAATCTCAATGAAGTTTTTTGTAATTCAAAGCACTTCTAATCATATTTTTAGTTCGTAGCTCATCATTTTTTCACATTTTGATAACTTCCACATCACGTTGCACATTTGCAATCTTTATAATCTTCGTTTCACGAAGAATCATAAAAATAAAACGTGCTAAAAAGTTTGATAACACACGAATAACTGACGCAAAAGAGAATAATATAAGGAAAAATAATGCGCTAAATATCTCTGCCTTATATGTCCTAAGAATCTCATTTTGTGTCATTATTGTATTAACTTGATTTTCGATAATTTCAGAAAACACTTCTATCATTTCTTCTTTTCCAGTAAGTTCATAACCAAGTACTTCAGAGAGATTTGTACGCATTTGTTCTACAACCATTTCTTGTGCGTTATCTTCAATTTTTTCTAAATCCATACCTGCATTATTTGCCCATCTCACTATCATACCTTCACTCTCCACTGGAATCACATTGCCCTTTTGTTCTTCTGTATATGCATTTTTTGCCAAAAACATGAGAAAATCATCCACAGTCATCGTATCCATCGACACATTATTGATATTACTTTGTGTCAATATGAGATTTGCAAACATATTTGACATTTCCACATGCTCTGTTGCATCAAATATAATATCCACCTCACCCTCTTTAAGAGAAAAATAATATTGACTACTTACAATAACTACAAGTGCAATACTCACATATGCTGAACCTGAACGCACAATCGTTCCTACATCAATACGCAATGTATTAAAAAGCGTTCTGCGCATCACATACAATCCATGGATAGCAATAATCATCATTACAATAGTAACTGACATATGTGTAAGAACTGGCATAAAGATGATACTTGGCAAAAATGCAATAATTGCAATTGGCATAGCTATCTTTTTTACACTAGACGTAAATGCAAAAACAGACAAAAGTGCTGTGAATATCGTTACTGCGATAATCGGAACAATCCACGTGCTATACGCCACACCACTAATCGATCGTGAAACAAAAAGAAAAAATAATGCACCACTCCCAGTGACAAGTAGTGCCAAGATAAGATCAAGTGTTCGAACTTTTTTTGAATTTATACCTTCTGCTCCTCCCATATATTATTATATAATTTTATTATTATACTACATTTTTATTGTGCATATTTTGAAAAAAGAACTGTAAACATAATTGGCGCAACAGCAAAATAAAAGATATATTCTACCAAAATATCGTAAACTTCTTTTGTAAAAAAGAGATTAATAAGTGAAAACGGCAAAAACATGCACAATGCTGCTACAATAAAAATCCACACTAATACAGAAAACCCAAATGATTGTAAGCTAAATCTACCCACACTCCATTCAGACACATCAAAAAATTGCTTCTTTGCCACAATTGCAAAAATAATCGTGATACAACAAAAATATACTGCATTTACATAAGAATTAAATGCAAATGCATTAGGCATAAGCAAAACTAAACATGTAGAAATATAACTCGCTATAAGGACGCGCATTCCCCAAGCAATTTGCAAAAACGGCGCTAAAAAAAGCCCAATCGCTATAATTCCCGCAATTACAATAAAAGTATTTATCTCAAGTGTTTCCATTTTTTATTTTTTATTTCTAAGATATTATATATTATACAATACAATAGACTTGATTTGTAGTATAATATAGATTATACTTCATTTTCTAGGAAAATAAACATTTTAGTATGAAAACACCAATCACACGACGAATATTTTTTTGGACATTGACCATATCATATTTTATTACAACAGCAGCAGTTCTCTTTTTTGTATTTGGCTACAAACATGATTTTTCATCAAAAATCTTTATTCATACAGGATCAATTTCTATAGCACCAAACCCACAAAAAAATATTAATATCCTAATCAATGATAAAAAACCACAATCACGACTAGTAAATTTTATCAATAATTCTTATTATATAAGTGGCTTACATCCACGAAACTATGAAATAACCGTACAAAAAAATGGTTTTAAACCATGGAAAAAAGAAATCTCTGTACACAGCGGTGTCTCAACAGAATTCTGGAACATTACACTTGTGCGCAATAAATATGAGCACATGCTATATAATCTCGAAAATATCGATCAATTCTTTCCCGCACCAAAAGAAAATATTTTTGCTGCGACACGTCAACTCGGCAAAACACTCTCCATACATGTCTTTGATACAGAAAATAATACATCAACAAACACCTTTCTCTTTCCTAAAAAAGAATTTACAAAAGACGTACGTGAAAATATTGAATGGGCACCAAATAGCAAAGATCTCATCATTCCTTTAAACACTACTGAAACAACAAAAAAAGATTACGCAATTGCTTACACAAAAAATGATCTTCACATACTACTCTCTGATCATATTTCATTGCCAATGATACACAACGTACGATGGGATCCAAAAGATGAAAATACTATTTATCTCATTTCAAATACCAGTTTATTTCGCACAGAAATCAATCCTGAAGAAAAAACAATAATTCTTGATTCTGTGGCAAATGATGTGATTGCATATGATTTTACTGATGACGGTATTTATCTTTTCACAACTGACTACCGCATATTGTACGATCATAATGTACATGGCACAAATTTTAAAGAAATCACTTCATTTGAACTTCCAAAAAATACACGTGATGTACGACTGATTGCATATGACAATCATCGTTTCTCTATCATAAATGATGAAGAAAGAACTCTCTACCTCTATAATAAAGGTGATAAATCAATCTATATAAAAAAATTTGATACAAATATCATTGGAGCACATTTCTCTGATGATGGAAAAAAACTTCTCTTTTACTCTCCTTTCGAAATATTTGTCTATTTTGCAAGAAATTGGGATGCACAACCAATTCGCAAAGAAAATGAAATGCACTCAATTATTCGATTTTCACAACCACTCGACAACGTGCACTTCGCAAAAGACTACGAACATGTCATGTACACTGTTGGTAATGAGATCAAGATGACCGAATTAGATTATCGAGGAAATAGAGTTACAGAAACAATTATGCAAACATCCGAAAAGAACAATACTCTTATCAATAAACATAAAAAAAACTTTCTTTATTTCATTGAATCAGAGAAAGGACATACACGACAATTACGCTCAATCAAATTTCCAGAAAAAGAAACATTCTTCTAATCAATAAAATTCGTGAAAAAATACCCTCACATTTTAGAATGTAAGGGTATTTTTTTCTGTGGGCGATCGGGGACTTGAACCTCGGACCTCGTCATTATCAGTGACGCGCTCTAACCAGCTGAGCTAATCGCCCAATTTTATATCAAAAATAAAAAATCAAAAACTTTTGACGTAACATTTTTTACTTTAAACTTATATGTGGACCGGACAGGACTTGAACCCGCCACCTCCTCAGTGCAAGTGAGGCGCTCTACCAGATGAGCTACCGGCCCATAAAATGTTTACTAAAAATAGCATAACAGGATCTATTGTAACAAAACTTAAAAAATAATGCAAGAGTTATCTTCCAAATAAAAACTACAAAGATAAGACTTCTTTTTTAAACTGATTTCCACGATCAAATTCATTTGAAAATATACCAAAACTCGCTGCTCCTGGAGAAAGCAAAACAACATCCCCCTCTTCAGCACCAAGCGTTGCAATTTCAACTGCTTTATCCATTGCATCAACAACTTCAAAAGAAATTTTCTTCATATCTCCACCAAGCTCCTTTCTTATAAGAGAGACAATTTTTTCTGTTGCAGTTCCTTTTAGAAAAACAACACCCTTGACTTTTTTTATAATTTTTTTTGCAAATTCTTCATATGCAAGGTTTTTATCTACTCCCCCCGCAATAAGAACAATTGGACTTTCAAAAGAGTCCAAAGCAACACATGCAGAATCTGGATTTGTCGCAGCAGTATCATTGTAATAACGCACACCTTTTTTTTCTGTAACAAACTCCAATCGATGTGCCACCCCATTAAAACTTTTCACAGCAGATATAATTGACTTTGTTGGTACGCCATATGCAAATGTTGCACCAATAGCACACATAATGTTATTGATATTATGTGCACCTCGCAAAGGACTTTCATTGACTTTCATGACTGCAGTAATATCAATACCATCATTGATAAAAATCTCTCCATTTTCCATAAAAACACTGCGACCATCAGAAACATGCTCTCGTGCAACGCACAGCACATTACCCTTTGCCTCATCACAAAGCTTTGCAACTGTTTCGTCGTTTTTATTGCAAATAAACCAATCTTTTGGTTTCTGGTGAATAAAAATATTCTTTTTATCTTTTAGATATGCATCCATTGATCGATAATAGTTCATATGATCTGGAAAAAAATTTGTAAACACACCAATATGTGGACTCATTTTTTCCTGTGCCAATGCAGACAATCTCCAACTCGATAACTCAAAAACAACTACAGAATTTTTCTTGAGAAGCTTAAGACGATCCAACACTGGTGTTTGCCCAATACCGATTTTTATTGGGTTTTTTCCTGATTTTTTGAGAATATGATAAATCAAATGTGATGTTGTCGTCTTTCCTTTTGTTCCTGTAATTCCAATAATTGGATTTTTGCAAAGCAAAAAGAATAAACTAGAATCAACCTCAACTGGAATATTATTTTTTAATGCAAGTTTAATATGCTTATTAGTCCATGGTGCCTGTGGCGTCTTGATAACCATATCCACTTTTGTAAAATCTTCCTGACGATGTTGTCCAAGAACATACTCAACATTTTTGAAATCTTTAAGCTGCTCAAGTGAGAGTGCGAGCTTTTCCCTACTTTTAATATCCGTTGCAATCACTCGCGCACCATGTTCTACCAAAAAACGAATGGTACCTACACCGCCACCAAGTAAACCAATCCCAAAAACCGTTACTCTTTTTCCTTTAAACCAATTTGTATCCATAATCCTATCCTCTTATAACATTACCTGCTCGTATACCTGTATATTTACCATACTTTATAGCAACTTGTCCATTTACAAGCAACCATTTTATACCAGTTGCATATTGAAATGGACGATCTGGTGTTGCAAGATCAGAAAATATCTCTGGGTCAAATATAACAATATCTGCAGCACGACCTTCTTCAATAATACCACGATCAACAATACGTAATTCTTCTGCAACTTTTCCACTAGACTTATGTACCATTTGTTCAACGCTCAATTCTTTACTCTCTTTAACGTGGTGAGAAAATATATGTGGAAACGCACCAAAAGATCGTGGATGAATCAATTGCTCATTACGTGCTTGAATTGTGTATCCAACACCATTTGTTGAAATTACTGAATTTTTACTTTTAATTCCACGCATGATATTTTCAACACTTACACTTTCGAAAAATACCATCACTTGTCCTTCTGATGCTAAAAGAACATCAATTACAGCATCATTAACTGTTGAATCCTGTGTTCGTGCAATATCTTCAAACGTCTTTCCACAAAAATAATGCGATCGTGTTGTACTTGCAACAATTACACGAGAGAGATCTGGGCCTTTTTCCATTTCATCAATTACCTGTTTACGCAACTTTTTATTTCGTAACCGTTCTGCCATCATTCTCCTTCCACCTTCTGACACCCAATCTGGTAAAAAAGTATAAAGGACTGTTTCAGAAAAAGTATAAGGATAAATATCAAATATGATATTTGTCTGTTCAATCTTTTCAATTGCTTTTTCCATAAGAGTCCAATTGTCCTTCATCATTGCCTTAAGATGCGAAATATGCATCCGTGTTTTCGTTTCCTTTTGAATATCAAGTACTTCATTTAGTGATTCTATCATTTTCTCCCCCTCATCACGCAAGTGAGAAACAAATACTCTATTTTCTTTTGCTGTAATTTTTCCAATTGCAATAAGTTCATCTTTTGTAATACTCTTTTCATGTGAATATACCATACCAGTTGATATACCAAGTGCACCATTTTTCAAAGCTTCTTTCATATGTTTTTGAATCGACAACTGCTCTTCTTTTGTTAAATCTCGTGATTGATCTCCTGTAAGACCGCGCCGCAATGTACCATAACCTACAAATGATCCAAAATTCACAGACAATCGATATTTCTCGATTACATCAAGTAAATCTCGTATTGTTTGCCAATCTACATTCACATTAGCAATATCAGACCACTTTCGCATAGATTTAAGCATATCTTCACTATAAATTGGTGCAAGCGATGATCCAGAATTTCCACCAATAATCGTAGTTACACCTTGATAGAGCATGCTTTCTAGATGCGGATCATCAAAAAGGCGCCACCGCGTATCTGAACGATTTGAAATATCAATAAAACCTGGTGACACATACAATCCTTTAGCGTCAATCGTTTCACGTGCATTATCCCCTGACAAATCTCCAATTTCAGTAATCTGTCCATCATTTACAGCAATATCTGCGTCAAATCGCTTGTCACCTGTACCATCAAATATCGTACCATTTTTAATCAAAATATCATGCATAATTTTTTATTTTATTTTTTTTAGAAAGATGCTATAAAAAAGAAGTTCCATAAAATCGTTAAAACAGTATGAAACGGCACAGAAAAAAGTGGGAACATAAGAAGTACAAGGATAATAAAAAATCCCCATTGTTCCAAAAAGAGCTGTGTTTGTGGTTTTACACGAAAAAATATGTAAAGAAGCTTTGATCCATCCAAAGGTGGCAATGGAATAAGGTTGAAAGTACCTAACAAAATATTCCAAAAAATAAGCATAGCACAAATCGTATATAAAATAGCCATTGGCGAACCCACAACATTGTTCACCAGACCGCTCCACTCAGTACTCATTAAATGCCCTACAATAATATGCTTTTGTGCTACTGGCACATTTATAAATGATGCACACATTGCTGCAATTAATGCTAAAAGATAATTTGTAATCGGTCCAGCAAATGCCACGAGAACTTCTCCCCATTTTTGAATACGTAAATTATACGGATTGTACGGCACCGGCTTTGCCCACCCAAATGCAAATCCTGTCGTAAGAATCATAACCAACGGCAAAATTACTGATCCCAGTGGATCAATATGACGAATTGGCTCAAGAGATAATCGTCCTGCATACTTTGCTGTCTTATCTCCAAGCCACAATGCCACCATACCATGAGACACCTCATGAAATATTATACTATAAATAAGTGTGATTAAATAAAAAGCAATAAGAAATATCTGTTCCATTAATAAAATTTTAGAATTATACTACTTCTCCATTATATACCACTTCGATAACATTGATAAGTAATGCTTTTATCATTCTGTATGTTCTTTGCGTACTCTCATCAATTCAATCGGTTCTGTAAATTGCATATTCTCCTCAGTAACAGTGAGTAATCGATGTGCAACACCTTTTTTAGTAAAAGTTGTAATAATCTCCTGAACCTTGTATTCTGGCGCACTTGCACCTGCGCTTATACCTACACGCTCAGCATCTTTAATCCACTCACTCTGAATTTCTTCAACCGTGTCAATAAGATATGTATCACAACCAGAAGTTTTCGCAACCTCCACAAGTCGATTTGAATTTGATGATGTCTTTGACCCAACAACAAATATCACATCAACCTCTTTAGCTAATGCCCGAATTGCCTCTTGACGATTTGTTGTTGCATAGCAAATATCTTTTGCTGGTGGCCCAACAATATGTGGAAATTTTTTCTTAAGCGCATTAATAATCGCTTCTGTCTCATCTATACTCAAAGTTGTTTGCGTAAGAAACGCAATTTTTTCTTCTGTTCCATATTCAAGTGCTTGCACATCTTCCACCGTCTCCACAACAGGAATACTTTTTCCAAATTTTTCTGCTTCACCGATTACACCAAGTCCTTCCACGTGACCTTTGTGCCCCACATAGATTACATGATATTTTTCCTTGAGAAACTTTATCATCTCCATGTGCACTTTTGTTACAAGTGGGCATGTCGCATCGATAAAACGAATACCTCTTGCTCGTGCCTGTGCAAAATGTTCCGGTGGCGACCCATGTGCACTGAACACTGCTACTGCGCCGTCTGGAATATCTGACACAGATTCCACTGTAATTGCACCTTTTGCTTCCAAATCAGCGACAACCGTTTTATTGTGTACAATAGCATGCTTAATATACACCGGCGCACCAAAAATCTCTAAGCAGTCCTCCACAACCTTAATCGAACGCGCAACGCCAGCACAAAATCCGCGTGGCGCAACCGTCACAATTTCTTTTATTGCCATAAAAAATACCAAAAAATTACATAATTACATCGTCAATGCATTCACACCCATATCCCTCAGCACACAATAAATTTTATTCACAGGAAATGCCACGATAGAATAAAAATCACCAGAAAATGATTTTACCAAGACAGCCCCTCGCCGCATCGCACCAAAAGACCCTGCAAGAGACAGAGGTTCTCCCGTTGCGACATATTGTGCAATCTCCTCATCCGTCAAATCACGAAAAAATACACTACCCGCACCATAATCACATACCACATTCCCTGTTTTTGTATCAATGATTGCAAAACCAGATACCGCTCTCACTTCTTTGCCAGAAAATGCACGCAGTGTTTCTCGCGCTTCTTTTGCATCACGTGGCTTACCAATACACCTCCCATCAAAAACCAAAACCGTATCACCTGAAATAATAATTGCATCATGATAGTGTTTTGCGACCACTTTTGCTTTCTCACATGCCAAGAATTGCACAAGTTCCACAGGATCTGCACATGCATTCATATCTTCTTCATAATCACTCACGACAACATCAAAATTTGTAATACCAATCTGCTTTAATAACATTTTTCGATGAAATGATTGCGAAGCTAAAATAATATGGCGATTCATGTCATGTAATTACAACATCCATTTATCATGTTTACACGTCAGTATACCCTCTTTTTCCAATTTTAACAACACATCCTGACACCATCCACCATCATTTTTTGCGCAATAATCCTTTTTGATTGCACGTCCAATTTCATCAACTGTACCCGCAGCATTGTATCGCAAAAATTCCACTATGCGTCCACGATAAATACGTCGTGGGATATGCTTACCATTTTCTCTACGACCAACCTCTTTTTTCTTTACCATGACCACATCTTTTGGTTGCGGATATGAAAGACACCATTTTTTCAGTGGACACGCTGTACATTGTGGTGCACGTTTTGTGCAAATAAGTGATGCAAAATCCATCAATGCATTGTGCCAATCGCGAGATTTTCCCTTTGGCAAAAATGTTCTACACAACTCTTCCACGCGTGCATCGCTGATGTTAGCATCTCCATACACACGTCGCATGATACGCACAATATTTACATCCCACGTTGCACTATCTGCATTGCATGCAAATATGAGGATTGATCGTGATGTATACGGACCGATACCATAAAGAGTCATTAATGCACGGGAATCACGCGGAAAAATACCCTTATAATCATCAACGATATTTTGTGCCATTTTATGCACATACATTGCACGTCGATTATAACCCAAACCCTGCCACATCATTATGACATCTTTTTGCTCTGCAGCCGCTAACATCTCCACTGTTGGAAAGCGCGCAATAAATGCTTTGAATTTTTCAATCACCTTTGGCACATTTGTTTGTTGCAGCATAATCTCAGAAATAGCAATTTTGTATATATCTGTTGTTTTGCGCCACGGCAACTCATGCCTGCCATACATTTCATACCACGACAAAATTGCGTTTTGTATATCAACAATCTGTTTTTTTGTCATAATCCCACTCACTACTTATTACGCCACAAACCAATATGCTCTTTTCGTGCTGCACGTTCTGCACTCGTAAAATCCGCAACATGTGCAACATCAGGCGCATATGTCACCAATCGTGCAAATCCATCACGAATCATCTTTTTATTAATCCACTGATCATCGACATACACATGACGCAACAGCCGCCCATAACGATCTCGCTCTGACACATCCTTGACCAAACGCACTTTTTTACCATGTATCAATATTTTCAAATATTCCTTTGCTTCTTTGTAATACACCTCGCCTCTCTCTGGCGTATCAATACCAATCATACGTACACGTTCACCATTTTCAATATCAAATGTATCTCCATCTACAATATGTATAACAGAATATATTCCTTCTGCAGAAAGGCTCCCTTCATTTTTTTTATTCTCTGTATCTTGTAACACTTCCTGAGACCTATCAAATAATTCAAAATAATCTTCACCTGTAAAAACATAGAAAAAAGTAGCCACAGCAAACACTACAGCTACTATGATATTTTTTGAATTTTTTTTCTGCGTTATCTTCACTTATTTTTTTACAATAATAATATTTTTACTTGTTCCTATAATTTCTTTTTTCTTTCCAGTTTCATAATCACGAATTGCATTATATAGCGTCGTGTCCTTATACTTATATCCTCGTCCTACACGTGTGCCAGGATCATTTGTAATAAATTCTCGATTATTTTTATTATACCCAATAATCACCAGCATATGCCGTTCCGGTCCACCATTTGTAAAGTGCGGATTGCCAAGCATTTTCCCATTTGTTGGCACAATAATAATATATCCATCTGACAAAATGCGATATAAATCTTCCATCGTAACATCTTTTCGTACTTCTGCACTGTGACCATAATATTCTGTAAAAAATTTAGCCGTATCTGTAACCGAAGTATCAATCGCGCCATTAAATATCTTTTCTTCCTGATCAAACATTTCCTCCATCACTTTCTCTGCGTCATTTTTTGAGATATGTCGATCATTCTTGACCCATCCATCAGCCATAATCATCGATGCCTCTTCACATGCATCCTGATAATCTATCTCATCCCATTGTGCATGCGGAGCCTGCACAACAAATGGCACAGAATACTTTACTGTTTTCTTGATCTCATTAGACCTTTTTTTCTCCTCTTTCTCTTTTTCTTCTTTCTTTCTTTTTTCCTCCTTTATCACAACCCGTTCTTTTTGTGCTAGATCTTTTTTGTTTTCCTCAGAACTTTCTTCAGAATATTCCACAAAAAAACTATCAGGAATAAGATACCACGAGACAATAATTACACAAAAAGACAAAGATATTATCGCTCGTATAATAAAACTCCACATAGTGTTTATGTACAAAATTAAAATACAGTCTGCCTCCCCAAAAACAGATTGTGCATACTATTGTACCACCTTTTCAAATATGATAAAATAGCATCATTGTCTTTTAAAAAAAATTATGCGAAAAATCGTTCTTGATATCGAAACACAAAATACCTTTCAAGAAGTCGGTTCCAACGATCCGACAAAACTCGACATTTCACTTCTCGTCATTTATGACTATAAGACAGAAGAATACCTCACATTTACCGAAGAAAATTTCAATGATCTCTGGCAAATTCTCGAAGAAACTGACCTCATCATTGGTTATAATTCCAACCACTTTGATATTCCACTTCTCAATAAATATTACCCTGGCGACCTCACAATCGTCGGCAGCCTCGACCTCCTCACAGAAATCAAAAACGTCATCGGCCGTAGCATCCGCCTCGACAACATCGCAGAAGCAACTATCGGCGTCGGCAAAAGTGGACACGGGCTTCAAGCAATTGAATGGTGGAAAAACGGCGAAATTGACAAAATCGAAAAATACTGTCGTGACGATGTCAAAGTCACAAAAGATGTCTACGAATATGCCATGAAAAATGGCACGCTTAAATACAAAGACCTTCTTGATACTGTAGAATTTGATATCGACACGAGCAACTGGGATAAAAAAATATCACAAGCTATCAACTACACATTGCCACTATAACAGAAAAAAGACCACAGTAGAGACGCGATTTATCGCGTCTTTTTTATTATGATTCGTATTCAGTATCCGAATGCTAAAACTTTAAGATTGCACAAAATTCTAGATCCCCGCTTTCGCGGATATGACATAAATAATCTAGATATCTAAAAATCTAATCATCTAGAAATCTACATAATCCCTATCTAATATTTTTTATTTTATGCACTACGCACCACTCTCTATTTTCTACATTCCATTTTCCATTCACAAAAAAGACGCGATAAATCGCGTCTCTACATGCTACTCGCTACTTGCTATCTACTACAATCTATCTCTCCAAATACCGTCGCACACCGATGTAACTGCTCACAAATCCGAGTATCATGCCCAAAACAATCACAACACCCACCACGACCAGCATCGTTTGTCCATAAAATGCAGAAATATCGATGTTTTCAATAATCTTTTTTGCAAATGGGTCAGAAATATAGATTGTTAAAATGAGAAAAATCGCTGAAATCACACCGCTTGCACATCCATAAAGGATGCCTTCGACAAGCGTCGGAAGCTTTACATAAAGATTTGATGCTCCGACAAGTCGCATAATTTCAAATTCTTTGCGATGTGCATACAAGCTCATGCGTATTGTATTGAGTGTAACCAAAACAGCAATTACTCCAAACATCACGCCAAGCACTACTCCAGTATTGCATACAAATGTAATCGAATCATAAATCTCATCAATCACAGCTTTATTGCGATCAAGATTTGTGCTCATAATATATTCCTCATACTCCTGATAGAGAAATGTATTAATATTCTCATAATCAGAAATATCATGTGCTACAATCACAAGCGATGCTGGCAAAGGATTATTTCCAATCATATCAAGTGCCTCTTTAATTTCCTCACTTTCACCTTCACGTGCAAGAAAATCCTCTAATGCCTGATCTTTAGATATATATGTTACTGATTGAATTTGTTCAATAGATCTTTTTTCCAAATCATTTTTAATCTCAAGGATTTTTTCTTCATTTACAGTAAAATCAAAATACATGCTCACATTTACACGATCTTGCACCGTATCAATCACATGTAACACACCAAATCCGAGAAAAACTGCCACACCGACTAGATACAATGACAGAGACATGATAACTACTGTTGCCAATGTCAACCATTTATCTCGATAAAAATTTCTTACACCCTCGCGCAATGCACGAGCAAGTTTTATTGATTTCATATTTATTTTCCACTTATAACATATTTTCCTCTCTCATCATCGCGTGCGATGTGTCCACGATCCATCAAGATTACACGCCGATTGAGCTTATCAACAATTGATTTATCATGCGTCGCCAATATCACCGTCGTACCGAAAGAATTGATTTTGAGAAGTAGCTTCACAATTTCCAGTGTTGAAATCGGATCGAGATTTCCTGTCGGCTCATCCGCAATGAGCACACGCGGTCGATGGATAACTGCTCGTGCCAGAGAGACGCGCTGTTGTTCACCACCACTGATTTGATGTGGATATTTTTGCCCTTTCTCTCCCATGCCGACAACATGCAAAATATTATGCACTTCTTCTTTGATTTGCGCATCAGAACTGCCATGTACTTCCAGTGTATACGCGACATTTTCAAAAACCGTTTTTTGCGGCAACAGTTTAAAATCTTGAAAAACCGTGCCAAAATTGCGCCGAAAATACGGCAACAAACGCCGCTTTGTCTCTGCAATATCACGTCCGCCAAAAAACACCGCTCCATCACTCGGCATTTCTTCCGCATAAATCATTTTGAGCAAAGTGGACTTCCCTGCACCAGATGCGCCTACAAGCGATACAAACTCTCCTTGATCAATCTCACAATTGACATTTGCGAGCGCGACAAAACCGTCCGGATATTCCTTTGTCACATTTTCCAATGTGATCAGCTTCATGTTCATTGTATTTTTGTTTATAACGATATATATTTCACTATATCAGTATACCATATTTCTATAGTCGTAGAAATGCCATGATAAACGCATCAATATCCCCATCCAAAACATCCTCCACATGTGATGTCTCATGTTTTGTCCGATGATCTTTGACCATTTTGTATGGATGCAAGACATACGAACGAATTTGATTGCCCCATCCGGCATCTGCGATATCACCGCGCAATGCGTTTTTTTTCTGCTCTTGCTCATCAAGATGCTTTTTGTGCAATTTTGCTTTGAGCAGTTTGAGCGCATTTTCTTTGTTTTGCATTTGCGAGCGTTCATTTTGACACTGTGCTTGGATGCCTGTCGGCACATGCGTCACACGTACCGCACTATCCGTCGTATTAACACTTTGTCCACCAGCACCCGACGAACGATACGTATCCACACGCACATCACTCATATCTAGTGCAACTTCTGCAATCTCATCAATCACCGGCATCACATCCACACGCGCAAAAGACGTCTGTCGCAGATTATCCGCATTAAACGGCGACAAACGCACCAACCGATGTACACCCGCCTCGGCACGCAAATGTCCATACGCCAATCGCCCCGTGATTTCACACGTCGCACTTTTGATCCCTGCTTCCGCCCCAGACACTTTGTCCAAAATCGTCACAGAAAACCCTTTTTTCTCCGCCCACTTAAGATACATCGCTAGAAGCATCTCCGTCCAGCCCTGCGCGTCCACTCCGCCGGCACCGGCAAACAAAGAAATAATCGCACTGTGTTCATCGTATTCACCATCAAAAAGCGTCTGCATGTGTAATTTTTCTACAGACTGTTCTACTGCGTGTAATTGTTTTTCCAATTCCGCACGCTCCGCGTCACTCCCCACCATTTCCGCAAGCGCACACAAATCCGCCAGCTCCGTATCCAACGCATCAAACTGCACAACGTCCTGATGACATGCATCACGCTGCTGCATCACTGATCGTGCTTTTTCTTGATCATCCCAAAAACCGGTCTCTGCCGATTGCGCATCCAGCGCCACAATCGTTTCACGTTTCTGGGCAATGTCAAAGAGAGTCCTGCAACTGCAGGAGTTTATCATGTAATGCCGTACATGTAGCGATAAATTCTTTCATAAGACTATAATATCATTTTTCACAATTGTCTTTTTTGTCAATACAGTACCCCCTGGATCCCCGCCTCCGCGGGGATGACACCATCCCAAAACACTGTCATTCCCGCGGAGGCAGGAATCCAGAACTTTTTATTTAACATTTACAACTTACCACTTAATTTTGAGCCATCCATCGGATTCGAACCGATGGCCTGCACGTGGAGTTTATCCGCCTGTGGCGGGAATGTGTTGCTCTGCCAAAATCACTTTTAATTTTTCAGTATTCTTTTGAGCCCACAACCGGGATTGAACCGATGGCCTGCACGTTACGAATGTGCTGCTCTACCAGCTGAGCTATGTGGGCTGAGACTACGACGGACTTGTCCGCCTGTGGCGGGAATGTGTTGCTCTACCAACTGAGCTAGGATGGCACCACCAGTACAGTGTATAAAAAAAATCCATTCTTTGCAATGTTTTGAATCAGTTATAATCATTGCCATTTTTCTACACATTCACATATTTGTCATCCCCGCGAAGGCGGAGAACCAGTATTTTTCACTGTTCACTTTTATTTTTCCACTGAACTTCCACTTCAATCAAAACACACAAAAAAGACGCGATGAATTGCGTCTCTATTTTTTTATTCGTAACAATACGATGTTAAATTTTTCAAACAAGCAAAGAACGAAAAATTTTTCACCATTTTGTCAGAAGTCTATATGTAGCCACTACTATACTACGTAGTATAGTAGTGGTAATCCAAAAGTAGAAATACGCAAAAGAGACGCGATAAATCGCGTCTCTACTATTTGTATATTCATAATGATTCGTACTTTCGTAGGATTCAACTGAATTAGACATAAAAAATAGTCCTACAAGTGTTTCACTTGCAGGACTAAAGATGGCTTAAATGGAGAGTCCGACCGAGTTGTCGGGCTGAAAGCGTTTTCGCACTTCAGGATTGTGCCATTTTCTTATGACATCCAAAACCAACTTTCGAATATCGGGAAGAGTACCTTGGCAGGAGTAGAAATATAGATTCTTGTAATCATTTTTGGCATGGAAGCTAATCAATGCATCCTTGTTCTCCAGCTGGACCTTTCTTATTCCAGCTATTTCATAGACAAGAATTTTTTCGTCTTCACTAAAACTTAGAGAAAATCCTCGAGTGAAGTCATTCTCGTAAAGACTTCTCATCCCATTGTCGTAGACTTGCATTTGGAATTGGATGCACATTTCTGCTAAATGACCATTGATACACAAGATATCTATATTTTTTCGGATAGTTCCTCCAGAGAGGATTGTGTTATTAAGGTGGAGATGCTCGTAAATATTTGATTGGCGAAGCAATTTTCCAAAACCACAGCTTGGCTCATGATAGACTGTGATTTTAACTTCCCGACTTTGCAATTCACCAAAACGTCCTCTGGGCACATCATTATTTTTTGTGTCCAGACACCATTCATCGCTTTCCAGCAAGACAAGGAAGGCTATCTTATCAAAGAGATTAGAGCGGGAATCATGTTTAAAAAAAATATTTCGAGCAAAGACTGGCTCTGATTCTCCGTACTTTTCATCCTCGTCACTGTTTGGCCAATGCAAGACTCTTAATACTTGACCATTAGCATCTGTTGCAAAAAGAACATTTTGAGAAGCGCCCACTTGATTTTCCCGATTTTTTTCCATAGATCTATAACATGAGAAACTACCAGCCAAGCCCCCGTTGAGATTCTGACGAAAAAGAAGTCTGCCATCTGCTACCTTGAATTCGATAGCAAGTTCGTCGTTATCCTTGAGACCATTTTCATCCATCAAGTAAATCCCATGCTCTCGGGGGTTTTGAAGAACATTAACCGCAAAGGGGAAATTATCAAAAAAATCCCTATTTTCTTGCACATGCTTTTCCATTTTTTTCTCCTTGTATTTGATTGTTAATTGAGAGGATATATTCCTCGAACTTTCTAATTATTAGAATTTTAGAAGGTAACATACATTACTTATTCTGTCAAACAAAAATTCTATCAACATTTTTTGTCAATTTTTTTGTATATTCATAACAATTCGTACTTTCGTAGGATTATGATGATATTATACGTGCGGTAATTAAAAAGAGTGACGACTATATAGTCACCACTCTTAAAGTCACAATTCTCTACTTTACTTTATAAAAAATTGCAATGACCAGAGAATCATTTTTTGTCATATTCATCAGCCGTTTCACAATCTCAATCCTTCCAGCATTCTCTTTCAACCATCTATTGACATCTTTTTCGATCATATACGGGTCCCCAAAAAACTCATAAAAAACTTTCATTTGTTCTTTTTCCATTCTCCTACCTCCTTTTCAGATTTTGATTTATAGCCTTAAAGAACAACCAAATACCATATCAAAACTCATCAGATTTGTCAATAGAAACGCGTAGCGCCGGACGAAAAACCTTTCATCGTTTTGTGAGAAGTCTATATGTCTTCAAATAAAAACCACTACCATACTACGTAGTATGGTAGTAGCACAAAAGTGGAGAAACGCAAAATTTTGCGTCTCCCTTTTTGTATATTCGTAACAATTCGTACTTTCGTAGGGTTATGATGACATCGCTTCCATCGGTGAAATGGCAGCAGCGCGGCGGGCGGGATAAACGCCAAATGTCACACCGGTTACTACAGAAAAAATCAGCGCAATACCCACAGCGTGCGTCGGGATATAAAATGCGATTTCATCAAATCCCGCAGCACGAACCGCACTAAACGCCAACAATAAAACAATAACCGTTATCACCACGCCAATCAGTGCACCCACACACGCGATCATTACTGCTTCAATCAAAAATTGTTTCATCACATCACTTCTGCGCGCACCAAGTGCTTTGCGGAGCCCAATCTCTTTGCGCCGTTCTTCAATCGACACAATCATAATATTCATTATCCCGATGCCACCGACAAACAGCGAAATAGACGCCAACGCCAAGAGCAAAATATTCACACCGCCAAAAATCGTGTCAAACATGTCTTGCGCTTCGGTGATTGACATCACAGAAAAATCCGCCTCATCAATGTCATCAATGTCATGCCGTGACAATAAAATACGTTTAATGTCGGCAACGGTGTTATCCATACGTGTCGTATCGTGCACTTTAACGCTGATGTAACTGATATAATCAATGTGCAAAAATTTTTTCTGCAGTGTGGTGTACGGTAAATACACCATATTATCAAACGACATACCAAACATACTGCCCCGATCTTTGAGCACGCCCACGACACGATATTTTTTATCATTGAGCGTAATGCGCTTTCCGATAACTGTTTCATCCACCACCGCAAAAAGTTCTGTGGCGATTTCCGACCCGATCACTGCGACATCCGCCGCGACACGTTCTTCTTCCGATGTAAAAAATCGTCCATAGCGCAATTTGACACCCGGATCAACCTGTGGATTGCTCGCCGATGTACCGAGCAAAATCCCATACAATGATGCGTCTTTATACTTTGCCAACGCCTGCCCCATCAGACCCACGCTGTAATTGGCGACATTGGGTAGTCGCCCGATAACTTCTGCATCCTCATCTGTCAGTGTCGTAATCTCCACACCCATCGCCATTTGTGACACATTGGTTGTCGATGCGTGTTCTGTCTCCGGGATAGAAATTTCTACTTGGATTACATCCGTACCAAACTGCTCAATTTCACTGGCGATGTATTGTTGTACCGACGTCCCCATCGTCACCACACTCATAATCACAAATACACTGATAATCACGCCCAACAACGTCAAAATCGTCCGCATCGTATGCGAAAACATACTTTTTATAGAAATGATCATCAGTCGGAGAATATTCATAACACTACGTGAAAAAAAATATCATGCACTAAATTGTTGTAAATAGGTCAGTGTTTCATCAAATAACATCTCTTCTTTTCCTTCTTCATCAAAACTGTGTCCTGCGCCATCAATAATGCTATACTCATATGGTACCGCCACTTTATCAATAATTGCATCCCACCGTTCAGCACGCGGACTACTGCCAGCGCAAATAATTTTTGTTGGAACCTTCATTTTTTCTATCATATCTGCATTAGAATTTTTCCATTCATCATACATTTTTGTATTCATAACCTTTTCTACACCTCTTTTTCTGACATATACATTCCTCGTATCATCATATACCCACCCATCCATATGAGCATCTTCTAGCACAAGTGACGGGTCCCACAATACAACCGCATGCACTTTTTGTGCTGATTGCAAAATGGACGGCCCTCCCAAACTATGCCCCACAAGATAGACCTCATCATATTCTGAGCAAAAGTGATCAACAACTGTGTTAATATCCGTTGCATGCGTTGTAATTGTGCAATCAATTAAATTTCTTCCCTTTTCTTGTGGAGAATATAAATCAAAACGATATGTTGTAAAACCATTTTGTGGAAAAAATCGTGCACCATTAAAAAATAAATGGCGACTTTGCTTACTACCAAAACCATGCACAAATATTATCAACTTTTTCGACTGTGGCTCTTGCCAGTTGAGTGTACCATGGATGACATGGCCATCATTTGTCGGAATACTAATGCTTTTTTCCATAATCTTTTTTATAGTATTTACTCATATCGTAGTGCTTCCATGGGGGAAATTTTTGTCGCTTTGTATGCCGGATAGATGCCAAACAAAAATCCCAGCACCAGTGATGTGACGAGTGCCACAACAACCATGTCCGATGAGAACATCACGACCCATGCAAATCCACTGTGCACCGCAACCAGTGACACGCCATAAATCACACCTATGCCGATTAGAAACCCGACACATCCGCCGATAAAAGCAATTGTTGTCGACTCAAAAAGAAACTGCACGATAATATCGCGCCGCCGCGCACCGAGTGCTTTGCGCAGACCAATCTCTTGTATCCGCTGTGAGAGTGCGATGAACATAATATTCATGACCCCAATCCCTCCGACAATCAGTGAAATTGCCGACACGGCAACGAGAAAATATTTCATGATATTAGTGATATTACTCACCACATCCAGCGCCGCGACGATATTGCGAATGGAATAATCCCCGTCTTCATCATCGGCGATGTCATGCCGCGAACGCAAAAGCGTGTCAATATCACGTTCCGTTTGTTCAATGTTGATTTCTTCATCGACGCGTGCACGCACCAAACTCAAGTGCGAAATGCCCAACATGTTTTTTTGTGCGGTGAGCAGTGGCATGTAAATCATGTCATCCGGGCTACCACCAAGTGACGCACCGCGCGCTTTCAAAATACCGATGATACGAAATTTGTGATCACCGATTTTAAGCTTTTTCCCGATCGGGTCCGCTTGATCAAAAATATCCTGTGCAACTTGTGGCCCCAGCACCACGACCCGTGCATGACTTTCATCTTCTGCGGCAGAAAAAAAGCGTCCATACTCCACAGAAGTATTTTCCACATTCACCAAATCAGATGATACACCTTGAAATGTGTGTGATTTTGCATATGATTTATATGTCACACGATCATTGCCCGACACATATCCCGTCCATGCAATCGCATGCGGGACATTGCTTTTTTTGCGCAGTGCCTTAAGGTCATCATTTGTCAGTGTCGTCGTGACAATTCCCAACGCACCCGCCGGCGGTCCATCGTTGTCCGCAGAACCCGGCAAAACGCCAACGAGATTTGACCCAAAACTGCGAATTTGTCCGACGATAAGCTCTTGTGCACTCGCACCCACACTCATCACGATGAGTACCGCCGCAATGCCGATAACAATACCGATAATTGTCAACGATGTCCGCAGTTTTGCGGCAAAAAAATTCTGTAATGTAATCCGAAAAGAGAGAAGAAGTTGCCCAAACATAAATCTTATTTTACCAATGCATGATTTTTTGCAAACCGCCGATTTTCCACAACTGCATCATCCACCAACACACCATCTTTGAGATGCAAAATCCGCTCGGCATGTTCTGCGGTGGATTGTTCATGTGTCACCAAAATAATCGTGTGTCCTTTTTTATGGAGCTCTTGCAAAATCTGCAACACCTGTGTGCCGGATTTTGAATCCAAATTCCCTGTCGGCTCATCGGCAAAAATAATGTCAGGCTTATTCACCAGAGCCCGCGCAATCGCGACACGTTGTTTTTCGCCACCGGACAATTGGTGTGGCATGTACTCGATGCGATGTGACATGCCCACACTTTCCAACGCACTGTGCACACGCTGTTTTTTATTGTGCCCGCCTGCGAGTCGCGCGAGAAGTGACATTTTGTTGTCACCTTTTTGCTTCGCTGCATAAAAATCATACAACAGCGGTAATTCCACATTTTCAAAAACACTCACACGTTGCAACAAATTAAACGACTGAAATACAAATCCGATTTTTTGATTGCGTAGAAATGCCAACTGCGTGTCATCAAATGCAAGCGCATCTTTGCCATTAAATGTGTACGTCCCACCTGTCGGCCGTTCCAACAAACTGAGGAGATGCATAAATGTTGACTTCCCCGATCCACTCGGACCCATAATCGCCACAAATTCCCCTTTGGCGATGTCACACGACACATCGCGAAGTGCATGCGTCTGCGTCTCACCCATATCATATACTTTTGCCAGATGTGCACACGATATCATTGTCGGTGTTTTTTCCTTACTCATTTTCTTGTTCATAAATCGCAAAAATTTCTTCTCCCTCAGTAAGTCCATCCACCACTTCGACATTTCCCGCGTCACCTTCTAAACCTGTTGTAATATATTTTTTGGTATAGCCTTCTCCACTTTGCACATACACAAACGCTCCATCGTCATCCGTGCGAATAAATCGCAGTGGCACGTGCAAAACATGTTCTTTTTGCGCCACGACGATATCCACGTCCACACCCATACCGGATCGTACACGATCATCGTTTTTATCCATCACAAGCGTCACTTTATAATACGTCACATCTTGTAGCGTCACAGCTTCCGGGTCAATTTGCGTAATGTGTGCTATAAATGTCTCATTGTCAAACGCATCAAATGTAATTTGCGCTTCTTGCCCAACATGCATCCGCACCACATCAGACTCCGACATGAGCGACTCAATGTGCAAGTCACGTGGATCAATCACTCGCACAACAACCCCCTGTGCAATTTCGCCAACTCGCGCTTCTTGCTGCGTCACGATGCCATCCATCGGCGCGCGGAGCACTGTTTTGGACCATTGCGACTGTGTTGCGCGGAGCATTGCACGTGCACGCTCCACATCTTTGCGATATTGTTCTTTCTCTTCCGGTTTCAGCGCATCCCAATGTCGCCGTGCTAATTGCTCACGCGCAACCGCCTGCTCCACTTCCACGCGCGCAGCATGAATTTGCGCACCCAACTGATTGCGGTCAATCGTAATGAGTTTTTGTCCTTCTGTCACCGTGTCTCCGACTGCCACATCCACCGATGTAATCACTGTCGGCACTTCAAAAGAAAGGTTTGCATATTTCTCCGGCCGCACATCACCGCTGTCACTGACCATTTCTGACACTGTGCCACGCGATACCCGATACACATCCGCGACATCTTTATCCGACTTACCAGCAAACCGTTGCCACACGAACACTCCGACAAACAGCAATATAATGACAATAATAATCGTTTTCTTTGATGGTTTTTTCATAAAACATCTATCATCAATAATTTACACACGATGCACTACACTATTGCATCGCTACACTTTTCACGTGCATTATACCATAGATTGAATATGATGAATAACTTGTAATACACACTAGAAAAAGAACATTCATCAATTACGTGATATAAAAAAGAAAACCTACCGAAATAGGTTTTCTATTACCGATAGGTATATTACTTACGTTTATAGAAAACGCGAACCATCGTTGGCACTGATTCCGAGATTAATATAATATCATCTGATATTATCTGACGTATATCTATTTCATCATTAATCCTTTGAACAATTTCCTCATCACTCATATTTATACACCTAAAAGAAAAATAATCGATATGACGTTTTTCCAACATGATATTCCTCCATCTAAAATAATATTTTAATCTGTATACTATCTATCAAGATAGTTCTCTAATGTACATCAATATATACATCTGTCAACATTTTTATATATCCTAGATCCTCGCCTGCGCGAGGATGACATGAGGCACAAGCATATCGCTCTACCCAAAGGTAAGCCAAGACTCCAAATCTTACTATCTCTGTAAAAAAATCTGTCATTCCCACAGAGACTTATCTGTCTGTGGTAAGCTTGTCTACTTGTAATGGGCGGAAATGTGTGACCTTATAATCTTACAAACATACGATGAACTGTAAACTTCCCCATTTTTCATTATTCACTGCTCATTATACATTTAATGAATTTTCCCTAATCTACTCCACAATCACCGCTGCGACACGTTCCGGTACGGATACGTCAAACGGATCAGGGATAACATAATCTGGTCGGGTTTCTGTGATACATCCAGCAATTGCTTCAGCTGCTGCGACAAACATCTCATTGCGAAATTGTGTAATGCCGTTGTCCAGTGCACCGCGAAAAATGCCGGGAAATGCCAATACATTGTTGACCTGATTTGAGAAGTCGCTGCGCCCCGTCGCGACCACAAGTGCACCAGCAGCGTGTGCCATGTCCGGCATAATTTCTGGTTCGGGATTTGCTAGGGCAAAAATAACTGGCTTGTCACGCATTGATGCAATCATATCTTGTGTCAATGCACCAGCAACAGACACACCGATAAATACATCCGCGTCAGCAATCGCGTCAGCTAACTGTCCATGGATATCATTTTTATTGCTCATTGTGCGCAGACGTTTTTTCACATCGTTGAGGTCATCCCTCTTTGAACTGATGATCCCTTTGCTGTCACAACAAATAATATTACCCACACCCCACACGCGCAAAATATCCGCAATCGCCACGCCAGCAGCACCTGCACCGTTCATCACAACTGTCAATTCTTCTTTTGTGCCACCACGCAGCTTCAGTGCATTCATCAGTCCCGCAAGCACCACAACTGCTGTGCCGTGTTGATCATCATGCATCACCGGAATATCCAATTCCGCACGCAGTCGTTCTTCAATCTCAAAGCATCGCGGTGCAGAAATATCTTCCAGATTAATTCCGCCAAAAACTGGTGCAATGCGTTTGACCGTTGCGATAATTTCTTCAGTATCTTGCGTATCCACACAAATCGGAAATGCATCCACATCTGCAAATCGCTTAAACAATGCTGCCTTACCCTCCATCACGGGAATTGCCGCATGCGGACCCAGATTCCCCAATCCCAAAATCGCACTACCATCAGAGACAACGCCAATGGTATTTTTTTTGAGTGTGAGCTGTTTTGCTTCCGCTACATCCGCATCAATCGCACGCGATGCACCAGCAACACCCGGCGAATACGCCAGAGATAAATCATCTTTGTTTTCAATGGCAATTTTGTTTGCCAACGCAATCTTTCCACCGTTTTTGCGGTGCAAATCTACGGATTGTTCATAAATATCTGTCATACTTATTGTAAATTAAAAATTACATCTTCAAGTGTCTTGCTGTTTTTCCATCGCTTAATTTCTTTTCCATTTTCATCAACAAAAATAAATGTTTGTTGTTTTACTACTTTGTATTTTTCTTTTAATTCTTGATCTTCAAAATCCACTTTCATAATAGATATATTTGGTGGTATAAAAGCTTCTTTTTCTTTTATGATCTTTTCTAATGCATGAAAACTCGGACACCACTCAGCTGCAAAAAATAGTACATTTTTTTCATATTGATTGAGTTTTTCAGGGTTATACGAACCAAAATATCCAGGCACATCATACTCCTCGTAAAGGATTTTTTCACTTGCATTTTTTAGCGTTTTATCAATCTTTTCTTTTCCTGTCTCCACAATCTTTTCTACAACTTTTTCTTCACCTTTTTCAATCGTATCTCCAGCAACATCTTGCACGTGATCTACAATATCACCAGACTGATAATCTATAGTAAAAATTAATGCTGATATAATAAGTATTACAATCATAATAATCAACATGAAAAAAATTTTTATATCACCTTTAAACATATATATTAATATAAATAATCTATAACGTCTTCATAATAATACAATGCAAAAAGTTCTTTTGCAAAATAAAAAAGTCTCCTAGAGAGACTTGTTTATTTGTTTATACGCAGTACTGCACTATATTTATTTTGTGCCCATCATTTCATCTGCCACTCCCTTCATCATCACAGCCATATCTACAAACTCCACATCAGCTGGTGGAATAAACATTTTTTCATCCACTTTCCACTTCTCACAAGAATAATCCAAATTCATATCTTCTTTTTCTTCAATCATTTCTTGAATTGTGCTCTCATCATACTCTTCCACATCTTCTTCTATATCTACATCATCTTCATACGTTTCATCTTCTTCAATCTTCACTTTCATACCTTGCTTTTCTGCATGGCTCCACATATACATCCATTCTCCATCACTCAATGTCGAAGCCATCTCACCTGTTTTTCCCTCACCCATCAAAGATGCATCACCATCAGCGCGCATACGATCTCCATCCATATACATTGTACTTATGACCTTACCATTTTCCTTTATCACACACTTTTGTCCACCAGCCATTTTTTCCGCCATTTTTTTTACCATTCCTTTTTCTTCTTTTTTTGCTACTTGTTCTGTAGTAGTATTATTATCTTTTTTCTCAGAAGTGTCTTGTGTTTTATCACACGCACTAAGCGTGAGCATCATCACAAACACGCCTATACCAATAAAAATGTTCTTCATACTTTTAAAAATAAATAATTATATAAACATTATAATAAATTCTGCAAAAATACACAAAAAAATTACTTCACATGTATTATTTACAAGTTTTTATAAATAAAAAAGAACAGAAAGTATTCCTGTTCTTTTTTGTTTTGTGCTTATTGATAGTATCCACTTGCATCAGTTGTTGCTGTGTATGTGACTGATCCTGTGTAGTCTCCTGAGGCTTGTGATGCTGGGACATCTATTTTATAGCA
>PDPP01000031.1 GCA_002747515.1 Candidatus Moraniibacteriota bacterium
TGTACCATCTGTAAATTCTTCCGCTTTTATAGCGACAACTTCGTTGTTCATTACTCTACAGACTGTTTTGTCTATACCTTCGTTGCAGATTGGTTTTGTACCAGACTTATATTGTGATTCATTGACAAATTCTGCACTATATACTTTCAAAGGATTATTTCCTATATCATAAATTTTGATCGCTGTAGTCGATTGACCAAAATTTGACCCACCACCGCTTCGTGGCTCATTAACCTTTACAGAAAAATGTACTTTTCCTACTTTTGTACATATATCAGGAAAGTTCGCAATTATTTTGAGATTTTTGAGATTTATGCCTTTTGTTTTTGTAAGGATATTATGTTTGAATTCTTCATTTTCCTTTATACTCTCACCATCACATTGAATATCCCATTCATAATAAAGATCTTTTGGTTGAGATATACCACCTCCCTGTATTTGACCTGCAATTGCTGTAACAGTTTTTTCTAAACCAAGCCCACTTGGAATAACTGCTTGTGTACTCACGCCACCAGAATTACCACCAACAGTCAAAGAAACATTTAAGCCATCATATTCTGATATACCAGGTTTAACATAAAGATTGTTTGATTGAATACATGCATTCAATCCTTTTAACCCACTTTTTTTATCTTTTAAACTACCTACATTAATTTTCAGTTGTTTTCCACGCACCATCTCAAAATATGAACCTTTATCTTGTAAAACATCCTTACAACCAGGATCCAACAAAGCAAATACTGTTTGATATGTTGCATCCTCATGTTTTGTAGATTCAATCCCTCTACCTTCTACAATCACCCCAATTTCATCACCTTTTTGATATTTCCAAGTAAATTCTTTTAAGCCCACACCAACAACAAATGCCTCATCATTGATTGCAAGAGGTGTTGTTTTATCTGTAAGAGGATTGAGATGATATAATTTTTCCTCAAAAAGACCAAAATCACCATCTCCTGCTAAGGATGAAAACACACGCACATCTTCATCACACATATTTTTTTTACTTGTTTTTACTTCACATGCTCCTGGTTTTTTGATTTCATCAGCAATAGACCATACACGACATCCTCCACCATAGTAATTATCTCGCAAATCACCATATGGCAATCCACACATTTGTTCATAATATCCGGAATCTTCTGGCCAAATTTCACCATCGAAACACCAAGACATTTTTGGTTCTGGACATCCTCCACTTGGTGCATTTGGATCAGTCCATACTTTTCCAGAATTCGCATTTTTAGGCACGCAAAATGGAGTAGAAACACGCGCTTCTGACATTTCATGACCATATTTATAATCCTTTCCCCAATCACCATCGGCTGTTTTACACGCATATGCCCCATTAATACACGTTGGGACACTACCTGAATCAACACATTGCCATAAATTACGAAAACGCGCACCTCCTAAACCAGAAAAATCTGCATCCGTACTTACATTTGTTTCTACATTCCCTGTATTCCCATCAACACCAGCTTCTGCTTGTGCATGTATTTCTCCCGAAAGATCGTCAATAATTGTAGGGCATTGTATACTTTTATCGCTTTGCATACATCGTGCGACATACCCTTCAGGACACCCAGAAGTTGTGTTTCCTGATTTTGCTAATTCACGTTGCACACCAGAAATAGGATCATATACATAACAATATGTTGGCGCATCTCCTCCTGCATTACCTCCACCCAACGGAGCTATATATCCATCATCATCTTTTCCTGCGTATTTTTCCGCGTTATCATACTCATCATAAAAATTACCGTCATTATCTCCACCATTCATCTCTTGGTCTAGCGTTTCTGGATCAAAATATAATTCTGCTTGTGCACGCACTGCAAGAACGTGCTGCATATTTATCTCACCGTCTCTATCATCGCCAACCAGTGCTCGCGTTTCATCATCTATCCTATTTGGATTTTTCAGATACCATATAAAATATGCATCATTGATATTGCCAATGTTTTCTACATCAGCTGATGCTGTGATTTTTTCTCCTTCTTTTGGATTTGGTGTAGAAAAACGAATAGACACAGCAGGCGCTCGCCCTTTTCTATCTATAGAATTTATTGTTTCTGTCTGCGGTCGCAACCCTTTTTTTACATTTATATTAAGATCATCCTCCAAAAATTGATTAATAGCCTTGCGCGTTTCTTCTGCAATATCTGGCATGCCAAAAGCATGCACGATAAAAGGCTCAAATGCAAGAAAAAAAATCTGCACAATAGCACACATCGCGACAATCTTTCTTTTTTTAAATATAGTCACACACATTTTTTGTGAATTTTTTATATAAGCATCTACTCAAGAAAATAAAAAATATCTCTTTCCAAACATCTTTTACTAAACTATCACTCAGAGCTTTTTTTAACTAAACGCCTTTACAACAAGAGTGTCAATAATTAAAGCTATGACAAACACTGCTCCAGACATATAAAGAATATTTTTTCCATCACGGATCTTTTGCACAAAAAACGTCGGTACAAGAAAAGGTAAAATAATCCAAAGACTACTATAAAAACTATATAAAAGTATCATGTAAGAAACCAATGCAATCAAAAAAGTATAAATCTCCCTTTCCCACTTGATTGCATACACAAATCCCCATGAAAAAAAAGTAACCAAAAATACCATCGGAGCTACAAAAACAAATTGATAAATCAAAAACGCACCAAAATTGTATAAAATTGTTGCAGAAAGCACATCAAGATATTTTTGTACGCCCCACTCAAGAGTAACTACAAAAAAAGCAAATAATCCTCCCAAAATAATCGAACTAATCAAAAAAAACAAAGAACGTAAATTAAATGTACTAAATGGCAAAAATCCCAAAAATTGCGCATTTTCTTTGAGAATAATTTTTGTATATAAAAGCGGCAAAAAACAAAGAAAAGTTATAATACTAAAAAATATCTGAAATTTGAGATTACCTACAGGAAAAAGAAAATACAAAACCAAACAACCGATTGCAAATCCAGTGCTTATAATATTTTTTTTCATTTCATATGTCATATAAAACCTATATTATGTTATTTTTTTATTATATCACATTATTTACTTTTTACGTTCTTTGTAATTTTTTGATTATTTTTTTTGCTTTTATTACACGTTTTTTTTCATTAGTTTGTGCTTTATATACAATTAAAACAGAAAAAGGAACAAGGTTAATAATCGGTACAAGATCTATAACTGAGAAAAATGCACGATTCAAACGTCTTTTCGCACGCTCTTCTCGTGGCCCAACATTCCAAAGTGAAAAATTTATATAAAATGATGTACAAAAAGATAAAATCATAGAAAAAATAGGAATAGACAACATATCAAACAATACATCTGCAAAAGCTGCTGTATATACCAATATCCACAAAACACGATTGTATCTTCTGATAATTTTTTGTTGTTTTTTTATGTTTTTTTTCTTTTTTCTATTTCTTTTTTGTGCAGCAATCATTCCATTACGCCATTTTTGCTCTTTTTTTAGCATCTGTCTTTTTTGTGCATCTGTTTGTATTGGTGTATTATAACGACTTTTTTTGATACTTTGACCAATATTTTCTAGATGCTTTTGCTCTAAAGATTGTTTTTTTCTATGAGCTGCTTGTGCCATTTTTAGATTGCGTAAAAAATCTTCCTGTTTAGCAATTTCTGCTACAGACATATCTCCATAATTTCGTGTTTCTACCGTTGTCACAGCACACAAATGTCAAGAAAAGAGAATGAATAATAAATCATTCTTAAATCTCAACCCTTAATTCTTAATTTATTTTTATTCTTCCAATTCTTCTTTTGCCTTTTCAATTTCTTCTAATTGTCGTGGATCAGAGGTGATAATTTGGTCTTCGCTGTATGATGCAATAACTTTAATTGCAGCATGTTTTGGGCCTGCAAAAAGAATTCCCTCACCAACATTACTCTCCAAAAGTAAGAATTTTTCATGATCTGTAAGAAAAAATGTCTCCGCAATCACATTAACTGAAGCAGGAGATTGCCTGAGAAGAAGCTGCAGAGAAGAGTTTGTCACAATTGGTTTTCCATAACGACTTGTCATAAAATCACTTACATCCTGTGTAATCGTTGTGAGTCCTGTATAATACTTACGACACCGCTTTGCAATACCAAAGAGAAATGCTGCTGCATCATCATTTTGCATCATGACCCACGCTTCATCTACCGCAACAATGCGTCGTGTTATATTAGAACGCATTTCATTCCAAATAAACTGCAATACCATATACATTGCAATTGGCCGCAACTCTTCTTCGAGATCACGAATATTAAATACAACCATTTGATTGTTAATCTCGATATTCGTCGCATTATTGAGAAATCCTGCAAAAATACCATCTGTGTATTTTGATAAACGCTTTGCAAGTGAATCACCACCATCCATACTCCTAAGAACCTCAAAAAGATCAGCAAATGTCGGATATGACGCATGTGATAATTGACCAAAATTACTATTTTCCGTGATATCACGCACTGCATATGATTCACGAATTGCTCGCTCTAATACAGTGTCTTCCTCTGGCGTCACACTCCCAAGCATAATATGCAACATTCCAATCAAACTAGCAATATTATTGCGAAATACATCACGTGGTTTTTCACCTTCTGGGATGCGAGGTAATTCAAAAGGATTAATATGTGCACTTGACCCAAGAGAAATACGGATATATGTTCCACCAACTGTTTGACAAAGATGTTTATATTCATTCTCTGGATCAATCACAATCACATTAACACCAAGCATAAGAGAACGAAGTATTTCCAATTTCACAAAATAACTTTTACCACCACCAGATTTTGCAAACACTACCATGTTCGCATTTTCCATATTAAATCGATCAAATAAAATTAAGCTATTGTTGTGACGATTGATCCCATAGAGAATTCCTTCATTTGAAGAAAGATCAGAAGAAACAAAAGGAAAAGTAGTCGAAAGTGGTGCTGTATTGAGATTGTTTCCTGCATTTAGCTTATCAAAACCAAGTGGAATTGTTGAAGAAAATCCTTGTTCCATACGCAACACTGCTGGTTTTGTATATACAAGTTGTGCTTCTAAAATTGCTTCGATTTCACTTTTATTTTTCTGTACTTCTTTTTTTTCTGATGCATAAATTGTGATATAGAGACCAAACCGAAAAAAGTGTTCTGTGCCTTGTTGTAAACTCACACGAAGATCTTCAATGTTTTCCAATGCTGTTTCCAACATTGGGTCACGTACTTTACCACTCTCTGCATTCATCGAAATCTGAGAATGTACACGAGCAGAACTTTTTTTCAAATTTTTAAGTACATCCCGTGTATCAGCTGGATGAATAAACATTGATATATCCATCGGAAAATCAATATTAATAATTGGTGAAAACCAATTATCATTCAAAAAACGTGGATATGCTACAACAAAAAGCGTCGTAGACAACATGCCCCCAATCTGCAAATGATCTGAATTTACCTGCAAAGCACTTGGTGCAATCAAGCCACGAACTGTCGCAACACCTTTTTGATAAAATTCATTATTTTCGATAACTTCTTCTACTGGTTTCTTTGGTTTTTTATCATCTTTTTTATCTTTTTTTCCAAAAAGCATATTTTATATTAGTTTAATTGTGAATTTTTCCATTGTAGAGAATTACAGAAAACATTGTGAATAATATTTTTTTCAATCCACAACACTTTTTCACTCTCTCATCCCATCTTTCTATTAAAAAATCTGATAAATCACATAATCACATCTGTTGTATCTCTGATTTTGTAATATCTTTAATTGTTGCCTGAGAATATTCAGAAGGATTGTACATACCATAATACAATTCAATCAATTCATCTGTTGTAAGTGTTGTAAAATGTAAACCTGTTCCACCAAGAGCTGCTGCTACATGATCCACTCGTTGCCATAACTGATTTTTATATGTTTCAAATAATTCTTCACGCTCTGCAATATCTTGTGAAGGATGCACCGCCTTTGAAATTCGCCCAAGCATTCCTTCACTTTCATCCTCTACTGGTGCAAAAGGAACTACAAGATAAAAAGATTTGCTCATAATATTTGTTACTTCTGTGAGGTTTTTGATAAATTCTCTATACTCAACAATTTGAATTTTCAAAAGTTCATTATGTTGTTCTTGCACTTTCTCTTTGAGCATTTCTGCATAAGGTGTAATATTTAATTTTCGTGAACTCACTACAATTTGTACAGGAAAATCAAGTGAATTAAGAAAATTTTGATACGCACCAATAATTGCTGTTTGTTCATCAGATGATTTGAGATCAAAATTTACCGAAGAAACAAGTAACACTGCGCGCATCGCACCATTATTAAGCACAACAACACCATCTTTAATTGTTTTGATATCTACATATTTTAGCGTGCTTACACCTTGACCTGCACTACCACTTGCAAATAATCCCATGTTTTTTATGTTATTGATTATTTTTATTTACGCGTTCTTTCAAAATCTGCTGAAGTCGTTCATTTCTCTCTTTACCTCGACTATCTAATGTTTGTGCGATTATTGCTACTTCCTCTGAAGTAAGTGTTTCTTTTTTGCTTTTTGACTCGATTTTTACATCTTGTTGTGGTTTTTGTTTTTGTTGCACACTCGCCTCTCGCTGCCACGTATATACTCGTGGACGCAAAAAGAAACTAAAACCATACCCTATATATTCTACCATTGATACACCTCCAGGTTTTGCAAAGGCAAGAGCTGCGAAAAGAGGTATTGTAATTGCTGCGAAAATATAAAAAGTGATACGATCAAAAAGTGTCCAAAAAATAAAAAGAATACCACCACAAGCAAAGAGCCATCCAATATGTTTCCACGTCAATGGACCTGCAATACGATCTTCAACATCAATATACTGTGGTACAACTTGCATATTTTTATTATTTTTTCATTTTATTTACATCTTTTTTATTATACCATACATTTTTCACACAAAAAATAAAAATTCACAAAAAAATTACAATTTTTTCATAATAAAAAACCATCACGTAAAAATGATGATTTTTTTCTTTTATTTCTCTGTTTCTATATCAGTTTCTATCGTATGCATCTGACCCATGGGCTTGATACTGAAATAATCACCTGTTTGTACTGATGTATTTTGACGTTCTTTTTCAGAAGGAAGAACATGATTTGAACTAAATGTAATATTACCACTATTTTTTTTAACTGCAGAAGAATTTTTATTTTTTGTGTTTTCAGTCAATGTTTCTGCATTATTATTTGAGGAAAATTCTTGTTTTTCTGCTTCCACTATTTTGTTAATTTGTTCCAATTCCTCCTCTTTTTGATGTATTGCATCAATTTCATTTTGCTTTATCTTTTCCTCTACATATTCTACACCATAAAGATCTTTTTGATTTTGTTCAATTTCATCAGTGAAATTACCATATTCTTTATACTTATTCACATGCTCTTTTTCTTCAATTCTTTCACCAATATTTCTCGGAACTTCGACCACATCTCTCATTTCACTAATCATTTTTTCCATGCGATCTTTTACTTGTGTCAATTCTTCTTGCTCCCTTTCAATCTGCTGATCAATATTTTTATCTACCAACACTTTACTAGATGTTGTCTGAAATGATCCAATATCATTTACTTCTCTATGTGCTGTGCCAATTTGTCTTTGTGATTCATTTCCTCTATTTTGTTCAGCATACCCCCAGTTTTCCTCAGAATCCTCTCCAAAATGCTCATTTTCTAGAAATACATCTTCTCCCTCTCCTCCAAATTGATTTTCATTTGCCACAAAATAGTCATGCTCTCCACTCTCTTGTAATAATTCATCTTGAGAATTTAGCATTCCTTCTTCTTTTTTATTATCATTGATTTCATTTTCTAAAATACTTCTTTGCCCATCTCTATCACTAGCACTACCAGAAAGATATGTTTCTGTACCAAAAATACCTTTTTCTTCTGAAGCATCTATTTGCCTATCACTTCTTCCCACACCACTATCAATTTTTGCAACAGATGGTTGTGTAGTTGACGAAATCATATCAAATGACCGTGCATTCTGTGTATTAATTGTTTTTTCTTTTTTTTCCTGTTGCTTTTGTGTTGTTGTGTTTTGTGTATTTGATTGTGCTTGTGGTACTTGTTCTTGTATCTTTTGCTCTTCAAATTCTTCTTGTCTAGTAAATATAATTTCTTTTTTCTCAGGATCGATTACCAATTCATTATCCTCATCTCGCGACTTAAAAAGAAGTGATAATTTTTGTTCTTCTTCATCAGAAATATTTTTTGTGACTTGTGAACGAAAGATGAATTCTCCACGCTCAAGAGCGTTGTGTCTACTCACACCAAGTAATTTCTCATACACCATAATCCAATTTTTAACTGTTGGTTTCAATGGTTTGAGAAATGGTTTTGAAATAATTTCTTGTTCCGTAATCACCTGATCTAAAATCTGTGGATACGATGATAGTGCATTTTTTAATGTCATCTTGACGATGTTTCTCTCTTGTTTTTTTTCTGTTTCTGGCTTGATGGTTAAAATTGCACGAAGTAATTTCAAAGCTTCATCTGGCGATATCTTACATAAATATGCAATTCGTTTTACGAAATCACCTTCTGTTACTTCGCGAAAAAAATATTTTCGCACCAATCGTGAAAATTCTTCTGTTTGCTCATCTTGCAAACGAAATCGCTGCTCGACACCATAAATAAAAGATATTAAATTATCACAACCGAGTAAATTATGTGCTTTTTGTGGTAATAATCTATATTTTTCCTGTATTTTTATGATATCCTCTTGTGTATCCTTTTTATCTTTTTGTGCAGATACTAAAACAGGGTAATATTTTTTTTTATCTCTAAAATCCTCCATTAGAAAAAATTATTATGTAAGAATACCATTTTGTCCTGTGGCATGATTTATAAATTGACCACTTGCATTTTCACGAATTCTTTGTTCTAAACGTGCATTATTTTGCACTCTTTGTCGCAGTAAATGTCTGATTTGACCATACTGATTATTTACTTGCATTTCATTCATTAAACCTTCTTGTTTTGCTATATCTCCTCCGCTCATTCCCTCAAACATATCCTCAAAAGCTGCTATTTCATCCGCATACTGACCACTTTGCATTCTACTAGCAAGCACAATATTTGCTTTTCCTTCTGCATTTAATTTCCTCTCCAGCGCACCTCGTATTTCATCTGAAAGTCTATTTTGATCATTTACATTTCGAGATAACATTTGTGCGATTTGCTGATATCGCTGTGCATTTCCTTTCCCAAATTCTTTTTGTTCTGAAAGAAATTCTGCTATTGCTTCTTGCTCTGCTCCTGTTGCATTTGCAAATTCATTCATTGCTGTATCAATATCTGTACTAGCATCTTTAAGTTCCTTTTTCTTTTCTGCAATTTGTCGATTTCTCAACTTTGTCACCGCATTTGCATCTCCACCAAACCTCTGTGTAGTAGCTAATCCACGTGCTACACTTGCTTCGCGTGCTCTTTCATGTGCTTGTTGCGTAGATTCTCTCATATTTCTTATACGCGTTGGTGTTGTACGCAAACTATCATACGCCCTACCAACATTTCTCCCTAAACGCGACATACCTGTATTTCCTTCTAAATTTGCAGCTCTTTCTGACAACTCATTTACACCACGACCAGTCCATTGTGCCCCAATTCTTGCTCCACCTCTTATTCCGCGTAAACCATATCCTCGCACTCTCCGCGCAGCATTTAGTGATAAGGATGCTGTTTGACCACTGATGTTTTGCGCAGCTAGTACACCTGCCCATATCATTGCAATTGCCACTGCATAACTCGGCAAAGCAGCAAATGCACCTTTCAAAAAACCACCAGATTCCACAGCATCTTTTCCTAATTCACCTGATAATGTACTCATCATTTTTGTTGATAAAAGAAGTGTAAAAAGCACAATTGGACCGAGATATGCTTGTTTCAAAAAAGAATCCCACCATCTACTTGCTATGCCGCGCGTTGTCGGAAATGCGCTAAGTGCAAAGCCTGCCGACGCAAAAACGAGAAGGACCGCGAGTAAAATCACACGCAATAAAAGTAAAATCGCCACCATACCAACTGTAAAAAGAAAAACTGAACCAATAATAATTCCTATAATCATCGTCGCAGCAATTCCATCGTTTCCTCCTTGAATTTCATTATCTTTAACATATGCTTCTCCAAGCATCATCGTAGCAAACCCAGTATCATCTGCGAGACTCGACATCAGTCCTGTCACTGCCACATCTGAACCACTTCCACCACTATTCCCAACGATATGATACATCGCAACATTTGACACATCTATGATCACGCGTGCTACTGGCCATGAAAAATTCACAAGCAGTGCCATCACAACAATCATAACCCATGTACTGCGGATATGATACTTTGATACTTGAAAAACTGTAGAAAACGCACTAAAAAGGAGAAAAAACACAAAAAAGATATTGAGAAAATCCCGCACAACACTCCACCCCATATACAACCCGTCTGTTTCAAAAACCCGCATTATGGTATCTGACATGGTAAACTTGATTAAATTCACCATAAGTGCAATCATTTTACCAATTGCCATCAAAATCCAAAAAAATAATCTCAAAAATGGATTATAACTATCAAGAGTAATCTTCCCTTCAGCAGCAGCACGTTCCTCTTCTCTTATTCTTGAATAATCTGTAGTTGCCCAATCAGCTACGCTACTTCCACTTACAAATTGTTCTTTTCCATTACCAGCACTAACTTCTCTCGGACATTCGATAGAATTATATGTTAGACTCACACCAAAAAAACACAAAAAGAATCCACAGAGAAACATGCTAGATATCATCTTTTTTTTCATATATTTATTTTGTTTTTTTGCTTTCATTTTTTTGCGATAAACATAAATAAAAACATTTATCTAAAATTATACCATATCTCTCCATAAAAAAGAAAATAAAAAATTCCCTAAAGATATAACTATATCTTTAGGGAATTATTTTCAATGTACAGCCAGTTGGTAGAATAGCTTTGTCACCGCTTTTTTTTCTCTGACATCTTCTTTAAATTTTTCAAGTATTTTCTGATGTGCAAGCTCCTGTGACTCATTACCAATACAAGTCACTGATGCCTTACCTTCTTGTATTTTGAAATAGCTATTAGTAGCTGTATAAATACGAGAAGCAGTCAAAAAACTATACCCTTCCCATTCTGCTTTTGCTGTAACGACATAGAGATTTATTATGCCATACTGCGTTTTCACATGGCTTTTCTCTACAATTTCTACATCGTAAATTCGTTCTGCTTTTTCTTCAACATTTTCCAAAAAAACAGTGTTTATTGATTTTTCAGTAAGAACACCTTTAACCTCTTTTTCAGAAATAATAATCTCATCACCAGACGCAAAAGAAAGAGAAGAAAAAGAAATAGCAATAACTGTGATAATAATAGTAATAACGATAGCATTTTTCATAACCAATCTCCTTCCCACTTATGTGGGCCTAATATATTTTACCTTTACTGGCGTTTTGAATGTACTACAAATTGAGAAATATTTTTCTCATAACAATTCTCGAGATTTTCAAGAATTTTTATGAGAGCATTTCTTTTTTTCATTTTTACAGTATTATTATAGCACAATTATAATATTTTGTCAATACCATTTGCTTGGGTACTATAAAGCAAATGGTTTATCTTTTAAACAAATATGTACGTAATTAAGCGGATTATCAAAGATTTTATCTTTGCAAAAACGGAAGTGACATTCACATACGATTTTATGAGGATTTTTATGATCCAATATTCTCATAACACTATTTCGTATATCTTTTTATTTAGCACTAATGATATCGTTTTTTGTATATAATATTCTTCTCTAATTTCTTTTCAAGAAGATATTAAACTATTAAATAGTATCAATTTATGATATTTTTTTATCATAGTAGAATACTATATATAGTGGTATATATCACAGCAAAATTCTCATAAAATTTCATATTTTTTACATAAAGTTATCCACATTCCACACGACTTATCCACACAATATATTGTGCGCATTCTTTTTTTAGTAAATATATCTTTTCCAAACCACAAAAAAGATTGTATTTATCCCCACTTTCCAATGTTTATCCACCAATTTAGTTACAAAAACATCTTTTAGTGACATAGTAAAACTCTACATAAATACTTATAAAATAAAGAAATGTTTTTTTGATAATAGAGATATCTTTTTTAAATTTTTTTGATAGATCTTTTTTTAATCTTTATATATGTTTTTTGAAAAGAGGTGTTGTGTGATATTTTTGATTTTTTAGTATATAAATAATTTCTTTATTATATATAATCTATTATTACTATTAGTGTGTGGATATGTGAATTTGTATAAAAAATGTAGTGTTGTATTGAAAAATAGTTGATGTGGATGAAGGTGTGAATTTGTGTGTGGATAAGTGGATAAGGGTGTATTGGAAAAAAACACTAAAGTTGTCCACAAAATTGAAAATTATACACAAAGTTATACACATATATACACAGAAATCTACACAGAGTTATCACATGTTATTCACAATTTTTTGTGGATAAATATTTTTTGATAGAATATTGATCTGCGTAATGTATCGTGTGATGGTTTACTTTTTATAATTTTTATGGTACAGTGCATTGAATATGAAAAATACATTTCATGTAACAAGTGAATATAGAGGTGTTCGTGTTGATAAATTTCTCTTTGAGAATATGGGCACAAATACACGTGGTGAGATAATTCGGATGATAAAATCTGGTGCAGTTTTGATAAATGGCAAAAAAATCAAACCAAGTCTTACACTAAAAGGTGGAGAAATAATTAATGTCGGAGAATACGAGGAAAAAACTACAGAAATTCTTCCAAATAAAAATGTTTTTGTTGAAATTGTGGAGAATACACCTGATTTTATTGTAATAAATAAGCCACGTGGTTTGCAAGTGCATCCAAGTCACAGAGAACGTGAAAAAACAGTAGTAAATGCACTTTTGGCAAAATTTCCAGAAATAAAAAGTGTAGGAGATGATGAAGAGCGTCCAGGAATCGTGCATCGGATCGATAAAGATACAACTGGTTTACTAATTGTAGCAAAAAACCAACAAACATTTGATACATTAAAAACACTTTTTAGTGAAAAAAACATACAAAAAACATATCATGCAATTGTATGTGGACACTTACAGGAAAAAAGTGGCATAATTGATGCACCAATTGCGCGGGCAACGTCATATACCAAGCAAAAAATTGCATTTGGAAAGTATAAAGGAGATGCTCGTTCTGCACAAACGACGTATTGTGTACAAGAGGAATATATGATTGATGATGTAGCGCTTTCACTTGTGGAAGTAAAGCCACAAACAGGGCGAACACATCAAATTCGTGTACATATGGCGCATATCGGTCATCCTTTATTGGGTGATCAGCGCTATTATACGAAAAATGAAAGAAAAATTGTTCTAAACATACCTAAAGAGTATGCTATTGAAACATTTTTTCTCCATGCAAAAGAAATTTCGTTTTATATAAATGGGAAAAAACAGCATTTTAATATAAAATATCCTGATCGCTTCCATGCTCTTGTACATTTTTTACAGGCTTTTCGGATAAAATAAAATTTTTGGAGGTAGATTGTAAAAAATAATATTTTTATAAGAAAATGGCACAAAAAAAAGAAAATATCACAGAAATATATCGTGTGGGTCGATCAAATGCTGGACTGGGTCTTTTTGCAAATAAAAACTTAAAAAAAGGTGATTTTATCATTGAATATACAGGAGAACCTCTGACATATGAAGAAGCAGATGAGCGTGGTGGGCGGTATCTTTTTACATTAAATGATACTATTGTACTCGATGGCACAGGAAGAGAACATACAGCACGCTATATTAATCATTCCTGTGATCCAAATATTGAAGCAGTGATAGAAGATGAAGAACACATCATGTTTTATGCTATTAAAAATATCATAAAAGGTGAGGAATTGACTTTTGATTATGGTGAGGAATACGTGAAAGATATCATCGAAAAAGAAGGGTGTCGGTGTATAAAGTGTATAAAGGGAATATAATATAAAAAATAATATTTTTTTAAAACAAAAATCACACTATAAAAATGTGATTTTTCATATATCTTTGAGCGAGTGAGCGGAATCGAACCGCCATTTCTACCTTGGCAAGGTGGTGTAATAACCATTATACGACACTCGCAATTATTTTTGACGTATTACTTACAACTTATCACTTATTCTGTGGGACTAGCAGGGTTCGAACCTGCGACCAAGCGGTTATGCATCTTACTATCATTTTCATGACTTCTTTCGAATTTGTAAGCTGGACTATCCCTTCA
>PDPP01000023.1 GCA_002747515.1 Candidatus Moraniibacteriota bacterium
TGTGATGTTTTGTGAGAAATTGAGATTTGTGCTTGGAATACCGAGATCTACTGCTGCGATTGCATTTTGTACACTTCCTGTGACGTCTGTTATTGTGAAATTTTCAAAGTTGAAGTTTCCGTTGGTGTGTTCTGTGATTACTGTGTTTGGTGGGAAGAGTGCTTGACCACTGCTTGTTGTAACTGTGACGTTTACGTGGGTTGTTGTTTGGGTTGTGTTTTGTAGTGTACCGTTGTCTACAGTGGTTTGTCCTTCTGTTACTGTGTCTTGGATGTCTGATGGTTGTGGGTCTGGGATTATTACATCTGTCAATACATTTGTATGAAAACTTTCTTCTGAGCCATATGTTGTTCCTGCAGAGTTTGTGGCGTATGCACGTACATAATATGTTGTATCTGGTGAAAGACTTGTAAGATTACAAGAGTAGCTTCCTACGCCGCCAATGCCTGCTGAACAATTATGTGTGTATGTACCGCTTGTTGTTCCCCATTGGATGAAACGTTCTGGGTTTTCATTTCCGACATCTGTGATTTGTCCGTTTCCTGTTGCTGAATCCATCGTGATATTTGTTGGTGTGTCTGTTGTTACGAGTGGTGGGACTATTGAATTTGCATCACAGGTAGTACCGTAGGGGATTGTGTAGCCGGAGTCGGTTGGCTCACCAGATCCGCCCGTGCTATTATTGCCCCACGTTGTTATGGAGCCGTCAGATTTGAGAGCTGCGAAAGCACTACTTGTAGAATAAATCTGTGTGTAGCCAGAATCTGTTGGTTCACCGGAGCCGCCATTACTACCATCACCCCATGCGGTGATGGAGCCGTCGGATTTGAGGGCTGCGAAAGCAAATCTATTTGAATAAATCTTTGTGTAGCCGGCGTCTGTTGGTTCACCAGAGCCACCGTAACTATTGTTACCCCATGCGGTGATGGAGCCGTCGGATTTGAGGGCTGCGAAAGCACGGTGAGTTGAATAAATTTGTGTGTAGCCGGAGTCTGTTGGTTCACCCGATCCACCGTAGCCATTGTGACCCCATGTTGTGATGGAGCCGTCAGGTTTCATGGCGGCGAAGACAGATCCATTTGAATAAATCTTTGTGTAGCCGGAGTCTGTTGGTTCACCAAAGCCGCCATTACTACCGTCACCCCATGCGGTGATGGAGCCGTCGGATTTGAGGGCGGCGAAGGCATAATAAGTTGAATAAATTTGTGTGTAGCCGGAGTCTGTTGGTTCACCAGAGCCACCGTAACTATTGTTACCCCATGCGGTGATGGAGCCGTCGGATTTGAGAGCTGCGAAGGCACCTTGAGTTGAATAGATCTGGGTATAACCAGAGTTGGTTGGTGCACCGGAGCCACCGTGACTACCATCACCCCATGCGGTGATGGAGCCGTCGGATTTGAGAGCTGCGAAAGCACCAGCAGTTGAATAAATTTGTGTGTAGCCGGCGTCTGTTGGTTCACCAGAGCCACCGTAACTATTGTTACCCCATGCGGTGATGGAGCCGTCGGATTTGAGAGCTGCGAAAGCACTACCTGTAGAATAAATCTGTGTGTAGCCGGCGTCTGTTGGAGCGCTACCTCCTTCATCTCCTTCATCTCCTTCATCTCCTTCATCTCCTTCATCTCCTTCATCTCCCTCATCTCCCTCATCTCCCTCATCTCCCTCATCTCCTTCACCACCTTCATCTCCTTCACCACCTTCATCTCCTTCACCACCTTCATCTCCATCCCATGCGGTGATAGAGCCGTTGGATTTGAGAGCTGCGAAAGCACTACCTGTAGAATAAATCTGTGTGTAGCCGGCGTCTGTTGGTTCACCAGAGCCACCGGAGTCGCTACCACCCCATGCAGTGATGGAGCCGTCGGATTTGAGGGCGGCGAAGGCAGATCCATTTGGATGATTTGGTGCATTATAGAATCCACCATAATGATTATATGCTGCATTATAATCTGCACCGGTTGTCGTACATGCTGCATGTGTATGTTCTGCTATGCCCATCCACAAAAGGCATCCCAAAAAAATAAATAGACCTTTATAAAGAGTTCTACGCATTAAAATATCTTTTATCATATTTTTGTTATTTATTTTAATCTGATGGACATATTGTACCATATCTTTTTCATTCATCAAAAAGTCATTATCTACAAACTCATTTTTCAATTTCACCTTCATCTTTTTCCTCTTCACTTGCTTTTTCTTTTTCTCCTTCGTATATCCACTCTTTTACAACTTCATCTTCCTCGCCAATGTGCTCATATTTTTTACCATCATAACTAACCAGTGTATTCATACCACTACTTGTCGTGATTTTAATTTGTTTTGCTGCATCAAATTTTTTTTCATCTTCTGGCTGAATAGTGTCGTTATATACATCAATACCATCAGTTGCAACATTGACCCACACAGATTTATCTTGTGCTTTTATAAATAGATGCACATTTTTTTCTTCATCTTTTTTTACTTCTTCAACATGGAACTGTGCGTCCACAATAATTTCTTGTACACTTTCTTTTTCAAATTTATTGATACTTTTTACATTAATTGTGTTGATTCCAGGAGATAATCCTACTTTATCAGAAAAATGCCCATCAATATCTACGAAAACTTGTTGTCCATTAATCAAAACTTTTGAATTATTACGCGTCTTACCCTGTACTACTACAACATTAGAATTGACGACATTATTGTTTATAGGCTCTTCCACGACAAGCCACGGCGATGAGATAAAATTATCCACACCAAAATACAAATACACGCCGATACTAAACAAAATGATCAGCCCCAAAAATACAAAGATGATACGTGGTGTCAATACAAAACGTGGTACTTTTGGTAATTTATTTACTGTTTCTTCTTCATCTTTACCATTAATGTTTTTGTAAATGCTGTATTCTCTTTCAAAAAGATTTAGTAAAACATCTTCAGGCACACCAAAAAACCGTGCATATGATCGGACAAACCCTTTTACATATACTTTTGTCGGCAAATTTTCATATTCTCCCTTTTCCAATGCAGAAATATATGTGATTTTCACATTAATTTTTCGCGAGAGATCCACCATTTTTATCTGATGATCTTTTCGCAATTGCTGAAGTTTCTCACCCAACGTGAGTGACCGCACTTTCTTTCGTACAAAATTTTTCTCCGCCATAACACACCAATCACATTCACCAAATTATCTTTATTTTGATTCTTTATTATCTATTCATCATCATACCCACCGTCATCTTCTCCTTCGCCACCCACAAGCACCTTACGAGGCTTCGATCCTTCTGATGGACCAACAATACCATTATCCTCCAATTCGTCCATAAGACGTGCTGCTCGTGAATAACCCACACGTAATCGTCTTTGAATATACGATGTAGATGCTTTTCCTGCTTTAATCACAAGATCCTTTGCTTCTTCATATATTGGATCGTCTGATTCACTGCCACCTCCTGCAAAACCTCCACCAAAATCATCTAGCGAATCGCTACCATCAAAATCCTCATCAATTCCAAATGCACCTACTTCCTTTGCTTGTCGTTTGACATAATCTACAACTTTTTTCACTTCAGATTCTTCGACAAATGCACTCTGTAATCGATGTGGACTTGTGCTCTGCGGTCCCACAAAGAGCATGTCACCATTGCCGATCAATTTTTCTGCTCCTGGCACATCGATAATCGTACGTGAATCAATGTTTGTTGCGACCCGAAGCGCAATGCGCGTTGGTAAATTTGCTTTAATAAGACCTGTAATCACTTCTACACTCGGTCTCTGTGTTGAAATAATGAGATGAATACCGATTGCACGAGATTTCTGCGCCAATCGCACAATCAATCCCTCAACCTCTTTACCATTTGATGCCATAAGATCAGAAAGTTCATCAATCACGATAACGATAACTGGCAATTTTTCCATTTCCTCTTCTATCTGCTGACCAGTTTCTACATCTGTTGTATAATATGTTTCACCGGCCTCACGCTTTTGTTCATATGATGTAAGGTTGCGCGATTTAGATTCTTGCAGAATTTTATATCGTCGCTCCATCTCATTTACAGCCCATTTGAGTGCATTAACTACTTTTCCATTATCCACGATCACATCAGATAATAAATGCGGAATACCGCTATAAAGAGACAATTCTACACGCTTTGGATCAACGAGAATTAACTTCAATTCATCTGGTGCATTTTTATAAAGCAATGATAAAAGCATGCAGTTAATCGTCACTGATTTTCCAGAACCAGTTGTTCCAGCAACAAGAAGATGTGGCATCTTTGTCAAATCCTCAAAAACATAATCACCATTCACATCTTCACCCAATGCAAGCAACAGTTTTTTGCTCGGATCATCAAATTCATCTGTATTAAGTAAATCACGCATACGCACTGTTGCACGTGCCTTATTTGGCACTTCGATACCTACAAGCGATTTTCCAGGAATCGGTGCTTCAATACGAATTGGATGTGCAGCCAATGCAAGAGCAAGATCAGCATTGAGCGCAGTAATCCGCGAAAGCTTAACGCCGCTTTGTGGTCGAAAACTATATTGTGTCACTGTTGGACCGGTAGTAATATCTTCTAATTCCATTGCAATACCAAAATTTTCAAATGTCTCCTGAATTCGTACCGCCCGTTGCTTCACATCTCCACCCTTTGCCTTTCCTTTACCTTTTTGTAAAAGTTTTAGTGGTGGTAAATCCCAATCAATATCAATGTTTTGTTGCATTTGTCGCTCTTCACCCTCTTGATCTTCAATAATCTCCTCTGCACGCTGTGCTGCCTGCGTTGCCAATGGTTGTTGTTGTAATGGCACATGTTCCACAAATTCCTCATCATCAAAATCCGAATCATCAAATTCTTCTTCATAATCTTCATCATTTTCCACAAACTCATCTTCTTCATCTTCATATTCATCACCATCTTCTTCCTCTTCTTCTTGCGCTTTCTCTTTCTTTTTCCTCTTAAAAAATCCTCCAGCTTTTTTTACATCCGAAACACGATCTCCCGCACCGATAAACGACATATTAAATGCAACAATCAAACCAATTACAATAAGTGTTGTCAAAACGATTACAGCTGCAATATTTCCTGTGAAATTTACAAGTGTTCCTCCAAGAAAATATCCCAAATAACCACCACCTTTTCCAGATGCTGCAATTTCTTTGAGATCTATGCTTGAAAAAATTGCTACCAAAACATGTAAGAGAGCAAGAATACCCCAAAAGGCAAAAGAAATCCCAATAATCTTTGTGACATAAAAACCGGTATCAACTTTCTTTTTCAAAAGAATGATGCCTGTATAAAGAAAAACAAGTGGCGCAACATATTTTCCGGCACCAAATACAAAACTCAAAACATCATTGAGCTTCTCCCCCAAAACGCCAGCTGCACCAAAAAAACTCAGTGCAAAAATAATCGCAGCAGGAAAAAAACAAATCGCAAATATTGTACGTTTTGCATCAGAACTGATACTCAATGACACGAATTCCTCACCGTCACCTTCATATTCTTCATTTTGTTTTTTTTGTGAACTCATAATATAGAACTCTTTTAATAAACTGTAAAATAGATACCGTAATTCTATCACATAAGCATATCAAACCGCAAAAAAGATTGACGCTACCCCAAAAATGCATCAATCTTTTTTCTTTATTTTTTATACAATAAAATTATCTAAAAATACTTCCTCGTACATCTAGACCAGCGTCTTGCAAAACTTCTTGTGCTTCTACACTTCTCCCATTTCTGCGAAGCTCGCATACCTCAAAAAGAGTATCAAACTTTTCCTTTGTATCAATGATATGTACACATTTTTTTCCACGCACAACTTCTTGAAATTCATCCCAATTACCATCTTCAAGCGCATTACGCACATCTGCACGTGTTGTATTATATTCTTCATCCTGCATCAACTCAATCCCAGCATCGCTCAATACTGCATGCGCTTTTTCAGTTTTTCCCTTCTTACGCAATTCATGCGCTGTTGCAATCGCCTCAAACGTTGCTTCTGCATCAGAACTATTAAGATTTGCGGCATTTTGAAATGCTACAAAATCCTTTTTTTGAATTGCGTCACACAATGCACCGTTTTTACTAAAATGTGCACTCGTAACATTGACACCGATTGTTCCTGCTGCAACCACTGTTGCGAGAGAACTAATTATAACCTTTTTATTGTTACTCATAATATATGTTTGAATTTAAAAATTGTTTTACATTGATCTCCACATGAGCTCTAGAATACTCACATATAAATACATACGTATAAAAAAAGCAATTCTTTCACACAAAAAAACATTGTTTTACAATGCTTTTTATATCAACAGCCAAAATACACAATATTATTGTTGCACTTGAATGCGCCATTGCACATTTTCATCGCAAAAATCTTTATTTAATAATTCCTGATACATATATGGATCAATAAACAAATTCTGCTCTTCCGCCATTTGCTTCATCATTTTATTGTATTTTTCTCGTAATCTTTCGTGCACACCATGCAATCCTACAACACGCGTATCACACGCAATAAACAAACCTTCGGTATTCATTTTTCCAGAAAACACCACATCAACGCCCTCATTTAAATCATAAAAATGATTTTGAGATAATTCATCTATGAAAACAATCCATAATCCCTTGTTTAAAGTTGCCACCTCTGCATAATCATTATTCATACGCACAATACGTCCCACAAGAATGCCTTTTTCTGGTTTGTTAAAAAGAGAGGCACGTTTTCTTTCGATATTTTCATAATAACCAATTCTCTGATCTAATTTCTCATCCACATAACCAGCTGCTCCCATCAAATAAAAAATTGACCCAAAAACGATACTTAAGATAATATCTATAACCAAAATAAACCAGAGTGGATACACATACCCCCTCTTTGTACATCTGATTAAATGATTTGAAAAAATAATCAACGCACCTGTGATCAATATCCACAATGTAATCAAAAAAACAGTAAAGTGTGGCATGACATGTCCATATATTTCTTGATACACAGCAGAATCACAATTTGCAACTGTAAAAATTGTAAGACTTACAATTATTGAGCCAGCTATCACACTAATCGTACCAAGTGTCCATAAAAAGAAATTTTGAAAAAAGAAATACCAACGAGATCGTTGCTTTATCTCGCCTCTCATGATCTTTTCCAAAACCTCCTTTGAGGCATTGCATGTAGTTTTTTTCATAAGAAATGTATTTATAAATTAAAATCTCTTTTTTTACAAAGTTCCCGAAATTGCTTCTTCGCTCGATTAATATGTGTCGCAACTGTTCCAGAAGGTTTTTTCAAAATTGCAGAGATTTCATCATAACTTTTTTCCTCAATGTATTTGAGAATAAGTATCTCACGATAGCGCTCATCCATTTCAGCTAGCACATCACCAATTGCATCTCGGAGATATTCTCCGTCCAATTCTTTGATAAGATCGTGTGAATCCATAATCCGTTCAAAAAATTCATCATCCACCTGTGCCATATTTCCCTGTGGTCGCACCTTCTTCTTACGCCAATAACTAATTGTTTCATTGTGTATAATGCGATACAACCACGAAGAGAATTGTAATTTACGATCAAAATTATTCAAATTCTGATATGCTTTGAGAAACCCCTCTTGCAAAATATCTTCTGCCTCTTCTGAGGTTACTGATGATATGCGTTTTATATACAGCAACATCCGAGATTCATATCGTTCCATAAGAATGCCAAAAACAGCTGGATCATCTAATGTCATCACAACAAGTTCTTCATCTGTCTTTTGTATTTCTTTGGGGTGTGTCATACAACAATTATACTCTCCCCTATTACGTGCATAAAATATATTTCTTTCATTTTTTTACACAACACTATTAACATGCTTATTGTTCATCATATATCTTCCAAAGAAAAAAACAGCAATTATCCCTGAAAAAATTGCCATCTTTATGTCAGTGTGGGGTGCAAGAAGCTATATCACAATTTTTGCATCAGCGAACACATCGAAATAACTTGGCAAGCTTATACACACAATCATCAAAAAGACACGAAGCTTTATCAAACAAGGAATCCTCTTTGCAACGATATCTTTTTACACGAATATGTTTTGTTTTGGCAAATTGTGCAAAAAGTCCATCAGTAAGATATTTATCGCCAATTGCTACAACTGTACACGTTCCTGTATCAATATAATTAAGAATCTTCTTGTTTGGTTTTTTGTGTGGCGCCTCAATATATGGCAATTGTAGTTTCTTGGCAATTATCCTACTACGCTTCCCATTATAATTATTGGAAAAAATATACACTGCATTTCTCTCTTGCAATTTCCTAATTACCGCAACAACCTCTGGACAAATTTCTGTCTGCGAACTACAAGTCACAGTTCCGTCAATATCCAAAATTACAACAGAATCAAAAATATCCTTTGTTACTATTTGATGAAAAAATTTTTCTTGTTTTATTTTCACTTATTTTTTTAATCTATTTTCTATTATGGTATATATAAACTGCAAATCTGAAAATTCAAAAATACTTTTTCATAATACATAATATTTCTTTAATATGTTTCTTCCTTTTTAACATAAGTGTTCGTCCATTCATATCTAATCCTCTATGTCTTTTTTGGTTATTTGTGCATAAAAACAACACATTACCCTACCACGTCATATAACAAATTTCTACCAAAAAAGAGCAATAACCTGTATCATTGAAGAAAATTAGTTGATTAGTTTCATTAGTGAATGAATGTCACGTATAAGTAATAATACGAACGCAAAAATGTCATTCCCGCGAAGGCTTATCCACCTGTAGTAGGGACAATTTTTGACTTATTATGTAAAACGTATCACTTAAATTTCATCTCTCCATTCTGCATACATTCTAGTCGAGATGACACAATTTTACATTACCTCATTATCTAATCCTTCTGTTCTTCCAACGCATTGACTAAACATGTAAATTCCATTGTTGCTGCACACACTACCTCATCAGCACCACCATAATAGAGATACAAGTTACCATTATCCATTAGTACTGCACCACAAGAAAACACTGTGCCAGGTCGCAATCCCTTGTTTTCATATCCTGCTTTTGGTTCTAAAATTGGATAGTCTAGTCGTGCTGTAAGTTCGCCTTTTTCCAGATCAAACATCGCTGCACCAAGTCGATACTGCCCATCATGTTTGGAAAGTGCATGATAAATCAAAAGCCACTCATCCCCCACTTTAAATGGTGGTCCTGCAATACCTACTTTTTCACTATCCCATGAATCAGGTCGTGCACACATCACACTTCTACCTCCAAGCGTTCTCCCATGTTCAAAATTCAAACTATCTACAAAATCCAACCAAATTGTATGCTTCAATCTGTGAAAAAATGCATATTTCCCATCAATTTTTTCTGACATCAGACACGCATTTTTGTCATCCATACCTTCTGGAGAAATGAGAATCGGTACAGACCAGTTATGCCATTTTTGTTGACGAAAATCATCTGCATCAATCGATGTATATGCAACACGTGCTGGACCAAAACCATTATATGCCGTATAACACATATGAAAACGATTTTCAAGAAATGTAATACGCGCATCTTCACATCCAGAAAATCCTGGCTCTTCACGAATTTCTTCTGGAATACGTGGTAAGTAAATTGGTTCTGGATGTTGATACGTCAGATGAAAACCGTCTTCTGTTGTTGCATATCCTATACGTGATGTATCTTCATCATCTTGCGCACGATATAAAATATGAATTTTTCCTTCATCATAAATTGCTGTCGGATTAAGTACATATTTGGATTCCCAATCACCACTGTGTGTTGGCTCAATAATTGGATTTCCCTCAAATCGTTCAAAATGCACAGGTTCCATATGATCACTCACAAACTCTTCACAATCTTTTAACTTAATAAATGTAAGTAATTCTTTCAATGACAACATTGCAATTGCACATACCGTATCTGCCGCACCATAATACAATCGCACTTCATCTCCCTTAATCAATAATCCAGAAGGAAAAACAATATTTGAGATCATACCATGTTTTTCATAAAATTCTTCTGGCTTAATAAGCGGGCTTATGCTACGACCAACAACTTTAAGAGGATTTTCAAGATCAAGAAGTGCTGTTTCAATACCAAAAACTTTATTTTCCCCTTTATAATTTCTGATATATGAGTACACCAAAAGCCACCCTTCCTTTGTTTTCACAGGTGGTGCACCAATTTCAATATGATCTTCAAGTGAACGTTGAAAATGTAACGTATGTCCATCAATATCATCAAGCCATTTTTCCCAATATTTCCTATCCCACATTTGCTCTGGTGTATCAAATTCTGCAAGCATGATTCGCACTGGTGGCTTGTCTGTATTCATCGTCAAAATTGCTACAATTTTTCCATTAATGCGTTCTGGAAAAATTGCCATTGCCTTTGAGTTAAAATGTGTCACTTGATGTTTTTCCTCAATAGTCTTAAAGTCTTTTGTTATTGCAATACCAATTGTGATTCCTTCTGGAGTGTGTGGATAATCTGATAACGCTGTATATGTAATATAATATTTATCATCAATCTTTGTCACACGTGGATCTTCACAACCATATTTTTCCCATTCTCTTTCCGGTGTAATAATTTGTCTTCGTTCTTCTGAAAATCCACATCCATCATCACTATGTACATAACCAATTGTGGAAACTTCCATTGTTTGATCCTCATGTTTTTGTTGAAAAGAAAGTGCACGATATAAAAGATGATATCCCTTTTTATCTTTGATTGGACATCCATTGAACACTGCCTGTGCCTCCCATGGATGTTCTTTGTCTGGACCAAGAATTGGATTATTTGGATAGCGTTTTACATGTAATTCCATTTTTTTATATTTAACTAGTTAATTTTCATTTTTACTTCACCAGTTCCTCTCAATTCTCTCAAAAATTGATTAATTGGAGCAGTTGCGACACATGTGTATGTATCTGAACCGCCATAATACACAAACAATACATCATCTTTGATAACTGCACCACAACAATAAACTACACCCCATTTGATACCATCATTTTCATATGTTTTTTCTGGTTCCAATATTGGCTTTTCTGTTCTACAAATCTCCTGCGTTGGATCATTAAGATCAAGAAGTAAAGCGCCAATACGATAACGATCTGGATTTCTGTGATCCATCGCATGATAGATAATCAACCACCCATCTTCTGTCTTAATCGGTGCCGGACCAACCCCACGAAACCAACTATCCCATGAACGTGATGGATCAATTGGTCTTGTGTTGTTGCTTTTGATACAATTTCCATACCCAAGCTGTGACAAATCATCGATATAATCGATAAGAATTTTTGGACAAAAGCTATGCAAAAGTGCAAATTTGCCATTAATTTTTTCTGGAAACAATACCCAGTTTTTATTCATTTCCCCTAGTGGTGAAATCAGACGTGTATCATGCCAATTCCACCGACCATTTTTGAAATCATCAAAATCAATTGACGTCAGTCCAACACGAACAGAACCCCAACCATCAAACGCAGTAAATGTTACATACACAACTCCATCAATCAAAACTGCACGCGGATCTTCACAACCACCGTTAACATTGCCACCGGAACTATATGATGGGATATGCGGTTTTTTCATCTTTCGCGTGCCAACATCTCTACTATATATATGTTGTGCTAAACGCTTTTTAATTTGCACACCATCTTCACTAAATGCATAACCCCACACACTCATCAAATCATCACCATCTGCACGGTAAATAATGTGAATATTTCCATTTTCTTCAATAGCTGTTGGATTATATACTGCCCTTGACTCCCATGACGAATGATCTTGTGGCGCAAGAATCGGATTACTTTCTACACGTTTCAACACGACAGGCTCATCAGCCTCATCCATATGATCAGCAATTTCTTCATCACATCGTGCTGGATCTGTGTGCTCTTCATGTTTGTAATAGTGACGCAACAAAAACATCTCGTCATCCCCTCCTGTCCAATACGACACAAAGTATTCATCAAAAATAACAGCACCAAATAAATGAATATTATCTTTTTTTATGTCTTCCACAACATAAATTGCCTGAGTTGATTGCCACAATATCACAGACGGATTACCATAATCAAGCAAAACGCCATACAACTCCAATCGCTCTTTTCCAGCATTATTTTCTGTAATGCTGTACATCACAAACACGCCCTCATCTACTACTTCCGCATCAATTACTTCAATTTTTCTCTGTAATTGCGTAGAACCTTCTTCCACAGAATCTAAAGACAATATGCTCTTTTTTATGCGTGACCATTTTCGAAAATCCTCTGACACATACGCATTAAGCGCTTCACCACCAACAAACATCACATTGCGTCCTGCATATAAATAATCGGAGACAATTTTTCCACCAGCACCCTGATCTTGCAACTCCATAATCTTCTCCCAATCAACAAGATTCTTTGATTGTGCAATACACATTTTTCCTTCTTCCACGTGCCGATATGTGAGAAAATAATCTTCTTTCCCGTCTTTTGACATATGAAAAGACACACACGCATCAAATTCATCAGATGGTCCACTAAAATCTATGACTTTTGCATTAGATGTCACTGTATCAAAAATCATACCATCTACACTTTCACGTACAGTAAACGTACCATTTTTTGCATTAACATCACTATGCAAAAAAATATATGCTTTCTTTTGACACAACGCAGCACCAAGCCCACGCATGTTATTTTTATTTTTCATTCTTCACCTAAAATTCAAATTGTATATTTCTATGATTATTATAAATGTATTTATCAAAAAAGACAAAAATACAATTTTATCTTTTATATGCGCTTTCCATCATCATGTAATACACTGATGGGATGAAAAAAAGCATAATGACACCAGAAAACACCAATCCACAAATAATTGCACCACCAAGTCCTTGCCACATCGGTTCTGATAGTGTAATTGGCAACAGTCCAAAAATTGTCGTGAGTGAGCTCAGTACAATCGGCTCTAGACGCGATGACGCCCCATCAACGACTGCGTCGTGAAATGTCATGTTGGCGCGATGATTTTTGTTGATTTGATCAATAATCATGATTGAATTATTAATCACAATACCAAACAGTGCCAAAACACCGATTAATGCCGGAAATGAGAGTGCAATGCCAAAAATCGCAAAAAGCAAAAACACGCCAGAAATTGCAAGCGGGATAACGAGTAACACAATAAATGATTTGCGATACGAATCCAATTGCACAATCAATGTAATAAAAATCAATACCAACGCGACAACCATCGCTTGCAAAATAGACGTTACAGATTTTTGATTTTCTTCATTGGCACCACCAGTCGCCCACGTGTATCCATGTGCAAAATGAATGTTTTCATTGATATATGTTGCGATACCTTTATTAATCTCTGCAGCGTTATACTCCTCTTCCACAGATGCTGTCACTGTCAAGATGCGTGTTTGATCTTCGTGTGCAATTTCTGATGGATTATCTTCCATACGAAACTCACCCAAAGACACCAAGGGGACTTGCTCACCCGTCTGTGATGTAATCATTAAATGCTCCAGTGCGTCAATAGATGCATTGTCACGCGAGAAGCGCAACACAACATCACGTTTATTGGAAAGATGTGTGAAATCTACGTCTTCTGCAACTACCATACCACTACCAAATGTGTAAAGGAATGATCCAATTTGCGGCACTGTCAATCCGTGCGCATGAATATCCTGCACATGTGGCACAAAAACAATTTTACTACTGCCTGACTTAATCGATTTTTTGATGTTCACCACGCCGTCTATGTTTTCTAATTGTCCCATGATATCAAAAGCATAATCATTGAGCTTTTCAAATTGCGGACCAATCAATTTAATCGTCACATCTGCACCTGCCGGCGGACCGCTAGAGATTTCATCAACACTAATTTCTCCTTGTGTAAAGTTTTTTACTACATCTGTATTGCGCAGTTGCTGTGCAATGTGCACTGATGTCATATCACGCACATCTTCATCAATCAGATTGAGCGTCACTAAAATTTTATTATCCGCACCACCGACGGACACATTGCCTTTTGCGCCAAATTCCGCACCAATTTGCGTTTGAATTTCCGCGACACCGTCTACATCATCCACAATACCTGCCACAAAATCACGTGCTACTTCCTGTGATACACGTGCACGTGTATCCAAAGGTAATGTAATATTGACATAAATTTGTTCTTCATCACTTGCTGGGAAAAATTCATTTTTCACAAAACCCCCTACCACGAGAAAAATCCCAAAGAAAAAGAAAGTCACCACCGAAATAACTACACTACGTCGTGACCATTTTTTATGCAAAAGACGCGTCAGCACACTTTTGTATACCCTGGAAAGATGTGTCACATTGATTACACCACTTCCAATTGCACGACTACACACATCATGTAATTTCCGCGCGCGCACATAACATATCTTTTTGATATATGTGCTCATCCCTTTCACTAAAACACCACAAGAAAAAAGTAACGCGACCACCACAGGCATAATGACAAGCCACGCAAAAAATGGAAAATGAATGTCATAATGCAAGAAGAGTCCGCGCACAATAATGCACACAATCAAAAAAGCAATAATATACAAAAATGTCTTAACGCGACGCGGCATCGCAAAATCAAACAACCACACCATCAATGGCAAAATCACGAAAAATCCAATCAACACAGAAATCATGAGAATTGCAGATACTACAATTGGAATTGATTTGATAAATTCACCGATAATCCCTGTTGATAGTAGCAGTGGCAAAAATGCCCACACTGTCGTGAGTGTCGTCACAAGAAGTGTGCTAAAGTAGTCTTTCCACACCAAAAGCGCTGTTTCTTGTGCAGAAAACCGACCAGAACGATAATAATTTGTCAGTGCCGCAATAATAACAATTGTCACATCTACCAACAGACCAAGTGACAAAAGTAGTGCAAAAATTGACACGAAATTCATCGTCAGACCAGTGACATACATCACACCAAATGCCAACATAAACACAAGTGGCACAGACAATGACGCAAGGAGTGCTTGCCGTGCTCCGACAAACAAAAACAACACGATAAACACCAAAATTACTGTGGAAATCATGTTTCTATAAAGCTTATTAAACTGATCAGTGATTTTTTCATCCGTATTGGTAATTTTGACAAAAGACACATGATCACCTGCTTGTTTTTTGTACGCATCCATCACAGAAAATGATTCTTTTGTTGCATCCGCTATTTTGGATCCGATAATACGATAGACATTGAGTGTGATAGCGCGATGCTCTGTGCCATCTGTCCTTGTGATAAATGCCGGTGCATTATCTGGTGTACTCACCTCTGCCACTTCTGCAATATCTCCGAGGCGATAATAGATGCCATCAATAGGAATTATAATATGTCGCACATCATCAAGCGTCATGCTGTCACGATCAATTGTCAATCCAATTTTAAGCGTATCTGTATAAACTGCACCAGCAGGAATAGATGATAATGATTGCGTAATACGTGATGCGACTGATTGAATGTTGATGTGTAGTTCTTTGAGGACTTGTTCTGTAATAAGAATTTGTACTTCTTGTTCCTCATTCCCAGCAATTTCTACACGATCAATCAATGGTTGATCTTCTAAATCATCTACCAAAGATTCGACAAAACTATTGAGAGATGCTGCGTCCATGTCATTGGCAATAACCGCATACTGCAAAATCGGCCTATCTTCAAAATCAAGCGCTGACACTTGTGGCGTGTGTGCCGCATCAGGTAATGTTGCAATCGAGCTAATGGCGTTTTGCACATCTGTTTGCGCCTTATCCACATCCACTCCATCATGAAATTGCACCATCACCGTAGACACATTTTCCAACGATGTTGATGTCACTTCATCCACATCATCCACTTTTGCCACTTCACTCTCGATAACCTCTGTCACCAAAGATTCGATGTCTTCTGGCGTCGCTCCAGGCATAACCGTTACGACTGACACCATCGCGATATTTACTTCTGGCATAAGCGTACGCGGAATACGCACAAAAGACACCACACCAATCAAAATAATCGTCACCATTATCAGTGCAATCACACGCATATTATCAACATATTTTTTCACAAAAGAAGAGTGTTCTGCGTCATTATACGTCACATTTTGGATATACAGAGAATCAGCATCACGCGCTCCTTTTTTGTCATGTGTATTGTTATCCATATTTTTTATTTATCATCACATACGATATGATCGCCGTCGTACACATTTCTGTCCACAATCACACGCATATCTCGTGACACATCACCCTGTACAAAAATAAATGACCCCACCACTTTGCCACGCGTCACTTCCATCGCATGTGCTGTATCACCAACTGCGATAAAAATAACTGATTTGTTATTCATCAGCCGTACCGCATCCACTGGCAACAACACGCCATTATTACCTTCCGACATTACCTGCACTGGAACTGAAAGAGACACATATTCATTGTGATTAAATACATCACTATACTCTTCTGGTACAGTAAAAGTCAATACATATGATTGATCATCTGCCACATCTTCTGATAAATGTGTTGGCAATAATTCTATTTTTTGATCTTCCACTGTAATCACACTTGGCTGTGACACATCGATCATCGCTGCTAATGCTGTAGAAATATGCACAGAAATAGTCACAATTTTTTCCTGTGCATTGATTGTTACAATCTTATCTCCTGGATGCACAGTATCTCCGCGTGACACAAACACGTAATCCACTACACCAGAAAATGGCGATTTTGGTCTATACAATGACGCAGCAATTGCTGCATTTTTCTTTTGTAGTAGCGTCACCTCACGTGATAATTCCATATCACGTTTTTGAATTGTGTATTGTTTGCGCGCGATTTCTGATGTGAGACTGTCTGTTTTATTGACATCATCACGTTTGTCATCGATAATACTCATTTTCTTTGCATATGTCTCATCACTGTTTGTGACATGTTCTTGTGATATCTGATATGCGACATCTGCACGATTTGCACCAGTATATGTATCAGAAATATATGCAATTTTTTGCCCAAAACGCACCGTGCTACCATTATCAACATACACTTTATGAATGATGCCACCAACATGTGACACAACTGTGACCACACCGTCTTTAGTGACTTTACCAGACAATTCTGTATACACCGGACGATCAATCTGAAATGTTGTAACGACCTTTGGTGCATCATCATGTGTCACATTTTTATATTCCACGACAAAAGCTCTGCGACCAATCACAAAAATGATCACACAAATCACTACCAAGATCATAAAAAACACAAATGGACGCTGTTGTATTTTTTCTTGTATGCCCCGTATATATCCCATAAAACTTCATTTTATTATTATAGAAAAATTTTGCATCAAAACATCGTGCAATATATCAGCATAAACACATTTTGCATAACTGTCAATCATATGTGTCCATAATATATTTAGCGCAACACACAAAAGTAACACTAATCACACAGATCAGCGCCATCAATACTGATGTTCCAATGATTACAAGAAATCCATAAGCATCATACAGTCCAAAAAACGCACCAAAGTGCACCACCATATCACACACAAAAACGGCACAAAAAATAGACATTATCACCCACTTGTGCACATTCTGCGCAATCACAAAACGCAAAAAAAGATACGGTGCATATGCGACACTACACACAAGCACAATCCCCACAATGTGTAACACAATATCATGTGCACGCACCAAAAAAAGATGATCGGCATGCACAAGCGTATACCATACACAATACAGAAATGTCACAAAAACCACACATGCACCACCATTTTGTATTTGTACAACACTACAGTTTTTATCCATATCTCAATACACAATATACCTTCATTGTATCCACAATATGACAAAATACCAAAACATACGAACTTCTCCCATTGTAAAAGCGGCGCTAGCTGAAAAAATACATATCAACAGCATTTTTATTGTAAAATTTCTGCGTACTTTTGTTGCATTTCTTTGAATTGTGTCATTTTTTCACCTTCGAGTGGAACACCTTTTGGCTGTACAAGCGTCAGTGGGTTGACTGGTGCGCCATTGAGGCGCATACCATAGTCGAGGTGTGGACCAGTCGACCACCCTGTTGATCCTACATACCCCACCAATTCCCCTTGCGCTACATGTGCACCAGATTTCATACCTTTTGCAAAAGAACTCAAATGTGCGTAGTGTGTTGTATACCCATTATCATGTTTGATGCGCACAATATTACCCCATCCGCGTTCAAATCGTGCACTCATCACTCTGCCACGTGCCGACGCAACAACTGGCGTGCCAATCGGTGCTGCATAGTCAATTTGATAATGTGCTGATACTTTTTTTGTGATTGGATGGAGGCGTGCACCTGTAAATCCTGATGTGATGCGCCGATAGCTCAGTGGCGCTTTGAGAAATTGCCGCTCCAATGCATGCCCATCACTGTCATAATATCCACCCTCACCGTCATTGTCGAAGTAATAGGCATAATGTGGTGTGCCATCATTGACAAATTTAGCTGCACGAATGTATCCGTCTGGTGCCGGTTTACCATCACGCATACGTTTGTCATACACAAAAACAAACGTATCACCTGTGCGAATCTCTGTCGTAAAATCAATACTAAATGAAAACATGTCCCCCACATCCAATACAGTTGCTTCCGACAATCCCGCATCAAGCGCATCGACATAAAAAAAGTTTTCAATTGTCCCCTCTGCTACTGTTTCTGTTACATCATATGCGATACGTTCTTCACGAGCAGTGAAATCATCACCATTTCTCTCTACGATAATCATTTTTTCTGTATTACGATCATACTCCATGCGTGTGGCGCGTTCTGTGTCATGTGCATCGTCAAAATAAAAGCGTAGTTCCTGGCCAATTTTTACATGCGTGAAATCAAAAACATCTTCCGATGCTTCTATAAGCACTGCTGTGTCATTTGCATCAAAACCACCATATTCACTAAAAATATCAGCAGGAATATCACCTTCCCCCACTTCATGACGCACAACAGCAGCGTCTACAGCATCAGACTCTTGTGATTGTGATACATCACCAACATCCTCCACTGACTGTTCCATGACACTTTGTGCATCATCATGCATGTCATCAGAAGTAGGTTGATGCGCATGCATTTTTTTGTACAGCACAAAAGATGCACATGTACATACAATCAAAAAAAATACTATATTTTTTTTCCATTTTGCATGACCTGTGTCATGCAATTCTTGCAAACGCTGTGCATACACTGGTTTTTTGACGTGATACCGATGATGTCGTTCCATGTAACTATAAAAAGTAATTACCCTTCCCTACAATACAACATTGTAGCAAAAAAATACACTTGTACTAATATAGGACATGATTACTTTACGTATTAATTTACCAAAACTACATGATACATGCTTTAACACACTAAAAAGGCAAAAAGATCTCCTCATAGAAAAAGATTGTGACTGTGATATTACATCATTACGACATACAGAAAAAGTTCAGATTTCAGACCACCTAAAGTTCTCTTTAGTGTGATAGTGATCCATACTTTTTACAAAAATCTGTACTTGTATGCGTAGTGCTTTTCGTCATATAATAACAGTGTCCAAATGGTTTATCTGCTTTCAAAGATGCCACACGTACCCTGCACTAAAAAACATTCCTACATTTTTCTATGACTCATGCAAAACACATCATCAAACAATTTTCTTTTATTGGTATACTCTGTGGCATGCTCTTTTTTACTGCGTCATTAACGCCATCATTGTTGCCACGTACAATTTTCTTTCAGGGTGTACTTTCTGGTTTGGTGTGTGCAGTTGGTTATGGTGTTGGATGTGTGATTGTGTGGATGTGGAATTATCTCGAAATTCCTCTTATACCAGAAAAAAACCAAAAATTATACAAAATCATTACATGCATTCTTTCGTCTCTTGTCGTCATACATGGGCTACTGCACGCGACAATCTGGCAAAACTCCATACTCATTGCCATGCATCATGAACCACTGATAGATTTCCATCATACTCTTTCTGTTCTCATCGCTGTACCACTTGCATTTTTGTGTATCATCATCGCACGTGTGATGCGTATTTTTTTCCGATACATCACACAAAAAATACACACCATCATCCCACGCCGCATATCACATTTTTTTGGTTTTTGTATTGCAGCTACAGTTCTCTTTTTTACACTAAATGGCATTTTAACACAGACGCTCTTTGAATATATTGACACAAAATATGCACGACTAGACCACTACACAGACAGCGCAGCACAAAAACCATACAGCCCTTTCAAATCTGGTAGCAACCAATCACTTGTATCATGGAACAGTCTCGGACGCCAAGGGCGCAATTTTGTATCCACTGGACCAACTAAAGAAGACATCGCTCAATTTACACACACTGACGCCACAGAACCAATTCGTGTATATGTCGGACTCATAGAAAACACAAGTATAGAAGAACGTGCACAACTCGCTCTTGCCGAACTCAAAAGAACACACGCATTCGAACGATCCATACTTATCGTTACTACACCTACTGGCACAGGCTGGATGGACCCTGCTGCACTTGATACTGTGGAATACCTACACGGTGGCGACACTGCCATCGTAGCACTACAATACTCTTATCTCCAAAGTCAACACACGCTCTTTGTCGATGCCGAAAAACCAAAAAATGCCGCAAAAACATTACTGTCTGCCGTCTATAACCATTGGACCACTCTACCAAGAGATGCGCGCCCAAAACTCTACCTGAATGGCGTCAGTCTCGGCGCTTTTGGTTCAGAAAGCTCTTTTGAAATACATAAAATGATTGACGACCCGGTCAACGGTGCGCTATGGGCAGGATCTCCATTTCTCAGTCCGCTCCGCGCTGACATCATCGCAAAAAGAAATCCAGATTCTCCCGCATGGCTCCCAGTGTACGAAGACAGTACATTTATCCGTTTCTATGGACAAAACGGCTACTACCACACACCACAAAACGGCTGGAAAAATACGCGCATCATCTACCTCCAAAATGCGACTGACCCAATTTCGTTTTTTTCTTTTGACCTCCTATACAAAAAACCCGCATGGCTCGACGGCACGCGCGGACCTGACGTATCTCCACTCTTGCACTGGTATCCTGTCATCACTTTTTTCCAAATACTCTTTGACACAACAGCATCCGTATCCGACACACCAAAAGGACACGGCCACAACTACGCACCAACACACTACATCGACGCCTGGATCGACCTCACCGACCCACCACACTGGACCACAGAAAAAACACAAAGACTTAGAGAATTATTTTTCCAGAAATAATCATTTGTGAAAAATAAAAAGCTGTATGTAAAAATCATACAACTTTTTATTTTTTATATATCTATAATATATAGAGCTCACTGAAAAAGTATCTATTCTTTATCTAACAGTAATCGAATTTTATAAATAAATATTTTCCAATTATTTTTGTTTTTTGCAAATGTTTGAGGATCATTTTGACTAGCTTCCAAAGCACTCATTAGATCTCCAGTAAATTCTTTTTTATGTTTCAGAAAAAACTCGACAGGATCCCTATCATCTGGAAAAAAAGCTACTCCATTTTTTTCTTTTAACAATGTTTTAAATGAGGAAAATAATGGAAAAATCCAAGCTGGTGGAATTTTATAATCAGATTCCTTCTCAATAAATTTTAATGGAAATTTTTTATTCTTTTTAGATAAATCTTTAACAATAAATTTATCTGTTCCACCCTTTTTTGCTTTAAGTATATTTCCATCATAAATGTTAGGAAACTCTTCATAAATAACGTCCCATAATTTCAATAATTTAGGCAGAAGTTTGGTATATAATTTATCTATAGTGTTTCTGTTAGTATGGTAATGTTTTAAAGTCGCTTTCTTGCCTGAATACGCTATGATTGGCGGATTATCTATGTCAAAAGAGCTATTATCAAATGCAATCAAAAGTGCAATTATTTCTTTTATTGATATGTCTTTTTTTCTACCTTCCTCATCAATTTCAAATTCTGAATATGAAATTCTATCTTCACACAATTCCCCATCCAAACTTTTTTTAATTTCCGCAAATTCACCACGCGCTTCCATAACACTCTCTTCTGAAACCTGCTTTGATGTATTTCTCGCAGTTACAATTTCTACAACCTTACCCGGATCATCAAACCCAGCTAACAGTTCTATCTTTACAAAAACATCTTCATCATTTTCATTGTTTTCAATATAATCATGTAAAACACTTAGTGTATGCCCTCCATTTGCAACACCATGTATACTTTTATCTTTTAATATGATATTTATTGATTTATTTTTATTGTCATAACTAACACTGTCAGCCATAATTACTAAACCATTATTTTTGTAAATGAATTCCTCTGGATAAAAGTCTACAGATTGCATTATTTCTTTCCAAACAGAAGAAGATCTATTTGCGTGACGAGGGTTCAACTCATCACACCATTCTAATAATTCAGATCCTTGCTTAACTATTGCCTTTGCTCTAACAGTTGCAACGAAATATTTTACACCATTTTTTTCATTTGCTGTAACTAATTTCTTTAAGTTTTCGTCACCCATTATCGGTAACTTAATTTCAGTTCTTTTCATAGAATATTATCAATTATAATCTTTTAATAAATAAAAAACACGATCAAAGAATCGTGACATGTTCATAAAAACAACATTATAATTAATGAAATTTTATTCTAGGTTGTCTTATTATTATGTCGCTTGATCTTTCAGATCTGATAACAAGCTCCCACTTGTTCTCACGATTACATTAAAATAATAACATATTATACAATAATGTCAATAAAAGTTGGTAATGTCTAAACACATTTGGCCCTTTCTGCTAGTATGAATAGTTTACTATTCATACTAGGTAATATGAGTATTAGTATGGCGAAAAATGTAAAAGAAGAGCGTTTACGATGGGTTTTACACATCGTAAACAAACAAATAAGATTATGTGATGTTGTAAAAATATGTCCGTATAGTGAAAGAAGTCTAAAAAGATGGAAAGCTTTGTATATAAAATGTTTTTGTTCTTTCAAGATCTGTTGTAGTAATCTCCAGTCACCCAATTGGATTTCTCTTTTTTGTTTCCATAGTTTTTCAAATTTAGATCATAAATATTTTCATTATAAAACACAAAAATTTTATTATTTAATTTCTAATTTTTTATCGTTAAACTATAGTTTCTCAATATCTATTAATGCTTAAGAATAATTAATTCGATTTTATCATCAACTTTTAACTTTGCAGTTCCGCCAATTGGAAAAGTAATCAAAGGATTTGTATGCCCAAAATCAACATTTGCAATAATTGGGAGATTATTTAACTCCTTTTTAGTTTGAATGATATATTTCAATTTCTCAATAGTCATTTTTGCACTTTTTTGGAATCTCCCAATTACAATTCCTTTGACTTTTTCAAAGTTTGGTTGATGAATTAATGATTGTAAATCTCTATCAAATGCAATGTCAAAATCCGCTCCGGCAAAATCATCATCTTCAAGAAAGAGAATAGACTGAGAAATATCCGGCATAAATTCAGTTCCTTGCAGTAAATTAAAAGTGCACAGATTTCCACCAAAGATTACACCTTCACTTTCTCCTCTATTCAAAATGACAAAACCGTCGTTCTTTATAGGATATCTATTCTCTTGGTCTTCATACCACGGATCATCAGACCACGTTTTGGATGGTTTTACGTCAAATTTATCTTCTTCAAGCAAACATTTTTTGAAATAATCAAGATTATATGCAAACTCTTTTTTCATTCCCCACGTTGAAAAATGAAGTCCCGAATAGGTAACTAATCCCGTTTTTGCAGTAATTGCATTTGCTAATGCAGTAATATCAGAATATCCACAGAGAATTTTTGGATTACTTTTAATTAAATCATAATCCAAATAGCTTAACATTTGATTTGAATTAGAACCTCCAATTACTGTAAACACTGCTTTTACATTTGTATCAGAAAATGCTTCGTGTAAATCGTCAACTCTTGATTTTATGGAAGATGAATCAAATAGATCCTTCTCTTTACAATTTTTGGAGAAAGTAATCTTAAACCCTTGCTTTTCAAAATTTTCTTTTGCTAATTTCACTAAATCTTCAGAAAGAAAAGACAAACTTCTTGCAGGAGCAATGACTCTTATTTCATCACCTGATTTTAATTTTGGTGGAATAATCATAATAAATTTTTTATTTAATTTTCACCACTTTATCGCTAAACTGCAATTTCTCGATATTGGTCAAAACATTTTTGCCATCTCTGTTTTTTACTGTATCTTGCACAGTAATTTTTCCATTTTCAGTAATCACTTTATATTCATCAGATTTTCCTGCAAAAATCACGGTGTTGGTGCCCGCATTGCCGGTGATGGTATTGTCCAGATTATTTACAATCACATTATTGTCATTGTTTCCGAGGAGCGTGATGTCTTTGAGATATTGCGAATGGTGCGTGTAGGGTTTTGACGCATCAAATCTGAGCGAAAATGTGCCGGAGAAAGTCGGTTCAATACGAGCGTTGTAGGTGAGGTACGGATGGAAAAACATCCCCACGACATCATAGCCCATCGGGTCATCTGTTTTGGTGTCTTCTCTCGTTTTCCCCACATACATGCCCCACATGCCGTTGGTTGCACTTTCGGTGTATGCACCCCATAGTCCGTAATAACTATCAATCACTGCTGCCAAGTATTCTTGCGAGAGACTATTTTCTCGTGCCAATTCTTTGAGCCACGCTTTGTTTTCTTCGCCAATGCCCCACAAATTTTTAGCACTGCCGTTTTTTTGCGCTGTGCGGATTTCCGCTTGATACGCTGGCAATGCTCCGGGATTACCACCACGACCATCCACGCCGATGCCATAGTCATGGACGAAGTGCAAAATCTCTTCAAACGCAGCGTCACGGTGCTGATAATTTTGATTCATGTACCACTCCCCACCTTCGGTTTGGATTTCATTTTGATAAAGTGGTTGGCAGTTGGCTTTGTTGGCAACCGGATTACTCCCATCATCACTGCCATTTAGTAGACAAAGCACAGCGTTGTTTTCGGCAATTTTGTTGGCGACGGCTGATTTATCGGCACCGTACTGTGAGCCCGGATAGTCAGTCAAATAGTGACCGAGAATATTTCTAGATCGCACTAGCTGCTCGTCAGAAATTTTGTCTTGGGCAACGATATGAATACTGCTACCATTTGGCGTCTTAATCCTAGTGTAGCGATTAAAATTTTTGGCATAAACTGTGCCGAGCGCATTGGGAACCGTGGTGGAAATACCTAAATCATTAAAACGAACTTCATCAATCTTATTCCCATCCACATCATATCCGGATTTGCCTGAAAGATAATTGAATTTATAAACACCAATTACAACAATCCCCAGAATCATAATCCCCAGAATAGCTAAGATGATTTTCATATTTTTACAATTAAGAAACACATAGTATGACATAGTAATACATCCACATAGATACGTGACGTTTTTTTAATTTCTCACTCTTTTTCTTACAAAATTCTTTAAATTGTCCCTCATATCATTTCTCATTTTCACAAGCTCTGGATAATCATAAAAAAATGCGATTTTTTGATTTTTTATCATAGAGGTGTCAGTAGGTTTGTTTTTTAAGACAAATCGTGCAAAACTCTCTGCGATATCCTCTCCCGGATTAACTGATGCATATTCTGTCACAAAAGCATTGGGATCCTTTACATAATTTTCTTCATAATTTTCTGCCCATTCATCAAATTTTCCTTTCCAAAATTTTTGATAAAAAGTGTTAAGATAAGCACTGTTATTCAAACATCCCTCTTGCACTTCAAAAGTTTTACAATCCGTAAATTCTTCTGTGAGCTGAGAATGATTAAGAGTCAAAATGTGACTAAATTCATGTATTAGAGTAAAAATTACTTCCTGCTCTCCATCGTGAAAACTATCCATTGCTACTACAATATTCCACTTTGCCAAATTTTTGTCATTTGGATGTACATACGCAAGTGTTTGACCATCTTCAATAGTTTCTACCAATTTTACATTTTCTATATATTTATCTGAAAAATCATCTGGTGAAATAAATTTAATCCATTTGATGACTTTTTGCTGTTTTTCATCCTCTTTTTTGCCCTGAATAAAAACAAAATTTTCATTTTTCTCCACTCTATATTCTGCCAAGATTGTCTGTGCGTCTATCACATCTTCACCTTCAAAATGATGTGCTTTGTTAAATTGAAGTTCAGAAAATGCATCATATTCTCCTGATAAATTTTCAAACTCTTCATCAATTTTTTTTCCTATTTCTTCACATTCTTTTTCCGTTTGACATTCAAAATAACATACAGAATTTTGCTCATCATATTTTTCTAAACGAGAACAATCATCTTCACTCTCAACAGGCGTTTCATAAATGATGTACATGTCATTATCATCTGCATCATATCCAGGATTTTCCGAAAAATCAGTAAATACATAAACACTAATCACAAAGATTCCCAAAATTACAACCCCTAAAACAGCAAAAATAATTTTCATGTTTTTCATACTTTTACATTGATATTCTTATAAAAATTTCTTCTATCATAACCGCGATAACAAAACAAGTCCCCGCAATTTTTGACGCACTTAGCAGTTTTTAGAGTAATTACACCAAAAAAAGAAACGAAAAAGTCATACTAGTCACAAATTGTGTTTCTATGTCCAATTAAATAATGAGTTTATCGTAAATTCATGCTTACACTATAACACACTCACTTTTTTCGTTCATCTGCAAATACACACTTTATGTATATTATTGCATACCATGCACTGTACCTCTCATTATGTTTACAATTTTTTGATAATCAACCTTTTCAAAATCGGTAGTATCGACATCCAAAAATTCACCCTGTACTGTAAGCTTATCAATCGTTCCACACAGCAAACTGTCTTTAAAGTTGTCTAAATTTTCTGCATCACAGTGCCCTTTGTGACGATTTCCGGATAGTGCACGATTTTTAAACCGTTCAAAGAGGATGTGTCCATCAGCAAAAAATCGCAATTGAAAAATGTTAAATCCAATTGTATTTTGGAGTTGCATAATTTTTTTACTAGCTCTTTTTGGATTGAAATTAGTCTCAATAATTAATGAGCTCCCCGCGCACAGCATGTCCTCAGTAACTTTGTAAAGCAAATCATAACTCACCTCACCTAACTGCTGAGACCACGCTCGATCTTTGCATCCCAAAGTATCAAATAAAATCTCTTTGAAATCATCTTTTGACATAAATGGTATATGTAAATCATGAGAAAGTTTTCTCCCTATAGTAGTCTTACCTGTGCCGGGTAATCCGGTAATAATAATTAGCCATGGTTTATTCGTTTTCATGTGTCGCTATTTGTAATAATTACTTTTACATAAAAATATCTTTCAATATTTCTTTTGTAATATTTTCTATCTCACATGCACAAACTGTATTGTTTTTTGTCGTAATACTGCCAGACAAAAATTTCCCGCAAAGTATTTTTGGCAGAAATATTTTATGATCCGGCAACATTTTGTCGTATGGAATGTTGTCAATATCAAACCATGTGTGCCGTTGCATTTCCGCGTTGTCCAAAAGTGTGCCGTGTATTTTTTTCAAAATATAAATAAAAACTCTCATATGAAAATTCTCGTCATCCTCTTGCAACAAGGCAAAATCAATGCGTGCAGCAGGGACAAAATCTTTTTCATTCACTGTTACCTTTCCGCCACACTCTTCCGCAAGCTCTCGCTTTGCCGCGTGCACTATTGTTTCGTTTTTGTCGACTTTCCCGCCATAACCGGACCACAATCCTTTTGACACTTTCTTTTGTTTTAGGCCCAAGAGAATTTTATCGTCCACTACCGGAAAAATCAAAACTGCTTTTTTCATATATTTTTTTATTAAAAATATCTCATTCACGATCTATGATAGGGATGATTATGCATAATTGTACTTGCACGGTAAAGTGCTTCACTGATGAGTCACAGTGCGATATCGTGCGGAAACGTCATCGTACTCACACGCAAGAGCATGTCTGCAAAACTACGCACTACATCACTATATCCATCCGGACCGCAGTCAAAAAAACAATCTCGCTCATACCATGCAGAGATTTTTCATCGAGAAAATGTGCAAGTTCTGTGCTCTTCATGTCTTTTCCACACTCTTCCAGTACCACCACAAAAACCCATCAAACACACCAAGATTTTATCATCTATCGCAACGTCCGACAAATACACAACATCCACTATGTGATACCCTCCTAGCCGTTTCAGATGCAGCACATTCCCCTCTTTTGCAAAAGAGAGTTTTGGTATACCAACTGTGATTATTTTTAGTTTCATAGATGTTTATTATTTATAGTGAATTTCGTACATCACGCTATGTGAAACCATGATCGTACATATTCTAATACTAGATTGGATAACAAAAAACCATAATCGTTTACATATCTACCTACTACCGTTTTATTGTATTAAAACAAAAAGCCCTCTGCACTTCTCTCACGTTTTCGTGAAAAAAGCACAAAGAGCAAATTATCCAAAGGTAAGTGATAATACCCAAGGATAAAAGTCTAGCTTTTAGGAACAACGAACGCAAACGCCCCATAGTCATTCCACGTGCTAACAGGATTATCCCAAGCTGTCCTGATCCAGCAACCATTGCCATCACGCCCCGCACTAAGGACGACTGGGTCATCGTCAGTATCTTTAATTGGTGTGTGCAGAGCTACAATGTGCCAGATATCCATCTGCTTCATCTGTCTGTCTGATACTACCTCACGAATACGAGGTATCACACCAGCAAGCGGCACTTCATAGCCAAAACTCCGAGCGTATGCTTGGAGATTTGCTGTGGTACGATTTTTTGTCACCTCGCAACCTGGAATCAGTACAATGTTATACTCCTTGCCATCTTCAAGACGGTGATTTTTGTCGTAACTATCATTATTAGTGCTCGCAAGCACCTTTCCTGCATACTTGCTAACACGGAAGTGGCTTTCCTCCATACGAGCTTTGTCTTGCTTGCCTGTGATATTTAATCCCGTAATTGTAAACACGCAATGTCCATGCTCATTTTTGGAAAATGGCAGTTGTTTTGATTGAATAATGAGATCATCTTGGAGCAATGCTCGCACACCACTCATACCTCCCAACTTATTCACAATTGCTTCCACCTGTCCCAAATTAAGTTCACCGTATTTCATATGATAAATCTCCTCGGCTGATTGCCAATTTGTTTCTCACTACCCGCGAGACCAGGGGCGTACAACTTCAGCAGTCATAGCCAGAAATCTTGAAATTGCTTCAAAACTTGTGGCTATGACTAACTTAGACACTAAAATTATTATTTAAAAAAGAACTAACTGTACAATATGGCACATCTCAATATTTCTGTCAACACCAGTTGCCTACATCTCACCCCCAACCGTAATTTCTAGAAAAAAAGACATCCCTTGGTGTAAGATAATTGTAGATCATTTACATCTAACAATTAATAACCAAAGAATGTCTTATGCACATATTAACGCATTTGAGCAAAATCAGATAGCCCTTTTACTACGTAAAGGCTATAAACAAAAAAGAAATTGCACATATTATCAATAAAACACCAAGTACACTATCTCAAGAAATTAAAAGAAATAATACAAGACGAGGTATTTTTACATAAAAATTTACAGAATTTGAAATGTTCTAATTATACCTCCTAACAATTCTTGTATCTCGTCCATTCTCGCTTCAGAATCAATGATCACTCCCATATAAACTTCATCTTGCTCATTAATTTGAATATTATCACACTTCCAATCCACGTTATTATTTTCATTACAAAACCAAATCTCATGAACAACGCAGCGAACTCCAGCACAATCTAAAATCCATCTTTCATTTGCAAAACCATCTCCAAAAGCAACTGTACCCCTACTGAGTATTTCAGTTGATCCAACCCCTGTTCTAAATGGTCGAGGACTAATATTTTCTTCTAATATATTTTTTACACCCAAGAAAATTTGTACATCATTATTGTGACTAGAAAATGAAACGTATCGATTCTCAATATTTTCTGCAAAATTTTCTTTCATTTCTTCCACAAAAAAATTTTTAGGGTACTTTATTTTAAAACCATATTCTTCACTTTTGTATGTGTTCCAGTTCGAAATATCTGCATTTGTGTTTAAATTAAATATTCTTTTTGACACAACATTGCCAGTAAGAGCATTGTATGTAGTTGCAGAATATTTACCATCATCAAGAAGTTCCACACTGTTAACATCAACCCATTTATGAAAATTATAATCATCTGGAGAGCTCGCTATTCTTTTAGCAGAACTATTTTTCACATCCAAAATCCAACTCCCTATATATGGACTAAAATCAATATCTGATATTTTCCTTCCATCTTGCAATTTTTCATCTCTGTCATTAGGATAATAAATATTAACAGAAAATAATGTCTTATTTTCATTAAAACCATTTTTATAAATTTTACACAACAATGCATCTTCCGGTAATAAAGTCAAAATATCATCTTCTTGTATGTGATCAACATTTTTATTATCCACTTTTTTTCTTTTGTCTATTTCTGATTTAAATATGTTACTTTTTTGTTTCAATTCAACATCTTCTTCTTTAAATGATAAACATAAAACACTAACTATAGCTCCTATAGCCAAAAAAGAAACAATCGTACTTATTATTAAAATTATTTTTTTATTCATATTCTACTAATATTAAAAACAATCTATAAAACTAAAAATTTTATATATTAAATTTACTAAAAATGATACTAATACAACACAGAAAAAATCACCAATAAACCGATAACAATGATACATGCCTTTGTCCTACAAATATATCACTATTAGATGAATTCTTTAATCTCTTTAATATAACTGTAATTGAAAAAAAATCAATCAAATTGATCAAATATATATAAAAAAGAAAACCACTTGAGCAAGTGGTTTTTTCTATACTAGACGTTTCGTGCTAGCACGAGATTGCTCCGCGAGCAGGATTCGAACCTGCGACCAATTGGTTAACAGCCAACTGCTCTACCGCTGAGCTATCGCGGAATACTTTAACTTGATACAGATACGATTATAATGCAAAATCAAAAAAGATGCAAGCATGTATAACACTTACATCTCCAAAAACATTTTAATGCGTTGTATTATTGTCAAGCTCTTCCATTGCTTCAATCTTTTCAATGGCATCTGGTACGATATTATCAACAATCATTCGTGGATCTTCCATAATTTTTGCTAAATTATTACTTTCATCTTCCAACTCTTTTACTATCGATGCAATCACCATTTCTGTATTACGTTTACTAAACATTTTGTTCTTTGCGATTGAGCGTACAGTTTCTTTAAAATTTCGTATATTTCGATTTTTTATCTTCTCTCTACGCTCTGCCTCTGCTTTCATTTTGTCTTCAAGTGCAATTTGCACTTGTTCTGTTACCTTTTTCTCATCCACATCCGTTTGGAGCTCTATATCACTTACTTCTTCAATAACTTTACGAATTTCAGGATTCTGCGCAAGGAAAATATTTTCTTTTGATTCAGATTCAATAACTTTCTTGGAACTATCTTCAAATTCTACACTCTCATCTAAATCACCAAAAATTTTATCTACCTCTTTTTCTAAATTATCTACATCCAACGTTGGCACTTCATCTTTTTTTTGCTGAGGCTTTATTTTTTCGAATTGTGACATAATTTTATAATTAATTTTTAATAATCTTTTAGTTTATTAATCATATCATTTTCACGAATCTTTTCCAGTGCCTTTGCCTCGATCTGACGAATACGCTCACGTGTCACACCAAATTCCTGTCCTACTTCTTCCAGTGTGTGTGTTACACCGTCTTCCAAACCAAAACGAATTTTGAGAATTTTTTGTTCACGTGGTGAGAGTTCTCCCAACACTTCTGCAACATGCTCTGAAAGCAATGTGCGTGATGCACCTTGCTGTGGCGCGATTGATTCCGTGTCCTCAATAAAATCTCCCAACACACTATCATCATCACTGTCTCCTACAGATGTCTCGAGTGATACTGTCTCTTGTGAAATTTTTTGAATGTGACGCACTTTTTCCACCTCAAGACCCATTTCTGCAGCAATTTCTTCCGGCAACGGCTCACGCCCCAACTCCTGCACTAATCGACGTACAATTTGCATATATTTATTAATCGTTTCCACCATGTGCACGGGAATACGAATTGTACGCGACTGATCAGCAAGCGCACGTGTAATCGCCTGACGAATCCACCATGTTGCATACGTGGAAAACTTGTACCCTTTATGATAATCAAATTTTTCTACTGCACGAAAAAGTCCAATATTTCCCTCTTGAATTAAATCAAGTAAAGAAAGATTTGTAGATCGTCCTACATATTTTTTTGCAATTGAAACCACAAGACGTAAATTTGCTTCAGTAAGTTTTTGACGTGCCGCATCATCTCCTGCCTCAATTTCTTTAGCAATCGCCACCTCTTCTTCACCTGTGAGCAACGGCACACGACCAATTTCTTTAAGATACATTTGCACAAGATCTGCCGTATTCCCCTCACTTGTAGCCGCTTCTTCCACAAGAAGCACATCTCTTTTCTTTTGTACTTTTTTCTGATTTTTTCCTACCTTTGCATCCATTTCAGTTTCTACATGCAAAATATCATCTGAATGCACGATATCAATTCCATATGTCTCTAATCCTTCATAAAACATTTCAAGACCTCCAAGATCTTTCTCAATATCTGGCACTGCATGCATGATTTCATCTTCTGTCACAAACCCACGTTCACGACCGCGCATCATGAGATCCTCTAATTGTTTTGGCAACACACTCTTTATATGACTTTTTCGTACATTTTTTTTCTTTGGACTTTTTTTTGTGGTTTTCTTTGCAACCTTTTTTCTCGTTGTTTTTTTAACCGCTTTTTTACTTGCGGTTTTTTTTGTTTTTGCTACTTTTTTTACAGCTTTCTTTTTCGTTGTTTTTTTTGCAACTTTTTTCTTTGTTGTTTTTTTTACAACCTTTTTCTTTGCTACTTTTTTTACAGCTTTCTTTTTCGTTGTTCTTTTTGTAATTTTTTTCTTTGCTGTCTTTTTAGCTGCTTTCTTCGTTGTTTTTTTTACCTTTACCATTGATCTTTACGTATTAGAAATTATTTGTTGAGATAACTTATTAATTTTCTCCAAGATTTTCTTTTGTGTATCAAAATCTGCATTTGCCTCTGCCTCATTCATTTTTTGAAGTAAGTAATCCATACGTCTCTTATTAAGCACTTCATTTGCAACAGAAATATATGTTTCTACATCATTTATTGGACTACCTTCATCTTCATGTTCCGTTTCATATTCTTGTTGCATCTTCATTGCTGATTTGTACAATAACTCTCTCTGTACATCTTTTTTTATAAAATCTCCAATAGAAAAGTGACATTTTGGCCCTTCACGAATAAGTGTTGCAATATTTTTTTGATCCATAACTGGACCATATCGATCTTTATTTCTATACACATGCTCCCAAACATGTGGATATGCCATCATCATAAGGATAATTGACTTATAAATTCGTTGCATTTGTGAACTTTCTTCACCACTAATTGACGCGCTATTTGTACGCATCTGATTTACCGTACTCCCATTATCATCTTCACAAAATTTTTCAACTGACATTTGCATAAGTCGATCCTCTACATCAAAAACCTCTGCACACTTCGCAATCCACTCTTCTCTTTCAATTTCATTATCAATATGTGCAATTATCTCTGCCACAAACTCCACTGCCTGTCTTTTTCCATACGGATCATTCATATTAAATTTCTTTTGTGCTATATCCACAAATGCTAACACTGCACTTTGTGCATTGCTGATGATGTTTTGCAATTCACTCGGATCTTCTTTGACGATATCGGCAGCATCCTTTCCCTCAGAGAGCAATACCATTGAAAGCTGTATATCAGCTGCAAAACATGCAATCGCACTCCGTCTTGCTGCTGTCATACCAGCATCATCTGAATCAAAAAAAAGTGTGAAATGTTTTGCATATCGCTTAAGTATATTTATATGATCCTCTGTCATTGCTGTTCCAGACACCGCTACCACGTTCTCAATCCCTGCATCCATTGCTGCAATTACATCCATATTTCCTTCTACCACAACAACATTATTCTTTTGCTTGATCACTTGTCTTGCATGGTGAATCCCATAAAGTACTGTTCCTTTGTGATAAAGAAATGATTCTGGTGTATTAATATATTTTGCTTGTGTTTGATCATCATCTGGCATTACTCGTGCTGTAAATCCAATCACACGTCCCATCGCATCCGATATCGGAAACATGATACGATTACGAAATCGGTCATAATATCTCCCTTGTTCTTTTTTAATAAGCATGCCAATCTCTGTGGCTAACTCATTATCAAATCCTTTACTAATCAAAAATTGATCAATATAATTCCAACCATTTGGTACATATCCAATCCGAAATTTTTTAATAATCTCATCACTAAGCCCTCGATCTCGCAAATAACTCAATGCCCCACCTTTACCAACACCATCCCATAATTGCTTTTCATAAAACTGTGCTGAAAGATCCAGTGCATCGTACATCTTTTTTTTCTTATCTTGATCCTTACTATTTTGCACAAAATTATTCTGTAATTCTACACCAGTTTTTTCTGCAAGCATCTCCAAAGCCTCTCGAAATCCAATGCCCTCCATTTCCATTACAAAACTAAAAACATCTCCACCCTGATTACATCCAAAGCAATGATAAATCTGTTTATCCTCATTTATATTGAAAGATGGCGTCTTTTCTTGATGAAATGGACAACATGCCTTGAAGTTATTTCCTGCTTTCGTGAGTTTAATATACTCACCAACAACATCAACGATATTTATACGCGATTTGACGATATCAACATCTGAATACATAGGTTGCTTTTACTCTAAAAGTTCTTTATAGAAAAAATTTCAGAAAACATTTTTTACGTATATTATATACTACATGTTTTTCTCTTGTTTTATTTCATCTTTATATTTTTTCTTCAAAAATTGCCGTTCCCAATAATGCACAAAGATATACGTTACTGATAACGCTCCAATAATCATAAACACTGTCACTTTACCATTAACCACACTAAAAATTAACAAAGACCCTAAAAAAACAATGAAGATCGTTAATATTATCTCAATATTCTTCTTATCCATATATCTATAAACTTAACACAAATAAAACTGCCGTAAAGGCAGTTCCATCAAAAAAATTGTATTTTATAAATTCTTTGTCGGGGTACAGAGACTCGAACTCTGACTAAATCCTCCCAAAGGACTCGTGCTAGCCATTACACTATACCCCGATTTTTAACTACAAATACAATAATATAACAAAGACATTAAAAAATCAAGCATCAAATGATTAACAGTATTACTATTCTTTATATATTATAACTTCATATCTTTATACATATATAAAAACAAGACCTCGCATAAGAATATGCAAGGTCTTTGTATCCACTTTTTTGTAAAAACAATTAGATAATTATGCTTTTACTGCATCCTTAAGTGCTTTTCCAGACTTAAACTTTGGTACAGTAGTTGCAGCAATCTGAATCTTTTCACCAGTCTTAGGATTTACGCCTTGACGTGCAGCTCTGTCAGATGTTGCAAATGTTCCAAAACCCGTAATCGCAACTTCATTACGAGATTGTAATTGTGTAGTTACCTCATCAACAAATGCTTCAAGAAAACGCTCTACATCACGCTTACTCATATCAGTTTTAGATGCTAATGCATCCACTAACATTCCTTTATTTACTTTTGCCATTATTTTTTCACCGCCCTTTCTATTTTTAAATTTTACGAAATTATTTTTTCGCTCTTATTTTACTACTTTTCTAACAAATAAGGCAAATTTCATATTTCTACATCCTGTGATTATAATGAGCGTCTAATAAAAATTTGTCAACAAAAATTACTCACGAAAATAAAAACAAGCAACTAAATAGACGCTTGTTTTTATAATGCAATCCCTATAAATTTATGCAATACAACCTACCTTGCGTACTCTACTGCACGTGTTTCTCTAAAGACATTTACCTTAATTTCCCCTGGATACTTCAATTCTTCTTCAATTTTATCTGCTATATTGCGTGCAAGTTTTATGCTACCAAGATCATCAACTTCTTCTGGATGTACAAATACACGCACTTCTCTACCAGCTTGAATTGCATAACACTTTTCCACCTCATCAAAACTATTTGTAATTGCTTCGAGCTCTTCAAGACGTTTAAGATAATTTTCAACTGTATCTTTACGTGCCCCTGGTCTTGCTGCTGACAATGCATCTGCTGCTGTTACAATATATGATTCTGGTGTTGAGTATGGATATTCATCATGATGTGAACGCATCCCATCAATGACTTTTTGATCAACATTAAACTTTTGCAAGATTTTTATACCAATTTCCACATGCGTTCCTTGCACTTCATGATCCACCGCTTTACCAATATCATGAAAAAGTCCAGCCATCTTTGCCACCTTTACATCACAACCAAGTTCTGCTGCCAATGCACCAGAAAGATATGCTACTTCAAGTGAATGTAAAAGTACGTTCTGTTTAAAACTTGTACGATACCGTAATCGTCCAAGCATATAGAGTAATTTTGGATCAAGTCCTGCAATACCAACTTCATACGCAGCAGCATCACCTGCTTCACGAATACGTGTATCTATTTCCTTCTCAGCCCATGCAACAATTTCTTCAATTTTTGCAGGATGAATTCGTCCATCTTCGATTAATTTTTCTAAAGCAATCTTTGCCACCTCACGACGTACTGGATCAAAAGATGAAAGCACAATCGAATCAGGCGTTTCATCAATAATCACTTCTACACCGGTCATACGTTCGAGAGAACGGATATTACGTCCTTCTTTTCCAATAATTTTCCCTTTAATTTCCTCATTTGGAATTGAAAGTGTCGATGTCATCACTTCTGCTGCATGTGATCGTGAATACTTTTGAATCACATGTGTCATGATATCACGCGCTTCTTTTTCTAAATCTTCATGCGACTGCTTCTGTAATCGTGCAATCTGCTCGGCAAGTTCTTCTCGATTTTGTTCTTCTGTCAGCTGCAACAAAGCCTTTTTTGCCTGTTCCTGTGTGAGCTCGCTAATACTTTCAAGTCTCTGTATTTCTTCTTCACGCATCTCTTCCACACGCGCACGCACGTCACGAACTTCCTGTGCCTTTTTTTCAAGAGCCTTTTTATCTCGTTCTGCTTCATCGAGTTTTTTATCGAGAATATTTTCTCGTTTCTCCAAGCGCTTTTCAGATGAGCGAATCGCTTGTTTACGCTCTTTTTCCTCTTCATCTGCCTTCTCCAGAATCGTTACTGCCTTATTCTTTGCTTCAAGCAACACTTCCTGTGCCTTCGTCTTTGCTTCTGTGATGATTTGCGAAACCTGTCCTTCTGCTGTTCTTACCTGGCTTTTTGCGATCATTTGACGCGCAATATACCCGGCTCCAACACCAACAGAAAACGCAACTATCACCACAAGTAATAGTGTCGAACTTATCATAAAAGTAAAAGGTTGTCTGCCGTGTAAAACAAAGAGAGATGCGCAAAAATAGTCACGTTCTTTTTTTGTTAAACGTGTATTACGTTTTTATAGCGTTTATTTTATAAAATAAAAGACAAATCATAGAAATTTGTAGTTCACTTCACTCTTTTTTCTACCGCACATATCTTTTTTGCCACCACAACAGAAACCATTCAAACATTAATAGTACTGGTCTAAATCCTACTATACAACCCTCCATTTGTCAAAATGTTTTAAAGTGGTAGAATGAGAATAAATGAAATTATACTAAAAAATAAAAAATATGTATTCTCCTGTTGTATTAACCATACTTGATGGCTGGGGTCTAAGTAGCTCTCCAGACAATCCATTGAACCAGATCTCTTTACCAACTTTTGACAAACTCAATACATATTACCCACTCATTGCACTTCAAGCATCAGGTATTTCTGTAGGTTTACCATGGGGAGAACCTGGAAACAGTGAGGTTGGACATATGACAATGGGTATGGGAAAAATTATTTATCAAAGTTTTCCACGCATCTCTCTTTCAATTCAAAATGGCAGTTTTGAGCAAAATTCTGCGCTTGTCAATGCAATGAAAAAAACAAAGGAAAATGGTACCTCTCTTCATGTTATGGGGCTCGTTGGAGATGGTGGTGTGCACTCAGCTCGTGAACATCTCTACGCGCTCATAGAAATGGCACACAAACAAAACATCAAAAATCTCTACATTCACTGCTTTATGGATGGACGTGATTCTTCTCCGACTTCAGGAACACGCGTAATCAAAGAGATAAATGAAAAAATACACCAAATTGGTGTTGGACAAATTGCAACAATGATTGGACGTAATTGGGCAATGGATCGCAACAATAATTGGGATCGTATTGAAAAAGCATATAAAATGCTTGTGGATGGCGTAGGAGAAAAATGCACTGATCCTGTGGCTGCTGTACAAAAATCATATGACAACGAAATCACTGATGAATTCATCGAACCAATCGTCGTCACAGACAAAGAAGGTAATCCTCTCACCACAATTAAAGATGGAGATAGCGCGATATTTTTCAATTTTCGTGAAGATCGCGCGAGACAACTCACTATGGCATTTGTTTTGCCTGGCTTTGAAAAATTTGAACGCAACAAAAAACTTGATATTGACTTTGTCACAATGGTGGAATACGAAAAAGACCTCCCAGTCAACATCGCCTTTCCTCCAGAAGAATTAAAAAACGGACTCGGCGAAACAGTAAGTAATCGGCAAAAAAAACAACTTCGCATTGCAGAAACAGAAAAATACGCTCATGTAACATATTTCTTTAATGGCGGTGACGAAGAGCCTTTACCAAATGAAGATCGTGTTCTCATTCCATCACCTGCAGTAGATACATTTGATCAAAAGCCAGAAATGAGTTCTTTTGAATTGACCGATAAGCTCATTGAAAATATCAATGAAGAAAAATATGACCTTATCGTCGTCAATTATGCCGCACCAGATATGGTCGCACATACTGGAAATATACCTGCCGCAAAAGAAGCAGCAATTGCCACTGATAAATGTATAGAAAAACTCATTAAAGCCGTACTCACGAAAGGCGGATGCTTATTTATTACAGCAGATCATGGAAATATCGAAATCATGCGCAATGCACAAACTGGAGAGGTTGACACAAAACACAATACTTCTCCAATTCCATTTTGGTTTGTTACTCCGGACAATCATCGTGAACGAACCAAAGAAGAAATTATTCGCAATCAAACAGAAATTCGCGGTCTCATGAGTGATATTGCACCAACAGTTCTCGACATTATGGAAATTCGCAAACCAGAAGAAATGCAAGGTGAAAGTCTCCTCTCCTCGTTACAATAATATTTACTAAAAACACACTCTTGGGGAGTGTGTTTTTAATGTAAAATTCTTTTTTGAATCTATTTAATAATTTTATCAACAATTCCATATTTTTTTGCTTCGGTTGCGCTCATAAAATTATCACGATCACTATCTTTTTCAATTACAGACACTTTTTGTCCTGTGTGCTTAGCCATAATCTTATTAATTTTTTCCTTTGTCTTCAAAATGTGTTTTGCATGAATATCAATATCACTTGCTTGACCATGCACACCACCAAGTACCTGATGAATCATCACTTCTGCATTTGACAATATTGAACGCTTTCCCCTTTCTCCTGCTGCTAAAAGCAGTGATGCGGCTGATGCAGCTATGCCAACACATGTTGTTGCTACGTCAGATTTGATAAACTGTATTGTATCATACATTGCAAGCGCACTTGTCACACTCCCACCAGGAGAATTAATATAGATTGTAATATCATCATCTGACTGTGCGTCAAGAAAAAGCAATTGCGCAATAACTGCATTTGACACCTCATCATCAATCGCTGTACCCAAAAAAATAATGCGATCCTTGAGAAGTCGCGAATAAATATCATATGCGCGCTCAACTTGTCCCTGCTTTTCTATAATTGTCGGTACTATATAATTCATAAACGTGAAATTTAAAAATTAGATCATGCCATTATAATCCTCCAGTCATCTAAGGTCTAATTATAGTTTTTCAAGCATTTCAAATACTTTATCGTTTCGCATCACACCTTTTGTATATTCATACAATTGACCCATATCAATGTTCTTTTCCATATCTTTTACACCTTTGTACATTGCAAGTGTTTTATTCATCTCCTCTTCGATATCCTTACTGTCAATATTAATTTCCTCTTCATTTGCAATTTGTTCAAGAATTAATGCACTAAGCACACGCTTTTTTGCCTGTGGCTCCCATTCTTTTTCAATTTCTTCTCGCGTCTTATTAATCTTTATAAGATATTCATCAAACTGCATACCACTCATTGAGAGTTGCTGCTCAAATTCTCCTACCATCCGATGTAATTCATCGTGCAATACTGCATGTGGCACATTTACATCAATCATCTCTGTAAAAGCATCGAGGTATTTTGTACGTTTTTCCTCATTATATTTTTTCTTCTGTTCCTTCTCCATACCATCTTTTACACTTGCCTTAAGGTCATCTAAAGTCTTAAACTGTTCTCCAAGTGATTTTGCAAATACATCATCAATCTCCGGTATAATTCGTTCCTCGACAACATTCACCTTCACATCAAATTCTGCTTTTTTGCCAGCAAGATGACTTGCATGGTATTCCTTAGGAAAAGTAAGTTCAAATGTCTTTTCATCATCTTTTTTCATACCAATCACTTCTTCTTCAAATCCTGGAATGAATACACCCTTTCCGAGTACAAGAGAATGGTCTTTACTTGTACCATTTTCAATAATGACACCATCTTGTTTTACAGTAAAATCAATTTTTACATGATCACCTTTTTTCGCTGCACGATCCACCTCATTATGCTGCGCACGTGAAGCTGCAAGATGTTTCAATTCCTCTTTCACTTTCTCATCTGAAATTTCCTCTCTTTCACCGCTATTTTCATTATTAATTTTTTTAATCTCACCCTTCCATTTCTTTGGCAATTCAATCTCAGGTAAAACAGAAACAACAATCTTTACCTCTACGTCATTATTCTCTGCAAGTTTTGTCACACTTACACGTGGCGCACCTACAACTTTGAGAGATTCTTTATTTATAATGTCAGCATAATATTCACGCAAAAGATGATCAACTGCTTCAGAAAGTGCTTTTGCACGATCAACCTGTGCCTCAGCAATTTCTTGTGGCACAGAACCCTTACGAAAACCTTTTACTGACACATTTTTTGACGCTGTAGCAATGACATTATCAAATTCCTTCTCTGCATCCGTCCACGGAATAATTACATTAATTTGTACATCTTCTTTCTTCTTGATCTTATATTCCATCTTAATTGGTATATTAATAAATTAGTAAATCAGCAAACTCAATAGATACATACATCCATTTAATTTACCAATAATCTGATTGTTCACTTATCTATTTTCCGTATTTTTCATTATATATATCTACGCTTTTTTCCACAGCTTTCATTGCTGCTTCACAACCTTCCCATCCTGAAATCTCCACCTCTTTGTTTTCAATCTGCTTGTATGTTTCAAAGAAATGTTGAATCTCTTTTTGTGTATGTTTGTTCACATCTTCGAGATCCTTTACATCTTCCCATCGTGGATCATCCACCGGCACAGCAATAATTTTATCATCACCTTCACCACCATCAATCATACGCATCACACCAACTGGACGCACATTAACCAAAATGCCAGGTGAAAGCGGATATGTTGTTAACACCACAACATCAAGCGGATCATTATCTTCCCATAATGTCTGTGGTGCAAATCCATAATCAAACGGATAATCCTGTGCTGTTTTCATCGCACGATCCAATTTTATCATGCCAGTTGCTTTATCAACTTCATATTTATTTTTTGAACCTTTTGGAATTTCTATGATTGTATTAAACTCTTTTGGAACATTATCTCCAAGAGATATTTCATGCCATAAATTCATAAATTTGAAATTTAGAAATTAAAATATTAAATTCAACTTATTTTTCTTCTTCTTTTTTCTTTGATTCTTCTTCAAAATGTTTCTCTTCTTCTCCTTCATCATTTTTTTCTACCACATTCTCTTTTTTTTCGCCATCATCAACTTCAATACTGTCATCACTTTGAATATTATCTTCAATTTCACTCTCTTCATTAATTTCAACATCTTTCCCAGGTACGCGACTTTCATCAGCGGAAATCACATCAATATCCCATCCAGTCAATTTCACTGCAAGACGTACATTTTGTCCACGCTTGCCAATTGCAAGTGATAGTTGATCATCTGGCACAACCACCGTTGCCTTTTGTGTCTCATCATCAATCTCAACTGAAAGCACTGTTGCTGGTGATAGAGCTGCTGTAATATATTCTTCAGCATCATCACTCCATTCAATAATATCAATCTTCTCTCCGCCAAGCTCATCAATAATCGCATTTACACGCGTTCCTTTTTGACCAACACATGATCCAATTGGATCCACACCATCTTCCTCTGTATACACAGCAATTTTTGATCGCGAACCTGCTTCACGTGCAACTGCTTTAAGATCCACAGAACCTGCAAAAATCTCGGGAACTTCAAGTTCAAATAGTCGACGAATTAATTCTGGATGTACACGAGAAAGTTTGATACCGGGACCTTTTGGATCAAGTTCAACACTCTCCACATATACTTTTACACGTTGACCAATATTATATCTTTCACCACGAACTTGCTCCCGTGGAAAAAGTACACCGATTGATTTACCGAGATCTACAAACACATTTTTTCCTTCCACACGCTGCACTGTACCATTAATAATCTCACCTTCCTTTTCTTTGTATTCTGCATACATTGCATTTCGTTCTGCTTCACGTACGCGCTGAATAATCACCTGTTTTGCAGTTTGCGCTGCTACACGACCAAAATCCGTATAGGCTGGTAATTCTTCTTCAACTGTCTCACCGAGCTCTACTTCACCATATTTTTTCTTTGCATCTTCTACTGTAATATCACGTTCTGGATTAAATCGTGATTTCTTCTCTTCTTCTATATCATCATCTACGATAATATCCTGTACTTCTTCTGCTTCCGTCTCTGCATCAGGATCAATAAATTCACGTGTTGTTTCGTCCACCACTTCTTTTACTAAATAAAATTTCATGTCACCAGACACGCTATTAAGCTCAGCACGGATATTTTGTCCACGCTTACCATATTCTTTTTTGTAGGCTGCAGCGATCGCTGTTTCCACTGTCTCCATGACACTGTCCACATCAATCCCTTTTTCTTCTGCTAGTGCAGTCATTGCACCAGTAAAATCACTAAATGGATTTTTTTCTTCTACCATATCACTAGTATATTAGTAAATTAGTATATTGCTATAATAAGAAAATGTGAATAAAAAAATTCGCGTCTTCCGACCCGAATATCCACTCACTCTTTCGTATAGACAATATTAACAACTTTAACCTTTTCTGTCAACAATAATTTTTGATAATACTAACACATTTATTGACAATGTTAATATAAAATGATAGAAATATACTTCAATAGTTTATCAGAAAATAGTATTTTCAGTTAAAAATTTGAATCACGCAGGAGGATATATTAATGCAGTTCATTGCGCAAAATCGTATGACAAATCTCTCTCCAAATGAAATCATTAAAAGATTGAATGAAAGAGAAGATTATATACTTCTCAATGAAGCAGGAGTGATATTTTTATCAACGCAAAAAGAAAAAATTCGTAGAAAAATGGAAAATGTACTTACGAAAGCGCTCTGGTCAAAAGATTCTGGTATACAATATATTGGATACTGTCAATTACGTCGTGCAAACGGAACAGCGTCAGAGATTGCATATAGAGAGTTAAGACTTTTTCAATTTAGATACAAACCGATTGTCGAACACGCTGCAAAAAAATTGTGGCTATAACAAAAAACAAAAAGCCTATGGAAAATCCATAGGCTTTTTTACATTTCACAAAAAATGTCTTATTTTTTTTCTTCTGTATGTTTTGCAACTACATCCTTGGTCAGTCGTATAAAAGCATGAAAAGGTAACCAAATCCACAATGTGCGCTCTAACCATTTTCCAATAATCTGATTTATGTTGAAATATTTTGTACTTGCCATTATTTTAAAATTTAAAATTTAACCTTATCAATAAGTTCATACATTGCAATACCTGCTGCAACTGATACATTGAGAGATTTTTTACTTCCACGCATCGGTATATCTATCATTGTATCACATTTTGCCAATGTTTCTTCATCAATGCCGACTGGCTCATTACCTAAAATAAGCGCAATGTTTTTATCCGTCACATACTGCTTATAATTTATACTGTATTCTCCTTGCTCCAAAGCAACAATACTCACATCACCTTTTTTCCTTATATCAGAAAAAACATCATCAATATCATCATACTTTGACCATGAAACATGCTCATGTGCACTAAGCGCTGTCTTAATGATCATGCGTTCTGGCTTTGTCGTATACGCACGCGTCCCATCTGGTGGTGTCGGTGTATATCCTGTGAGATAAACATGGTCTACCCCAGCACCATCCGCTGTACGAAATATTGCACCCACATTATACGCACTACGAATATTATGCAATATCAAATAAAAATTTTTTTTCATACACCAAGAATAACAAAGGTTTGTACAACACACAATATTCTATAATACGCTTTAATTATAAATAAAAAATTATTGCTTTATAAAATATCTAAAGAAAAAATAGTGATTGTTAATAAAAATGATAAAATAATTGGTCATAAGAAAAGAAAAACTTTAAACAAAATCGATATTTATAGAGTTTCAACTTTATAGATTCAAAATTCAAAAGAAAAAATTCTCTTTTGTGAAAATTTGCTTTTCCTGTAGAATTTGAATAAATATTTTTAATTCCCAATATTTTTTAACTCTCGTCTCAACTCTTTATAATGAGGAATTGTTTCAGCGACAAGTGCCCAGAATTTTTTTGAGTGATTCATTTCTTTTAGGTGACATAGCTCATGCACGACGACATAATTTATCAGTTCATCTCGCACACACAATAATTTACAATTAAAATTCAAATTTCCATCACTACTACAACTCCCCCATCGTGATTTTTGATGACGAATACTGACACGATTATATGAAAAATTATAATATCGATTAAATTCCTCTAACTTAAAAAGTATAATCGGTCGAATAATTTTTTTTACATGATTAATCACTTGTTTATCAAGTGTAATTTTTTTTTGATATTCTGAAAGTTGATGCATTATCCATTTCTCATTTTTAAACACTATTTTTTCAATAAACCTAACACTACATGTTTTTGGTGCTGTAACTACAAAAGAACCGTCTTGATGTACGATAAAATTCACTCGTTTTTGATAGCGCCGTCTCTTAATTTGATATTTTATCAGTTTTTCTTGTAATACAATTTCTCGTATCTCCATATCAATCTAGAAAAATATAATATCTATCCCATATGCAACAAGTAAAAGAAGGGTAATATTTCCCAAAATAACAATCGGTAATATATATCGAAATCTATACTTCATCATTCCAAGTGCAAGCATGAGAATATCATTTGGCATCGGCGAAAATGATGTATAAAAATACGTAAATATATACACACCCCACTGTGGCAAATGATTGAGCAAATCATATACTTTTTTATATAATTTATTTTCACTCAATGTATCACTCACATTTTTGGAAAATAAAAAATATATACTATCTCCAAAAGCCATACCAACTCCACCAATTACTGCAATCATAATGGGATCCGAACCCATTGCAACATACGACGTAAACATCGCATAAAATGCTGCAGATGTAAGAAAAGATGTGCCAGATGTTAGTGCAACAAAAAATAATATGAGATATACATTATTCAAACCAATTGTCACAACTAGTGTTTCTAAATCAGTAAAAAAAAGAAAAACATTCCACGCAATTAGAAGAACTACAAATATCACTAAAACAATTTTTTTTTGTTTCATAATAAATTTCATTTATTTTTCAATCAGTATTTTTATCATTTTCTCAATTTTTTCCGCAGTAAGCCCCGCTTCATCCAATACCTCATCACGCGAACCATGAGACAAAAATTTATCAGGTAACCCAATATTTTTTATCAAAATTTTAAGTGCATTTTCAAAAACAAATTCATTAACTGCACTGCCAGCGCCACCCATAATTGCATTATCTTCTACTGTTACAAAATATTCATGATTCTTTGTAAGTTTTTTTAAAAGAGTTTCATCAATTGGTTTAATAAATCGCATATTTACAAGTGTCGCATCAAGATTCTCTGCGATGTTGACACATCGCTCAACCATTGCGCCAAATGCTAAAATAGCAACTTTTTTACCTTCTCGCAAAATCTTCGCTTTTCCTTTTTTGATTTCACCGCCATTTCGTTTGAGTTTTTCTTGGCCACCGCCACGCGGATATCGCACAGCGACCACACCATTATATTCATAACCCCATTGCAACATCTTTTCACACTCCAAGAGATCTGCTGGAGCTAATACAACCATATTTGGAATCAAACGCAAATACGAAAGATCAAAACTACCTGCATGCGTTGCACCATCAGGTCCGACAATCCCAGCACGGTCAATCGCAAAAAGCACATTAAGTTCTTGCAGTGCGACATCATGAATCAACTGATCATATGCACGTTGAAGAAATGTTGAGTAAATCGCAATTACAGGTTTTACACCACTAATTGCAAGACCTGCTGCAAATGTTACTGCATGTTGTTCTGCAATTCCTACATCATGATGACGTTTTGGATATTTTTTATGAAATTCTTGCAAACCTGACCCTTCGAGCATTGCTGGTGTAATTGCGTGTAAACTTTTATCTATTTTTGCCATAGCACAAACCCAATCGGAAAAAACATTTGTATATGAACGTTCTTTCTTCTTTGTATCGTTTTTTTCACCTGTTTTTGGATCAAAGGGACTAACAGCATGTAGCGATGTTGGATCATTTTTTGCATGTTTATATCCTTCACCTTTCTTTGTCACAACATGAAGAAATCGTGGTCCATTATATTCCTTTAAATTTTTCAAAACTTCTACAAGAGAAGTAACATCATGACCATCAATCGGTCCATAATATGCAAATCCCAATTCTTCAAAAAGTGTGCCTGGCATAATCATGCCCTTTGCATACAATTCAGCTCTTCGTGCAATCTCATGAACAGTTGGCACATTCTTTGAAAGAATTCGCTTACTTTCACTGCGTAGCTTTTGAAACTTTTTTGATGTAGCGAGTCGTGTAAGATATTTGTGCATTGCACCAACATTTGGAGAAATTGACATTTTGTTATCATTGAGAATTACCAAAACATTCGCCTCCACATCTCCTGCATGATTAAGTGCTTCAAACCCCATACCACCAGTAAGCGCACCATCTCCAATCACTGCAATATGATGATTATTTTTTTTGTCTGCAAGCGCCATACCAACAACAGCACTAATTGAAGTTGTAGAATGTCCAACACCAAATACATCGTATTTACTTTCTTCTCTTTTTGGAAATGGTGACAATCCATCTTTTTGACGAATTGTATGCATTTTATTTTTGCGACCCGTGAGAATTTTGTGTGGATATGCCTGATGTCCTACATCCCATACAATATTATCTTTTGGCATATTAAAGACATGGTGCAATGCAACTGTCAACTCCACCACACCAAGATTTGATCCGAAATGCCCACCGGTTTGTGCTATTGTTTCGATAAGAAATGTGCGCATCTCATCAGAAAGATCTTTCAATTTTTCAACATTAAGTTTCTGCACATCTCCTGGACACATAATCGTATTAAGAACATCATATCTCTTCATATTTTTTTCTATCTTTGACATATCTTTTATACTAACATAAAAACATAAAAAAACTCCATCAAATATTACAATAGCACAAATTTACATTTACTCAATTTTATCTTTTTTCTTTGACTTTTACACTTCTATCCCATAAAGTAGATGATATGAATATACACAATTTTAAAAAATGTTTCGCTATTTTTGATAAAAATCCAGATTTTATATACTTGGACTCTGCTGCAACATCCCTCACACCAAAAAATGTTGTCGAAAAAATAACATCATATTACAAAACATCTGATGCAAATATTGCACGAGGTGTGTACAAAACAAGTGTTTATGCAACTACAGAATGTGAAAAGTCACGTGAGACAGTTGCACAATTTCTTTCAGCACAAAAAAACGAGATTATCTTTACATCTGGCACAACAGAAAGTTTGAATATGATTGCACACGGTCTTCAACACCTCATTGAAACAGACAATGAAATTCTCACAACAAAAGCAGAACATCATGCAAATTTTATCCCCTGGCAAATACTTGCAAAAAATACACAAGCACATTTTACTACACTTTCTCTTAATTTAGATGGCACAATTGATGTAGAAAAACTGTGCAATGTAATTACTCCAAAAACAAAAATTATTGCACTAACACATATATCAAATGTGCTCGGCACTATTAATCCAATCAAAACAATTATCGCAAAAATTCGTGCAATCAACCCACAAACAATCATTGTCATTGATGCAGCCCAGTCTATTGCACACACAAAAATTGATGTACGTGATATTGATTGTGATTTTTTAGCATTTTCTTTTCACAAACTTTTTGGTCCAACAGGTCTCGGTGTATTATATGGCAAAAAAACACTACTCAAAAAACTCACACCACTTTGTACTGGCGGTGAAATGATTGAAGAAGTCACAAGCAAATGCACAACATACCGTACGTTACCACATCGCCTAGAAGCAGGTACGCCAAATATCGCGGGTATCATTTCTGCACAAGAAGCAATTCATTTTATAAACAATATCGGATATGATCAAATACATGCACATGAACAAAGCATTGTAACGTATTGCATAGAACAACTTTTAACGCATTTTCATAATAATATCACTATCATTGGTCCAAAAAGCACAAAAAAACGATCAAATATTATTAGTTTCACACTCAAAAACTGTCATCCCCATGACATAGCAACAATTCTTGATGAAAAATACAATATTGCCATACGCGCAGGACAACATTGTGCAATGCCACTGCACTTGGAAGAACTAAAAATTCCTGCAACAGCACGAATTAGCATTTCTCTACATAATACAAAAGAAGATATTGATAAACTCATAAAAGGCTTGAAAGAAGCATCATCTATGCTATTATAATGTGCACAACATGAGAAAAAAATATGAATATTTATCAAGAAAAAATCCTCGATCATTATCATAAACCACATAATTATGGCGAAATTACCAACCCAACACATGCTCACAGTGCAAATAATCCGACCTGTGGTGATAAAATCAACATCACCGCAATCGTAAAAGACAATGTAATAACAGATTTGAAATTCACAGGTGAAGGATGTGCTATCTCACAAGCATCCGCATCCATTGTTACAGATGAAATAATTGGAAAAACAATCACAGAAGTAATGAAAATTGATCACGAAAAAATCATCGAACTTCTCGGTGTAAACGTTGGAATGGGACGTATTCGCTGTGCACTTCTCGGCATTCAAACAATTCAAAAAGCCTTAAAACAAAAACAATCATAAAAATACAACACTATCATACTACGTAGTATGATAGTGTTGTATAAAATACTAAATTTATTTTTTTATTTATCAAAAAAAATTTGATCAAAAATTAAGATGAAAAAAGACCCAAAATTATTTAAACAACTTGATTCAGTTATTGATCCAGAGCTTAATATCCCTATTACAGACATGGGACTCATTTATGGCATTGAAAAGAAAGATGCTACTGTATACATTACTATGACCCTTACTACAATTGGCTGTCCACTCTATGAGATCATTCATGCAGATATTATCAATACACTAAAAAAAGATTCTACAATCAAAGATGTACAAATCAAATTAACATTTGATCCACCATGGACGCCTGACATGATAACAGATGACGCTAAAATGGAAATCGGATTTTTATAAAAACCTATTCCACAATTGATACATGCATTACTTCTACTACAAAGTTTATGAAAATATCTGGCAAATCAAACCATATCTCTCTTCCAGACCACTGACCCTCCCTAAAGTTTATACCATTATTTTGCGCCCATTTTTTTACCTTCAAAAAATCACCATGTGGTTCCTCTGAAAAAAATGCAATATGTGTATTAATTTTTTTGCGATATCAACAGGATTATCATTTACTTCAATAATCTGAATATCTACTGGAATTGGCTTTTGTTCTATTTGACACCACCGCGCACCATCTTTTCGATATGCCACTGTACAACCAAATAAAACAAAAAGTTCCAAAACTTTTTCAAAAGTATTTGGCTGAATGTTATATGCAAAATGATGTAATGTTATTTTTATATTTTGTAAATGTAGTTTTGATACAAAAAAATAAATGTCCAAATTATTTTGAATCAACCCACTTCCCATCAGATTTGATCAGTTCAATGAGTGCATCAAGTGCTTCATCTTCTGGAATGTTTCGTTCTACAACTTCTTTTCCGCGATATAAACTAATCTTTTTTGGTGCACCTCCCACATAACCATAATCTGCATCAGCCATTTCTCCAGGTCCATTGACAATACATCCCATCACTGCAATTCGTACACCTGTGAGATGTCCGAGACGTTCTTTGATTTTTTCTGTCACAGATGCGATATCAAAAAGCGTACGTCCACATGATGGACACGAGATAAATTCTGCTTTTGTGATACGCCGTTGCACTGCTTGCAAAATCGTGAAACATACAGGGATTTCTTCTTCTGGTGGTTCTGTGAGTGACACACGGAGTGTGTCTCCAATGCCCTCCATGAGAAGTGTGCCGATGCCAATTGTTGATTTTGCACGTCCATCATCTGCACTTCCTGCCTCTGTTACGCCAAGATGAATTGGATAATCCATATCTTCTGCATCCATTTTGCTCACAAGAATTCTATTTGCTTCAATCATCACCATTGGATCAGATGCCTTAATTGCAACAACAATGTTATGATAATCTGCTTTTTTAAATACACGCAAATACTCCATTACACTCTCAGCAAGTCCTTTTGGTGTATTGCCGTATCGTGCTAATATACGACCAGAAAGAGAACCCCAGTTCGCTCCAATACGAATCGGTTTATTTGTTTTTTTAAGCTTCTCAATAAATTCATTCAATCCCTCTTCAATACGATCAATCTCTGCTTGATATTCCTCGTCTGTCAGAACCTTATCATCATTTGCACGTGAATCAAGAAGATTGCCCGGATTAAGTCGAATTTTATCCGCATATTCAAGCGCTTCAAATGCCGCATTTTTGTCAAAATGAATATCTGCAACTATAGGCACTACACAATCATATTCGCTCTTAAGTTTTTCTTTAATTTCAGCAAGTGCTTGTACATGTTTTACTGTCGGTGTTGTGATACGCACAATCTCACTTCCTGCTTCTACACACTTCATGATTTGTGTCACTGTTGCATCAATATCTAATGTATCCGTATTTGTCATAGTCTGTACAACGACTGGATGTTCTCCACCAATTGCGACATCCCCCACCATAACAACTCGTGATTTCCGTCGTGGCTTAAGCGCTTTAAAATCGTTATTTTTGTCCATCATAATGATTCCAATAATTATTACAATTAATCTGGTATTATGATAATTCTACGGTAATTTTTGTACTTTTGTCAAAAGAACTTATAATAGTGATATAATGAAAAAACTCTAAAAAATAATTTTTTCACATTATGAAAAATACATACATTGTCATTATGGCAGGTGGATCAGGCACACGTCTTTGGCCTTTATCTCGTTCATCACATCCAAAACAATTTCAACGCCTTACAAGTGAAAAACAAACACTCTTGCAAGAGACTTATGACCGCGTATATCCATTGGCAAATGATGTTGAACATATATTCATCTCAACTACCGAACAATACGCTTCACTCGTCAAAGAACAGTTACCAGATATCGCAGATGATAATATCATCATTGAACCGTGTGGTCGTGACACTGCACCAGCTATGGCACTTGTTGCTCATACGATATTTAAAAAAGATCCGGAAGCAATTATCACAACAACTCCATCTGACCACACAATTAAAAATCCTGGCACATATCTCACCACAGTACAAACAGCAATAAATGTCATCACCGATCATCCTCATAAATTTGGACTCATCGGCATTACACCGACCGAACCAAGTACTGAACTTGGATATATTCAAATGGGCAAAGAAATTAGCGATAACTATAAAAAACGCGTATTTAATGCAATTGATTTTAAAGAAAAACCAGATCACGAAACCGCAAAAAAATATTTTTCACATTGGTCGTATCTATGGAATGCCGCATATTTTGTGTTTAAGGCAAAATCATTCACCGCAATGGTCTCCGAATATACACCGCACATTGCAGAAGCTCTAGAAAAGATTGAACACGCAAACGATACAAAAGATATTCACGATATTTATTGCAATCTCCCCAAAGAACCTGTCGACACAGCCATTTTGGAAAAATTATCTGCCACAGACCGATTTGTCGTACCAGCAGATCTTAAATGGAGTGATGTCGGCAATTGGCGCACACTACATGATTTTTATACAACACCAGAAAAAAATCTCGTACAACGTGGCGAAACGATTGCAATTGATTCAAAAAATTGCATGATTTTTGGCACTAACAAAAAAACCATTACAATACTTGGATTAAAAGATATTATTGTCGTCGACACAGATGACGCTACGTTTGTTACGCACCGCGACCATGCACATAAAGTAAAAAAGGTTATAGAAAAAATCAAAGAAATTAACAAAAAAGAATTACTCTAAAAATCTGTCTAGAATCTTTCTTTCATACATAAAATTTTCCTATTTTTTGGCAAAAACAATGGACAGTGCAAAGAAAAATAATTTTATTTCGAAAAATTATGAATAATGCACAACCAAAATAGAAAAGTTACAGTCGAATATGGAGATTTTAGATAAGTTCTACCACAATATTTGGGTAATATAAAGCAAATGGATCAGGTATAATAGTTTATGTAATAAACAAACTAAATAATAACCTAATCCATTGCTATGCATATATTACAACAAGT
>PDPP01000032.1 GCA_002747515.1 Candidatus Moraniibacteriota bacterium
TAGAAATTTTTTCTCCATTGCTCTCAAATCAGCAAATGAAACACATTTTTGGTTTTGTTTGTTGAGAGATAGTAAGAAAGTTGAAAAAAGTGCAGTTGCGTGGTTTATTCAAGAATCTGATGAAATTTGCAAGATGCTTGGAAAAACTGTTGTGAGTCTCAAGAAAGAGGGAAAGTAGTTGCTTTTGACTTAAAACTTACACAATAAGTCACTTTTGACTTAAAACTTACACAACAAGTCACTTTTGACTTAAAACTTATAACTTAATACTTATATATGGGGGCGTAGCTCAGCTTGGTTAGAGCGTCTGCCTGTCACGCAGAAGGTCGCCGGTTCGAGCCCGGTCGTCCCCGCATCACCAAAACATCTGTAAAAAAGGTGTTTTTTTCATATAAAGCGAAGTTTTACACAGAAAAAGAATAGCAATTTTTCATAGTGCAGATGATTTATACATTATTTATTATTGTGGACATATGAAGTGATGTGTGGCATTCTCATAATAGTAATTGGTTTTGCACATTTTTTGTGTTTGCATAAATAAAAAATATAAACGTATGAAAATTCTTATTACTGGTGGCGCAGGATTTATCGGAAGTGCGTGTGCAAAGGTTCTTATGGATCGTGGAGATGAGGTTGTGATTGTGGATAATTTTAATGATTATTATGATCCACAACTCAAGCGTGATCGTATCAATAAGTTTCTCAAAGGATACAAAAATACATGTGGAAAAAGTGTTAAGGGAAAATACATTCTTTATAAGGCAAATATTTGCAATGTTAAAAAAATGGATGAAATCTTTGCACATGAAAAGCCGGACAAAGTGATTCATCTTGCTGCAATGGCTGGTGTACGCGCATCATTGGAAAACCCTTTGCTTTACGCACACGTGAATGTATTGGGAACAACAAACCTACTCGAACTTAGTGTAAAAAATAAGGTGAAAAATTTTGTCTATGCATCAAGTTCAAGTGTTTATGGAGATAATACAAAAACACCATTTAGTGAAAAAGATCCTGTAGAAAAACCAGTGTCTCCGTATGCTGCAACAAAAAAAGCAACAGAACTTCTCGCATATACATTTAGTCATCTTTACAATCTTCCGACGACAGGTCTTCGATTTTTTACTGTGTATGGTCCATGGGGACGTCCAGATATGGGTGTTTTTAAATTTCTGGATCTCATTGCGAGAGAGAAAAAAATCAAAATTTTTAATAATGGTGACATGGAGCGAAATTTTACGTATATTGATGATATTGTTTCTGGAACAATCACTGTACTTGATGCTGACTTGCCGTGTGATGTGATGAATATTGGCGGTGATCGAACAGTGCGACTTATGGATTTTATTGAGGAGACTGAAAAAGCTGTTGGTAAAATAGCAAAAAAGGAATTTATGCCAATGCAACCAGGCGATGTGCAAAAAACATCTGCAAATATTTCTAAAATTCGTAAACTTGGTTGGAAACCAACAACTCGTATTCAGCAAGGGATTCCAAAATTTGCAACTTGGTATAAAGAATATTATAAGAAGTAGGTTTTGCTCGTTTTTTGAAAGAGTTCTATGAATAGAATATTTTTTGATATAACATCAGTGCATGCCATGTTAAAAATGTGATGATTTCACTGTTTGTAATAATAGGTAATCTTCCATCTCCTGTAGGATTTTTTACAAAAGGGAGTTTGTCGTCTACCTAAGAATACAAATTTACGATACGATGTTTGTGTAAAGACAGCAGATTTTTGTTTTAGTTTTTTACATCTTAAACAATATCATGCTGTTTTTACTTTGTGAAAGGGTTTTAGGGTTTCTGGGTTGCCAGGATACCTTGACAAAAAAATAAATCATATACAATCATTATTTCGACATTATGTCGAAGATATAAATACGAACCTTAACAATAGAGGAGGAATGACGATTAAAAAGATAAGGTTAAAGGCTTCGTTATTAATTATGATGTAATTGGTAACGATACGTTTTGCAAAGTGCGAATAAGCACTATCCAATTAAAACAATTTTAAAAATGGAGGAAAATTATGACACCGTGTGCTTCGGTTTTTTTAGTGTTGTGGTGCTAGGCGTGGTTGGAATAGTTATTACTGTTATTGCAGGGTTCAAGATATGTCCATCGAATAAGGTTTTGATAAAGTATAACTGTAACAGCGGTAATAAATCTGTATTGTCAATTCATGATAGTGTTACATTTGTATGGCCCTTTTTCCAATCGTATGGTTTCTTGGATCTTGAACCAATTACAACTGACATTAATCTCAAAAATGTTCTATCCAAACAGAATATTATGGTAAATGTTGCATCTCGTTTTGCATTTGGTATTGGAACTACTCCAGAACTACTGCAGGCAGCGGCAGAACATTTGTTTGGTATATTCAGCTACAAAATTGAAGAAAAGGCTCGGAATGCCATTATTACTCAGATTTCTAAAACGATTGCCACAATGGATATTGAGGAAATCAATGCAGATCGCAACACTTTTGAACAACGTGTTGTACAAAACATTGAAACTGAGTTTCAAAAAATTGGCTTAAAACTCATCAATGCAGATATCGGTGATATCACAGATGAGTCTGGATATTTCGAAGCGGAGAAGAAAATTGAAGAGGCTCATGCAGACCGAAATCGTGCAGCCCAGAAAAATGGAGCGATTCTTCATTTGGTCAAAACAAAGACCAAGAAGAAATATGCTACAGGTTAAAGTGTAGTAAAATCCCCAAATATTTATATGAATATTTGGGGATTTTTTGTATTTGTAATTTGTGTTGATGAGCAAGTGGTGTATACACAAAAAAGAACCCTCAATGCAAACGTGCATATGAATCCCATGTAAAATGATATCGGAAAAAATAAATTTTCTCCCTGAAATCCAGGTGGGTTTCATGATCTCTGCCAGTGGTAGAGGTATTCAGCACGCTATTCTGAAGGTTCTTTAGTGAACAATACCAATGTAAGGCCATTTCGTCAACGATTCGTTAATATTTTACTTGTCAATTTATTGTAAAAAAGGTATAATAAAAGGTGAAATAAAGGATTTTGAAAGGTAAAGAAAAATACAATTTATGACATTGCAATCATATCTTTGGGGATTGCGCATAGGGACACTCATTAGTTTTGCGGCACTGTGTGCCGTTATATTTTTGACAGATCCGATTGATATTGGTGTTACAGCATTTGTTTTGTTCTATGCGACGTTTTTTTTCACGGCAGCAGGCATTGGCGTCTTGTTACTTACGTGGATTTGGCGACGTATGGCGGAGGATATGCTTACTTTAGGTGAGATGGGGATGGCAATTCGCCAAGGAATTCTTCTTGGGTTATTGTCTACGATTATTGTAGGATTGCAGCAATTCAAAGTTCTTGTGTGGTGGGTTGGTATAATTGCAGTAGTTGGTGTGTTTTTGATAGAATTATATTTTCTCACACGACAAAAAGGTAGGAATAATTGATGATATATTCTAAATAGGTAAAATTAGCAACATGGCAGCAAAAAAGAAAGCAAGTACAAAAAAATATGGTGCATCATCCATTCAAGTTCTTGAGGGATTAGAGCCGGTACGTAAAAGGCCAGGAATGTACATCGGTGGTACAGGTCTTAATGGATTGCATCACATGATCTGGGAAGTGGTGGATAACTGTATTGATGAGGCGATGGCAGGGCATGCATCGCGGTGTAGTGTGCGGATTTTACCAGGAGATATCATTGAAGTTTCTGATGATGGTCGTGGTATTCCAGTGGATATACACCCAAAGACAAAAAAATCTACACTTGAGACAGTGCTGACAGTATTGCATGCTGGTGGTAAGTTTGGTGGTGATGATAGTGGGTATAAGGTATCTGGTGGATTACATGGTGTAGGGGTATCTGTAGTAAATGCACTTTCTGAAGCAGTAACAGCAGAGGTAAAGCGAGATGGAAAGGTGTGGGTACAAGAGTATAAGCGTGGTAAGCCAAAGGCAAAAGTAAAATCTGTCGGCAAAGTGAAAAAAGATGATACAGGAACAACGATTACATTTAAGCCAGATACCACGATTTTTCCAGAGACAGTGTTTAATTTTGATACAATTGTAAAACATTTGCGTAATCAAGCATATCTTACAAAAGGTGTACGTATTGATATTGAAGATGTACGTGAGGTGGAGACAAAAAAAGACACACATAAAGCACGGCGACATAGTTTTTATTTTGATTCAGGTATTATTTCTTTTGTACGTTTTATCAATCGCGAGAAAGATGTGCGTAATGTTGTGCCAGTGTATATCGAGAAACAGCAAGATGATGTATATGTCGAAGTATCAATGCAATATACAGATTCATTTAATGAGCGATTGCATGCATTTGCAAATAATATTTTAAATCCAGAGGGTGGTACACATGTTGCAGGATTTCGCACAGCACTTACGCGATGTCTTAATGCATATGCGCGTAACAATAAAATTCTCAAAGAAAAAGACAAAAACCTTACAGCAGATGATGTGCGTGAGGGTCTTACATGTGTGATTAATGTAAAATTGCCAAATCCACAATTTGAAGGACAAACAAAAGAAAAATTGGGAAATCCTGAAGTAAAAGGTGTTGTGCAGAGTGTAGTGACAGAGGAATTGACAGAATTTTTAGAGAAAAATCCAAAGGATGCTAAAGCAATGATTGAAAAATGTCTTTTGACAGCGCGTGCACGCAATGCAGCACGTGCAGCAAAAGACGCAGTACTTCGCAAAGGCGCACTTGATGGTATGACGCTACCAGGGAAACTTGCTGATTGTACAAGTCGCAAGGCAGAGGATTCGGAATTATATATTGTAGAGGGAGACTCTGCTGGCGGTAGTGCTAAGCAGGGGCGTGACCGGATGTTTCAGGCGATTTTGCCACTACGTGGGAAATTGGTGAATGTGGAAAAAACAAGCCTTGATAAGATTGTGAAATCAGACACGCTTAAGCCGATTATTATTGCAATGGGTGCAGGAATTGGAGATGCTGTGAATGTGAGCAAGCTTCGTTATCACAAAATTATCATCATGGCTGATGCTGATGTTGATGGTTCTCATATTCGTACGTTACTTTTGACATTTTTTTACCGACATTTTGAAGAATTGGTTCGTCGTGGATATATTTATATTGCACAACCACCACTCTATCAAATTAAAAAAGGAAAGAAAGTGCATTATGTATATACAGAAGAACAAAAAGAACAATTACTCAAAAAGCTTGGTGTAAATGATATTGATGACGGTGAAGAAAATAAGACTGTTGGTGGCGTGGCGATTCAGCGTTACAAGGGTCTTGGTGAGATGAATCCTGAACAATTATGGGAGACGACAATGAATCCAGAAAATCGCAAAATGATGCGAGTGACTATTGAAGATGCTGAGGCTGCTGATCGGGTATTTGACCTTTTGATGGGTAGCGATGTAGCACCGCGAAAGAAATTTATCCAAACACATGCAAAGAGCGTGCAAAATCTCGATGTGTAACATGTAAATGAAAAAAATATGACACAAAAAGATAACTATAATGAAAAAAAAGAAAAGAGTTTTGATGAATATTACAAAAAAGCAATGCATACAATAGAAGATGAGCATAAACGTATGGATATTGTATGTGACAAGTTGTTACAGAAGTATGAGAATTATGATCAGACACGGGCATTTATCGAATATTTACGATCAATCGAGAGTGTTTTCATGAATGCTGAAAATGGAAAATGGAGCGTAGAAAAGACACAGGATGAAATGATTAAAGCAGAGATATACCTTATATCACATGAAACAGGAATTGATGAAAAGGTATTTATGGAGATTTATGAAGAATTTCAAAAAGTGAATAATGATGTAAAGAAAACACAGGAGATTGCTGAGCAGTTGATTGAGCGATATAGTAATATTAAAGACTGTATAGAATGTGATGATTGTAAAAAATTTATTGTGTATGTAAGAGATGCATTACTTGTATTTTCTCAATCAATTGCAGGTAGTGAACAATTTGATGAGATTAAGGAAGTAAGGGAGGAATTAATCAGAAAACGTATGCAAATTTTTGCACAAGATAATCGACCACCGCTTGAGATTTTGGAGGATATTTATAAGGAATTTTTACAAGAAGTGCATAATTGATGTTTTGGTGCACAATTTTGACTATTTTGTGTAAAGAATGTATTGTGGGGTAATAAGTTTTTTTATGTATATTATTTTATAAAATTTGTTGACATGTTGGGAAAATTTAAAAGTATTTTTACAGTGAAGGAGTTGCGTGATAAAATATTTTTTATTTTAGCACTTCTAATTGTTTTTCGTTTTGCGGCAAATATTCCATTGCCAGGTGTTAATATAGCACGATTGCAGGAACTTTTTGAGTCAAATCAACTTCTAGGAATGTTGAATATGTTTTCTGGTGGTGGGCTATCAAATATTTCTATTGTTCTTCTTGGTGTCGGTCCTTATATTACAGCATCAATTATTATGCAGCTTCTGACGATGATTGTGCCACGATTGGAGCAATTGTATAAAGAAGAAGGCGATGCAGGACGACAAAAGTTTAATATGGTTACACGTATCCTTACTGTACCGTTAGCAATTATGCAGACAGTGGCGATGATTTCACTACTTAAATCACAAGGCGTGATTGCAGATTTGCCAACATTTAGTTTTATCGTAATGGTTGCAACAGCTGTGGCAGGTACAATTTTTCTTATGTGGTTGGGTGAGCTAATTACAGAAAAAGGGTTGGGAAATGGTGTGTCAATCATGATTTTTGCGGGTATTGTGGCAAGCTTACCAACAACAGTATTACAATTCAAAGAAACGTTTGACTCAACACAGATATTTACGTATCTTGCATTTATTGGTGTGGTGGTCGCGACGATTCTTGGGGTAGTGTTTGTCACAGAAGGAAAACGCATTATCCCGATTTCGTATGCACGTCGCATGCGTGGCGGACAGCAATATGGTGGTGCACGAACACATCTTCCGTTGCGTGTAAACCAAGCTGGTGTAATCCCAATCATTTTTGCGGTGTCACTTGTGCTTTTTCCACGCATGATTGGGCAAATGCTTATGCAAATGCAAAATGAAACACTCGCATCTTTTGGATCAACTTTGACAAATCTCTTTGCAAATCAGTGGGTGTATGGCATTGTGTATTTTTCACTTGTGGTGATGTTTACGTATTTTTATACTGCAGTGATTTTTGATCCACAAAAAATTGCAGAAAATCTCCAGCGGCAAGGTGGTTATGTCGAGGGTAAACGTCCTGGGCGTGAGACAGCAGATTATCTCGGTCGCGTCGTCAATCGTATCACGTTAACAGGGTCACTATTCTTGGGTCTCATCGCAGTACTGCCAATTATCGTACAAGGATTTCTCACCAATTCACAACTTCTCACAGTCGGTGGTGCAAGTATCCTTATTGTTGTATCCGTTGTCATCGAAATGGTCAAGCAAATTGACGCACAACTTGTCATGCGCGATTACGAACACATCTAGAAAGATAAAAAATACCATCTCTGTGCAAGATCGTTTACATGTGATGGACAGGGGATTTTGGAGAAACTATCAAAATTTGTAAATCCTCAGTCATTACACGTTCAATTGTGCTGGGTCTTTTTTGGTTCTTGTAATAAGAGTTTTTGTTTTTTGATGATTTCTGTTGTCTTTCATTTTTGAAAATGCGTGGCATTATAAAACGAAGAATAATTATAATAATGAAAAGATGGATAATTATAATGCAAAAGATGTAAATGATGATAAAACAGAAAATCTCAAAAAAGATTTTTCTATAGTAATGTTTGTTGTCATACCTCTGTTTCTTATAGCACTTATTATTCTTTCTGCAGTTGCATTGCCCGTTTTAATCTTGACTTATTTTACAAATTTATTCGGATTTTATGAAGTAGTAGCAGCATTAGCACCGCTTATTGATCTTACTGTTCTCGTTATTGCGATTTTTCCATTTCTACGTTGGAAACAATACATCAATCAAAGAGTTGATGTAATATTAAAAAATAAAATCATAACCATTCTTAAGATAATAGTGAGTATTTTTATTATTATACTTTTTGTGATTTTATATTTTTTAGCATATCAATGGTTTATTGTTGGTTGATGACTTTAGAAAGTTGTGGATTATTTAGTATTGTTTATTATGACATGCAATAATTTCTTGAATCCGTACCCGACGGACTTGACATATTTGTTCAAATATAATAGAATTCACAATTCCCGTGGTAGGGAAAAATGTTCGGAATTTTTTACATTCTCTTAATAAAAGAAGACAAGGAGGAAAAAATGACAATGTTTGCTGGTGGGATTTTTGGATTGGTTTTTGGAGCGTTAGCCTTTTTGACAATACGTAATAAGATATGGGTAGCTGCTCTGTTCTTTGTTGCAAATATTGCAGCAGTCTGGTTATTTATGCCAACATTGAATGTGCGATTTTTGGATATAAGTCTTTTGGTTTTATGTAATGCAATCGGTTTTTATATACCTGACGTAATTTTTTTAATTCATTATGGCAAACGCCTTTTGAAAACTGGTGCAGTAGTAACAGCTATTGGGGTCATCGGAACTGTTGTTTTGCTACCTATAATTGGTATGCCTATATTTAATGCTGAGGCATATCGTAATTTGATTGGTGAAGTGGAGCCGGCATTTTTTCTACGGATACAGCACCAGTAGACACTGAGCATGTGCGTCGTGTTAATCAAAGTCTCGCAAGACGACTTGCGGAAAAGCGACTAGGCGAAGACCTTGGTCTCGGAAGTGTTGTCGCGGTCGGAGAGATGTCAATTCAAAAAGTTGAAGATGACTTGTGTTGGGTTGGACCACTAAATCACTCTGGATTTTTCAAGTGGTGGAGTAATGGCAGTGGGACACCTGGGTATGTCGTGGTGTCTTCTACAAACGAGAATGATGTGAAACTCGTTCGTGAGATTGAAGGTGAACCACTGAATATGAAGTACAACTTTGGTGCGTTTTGGAATGACAATCCAAAAAGACATCTCTATAACCATGGCTATGCTACTGTTGGGTTAACTGACTGGACTTTTGAAATTGATGACAGCGGACGTCCGTATTATGTTGTCACAGTGTATCAAAAAACAATTGGTTGTTTTGGTGCTAATGCCACTGGTGTTGCAGTGCTTGATGTACAAACTGGTGAAATAACACCTTACAGCATTGAGGATGCACCAAAGTGGATTGATCGCATCCAACCGGAATCTTTTGTTACAGCTCAGCTCAATTATTGGGGGAGGTATGTGCATGGATGGTTTAATTCGATCATGGCTAAAAAGGATGTTCTGAAAACAACAAAAGGTATGTCATTGGTATATGGGGATGATAGTAACTCCTATTGGTATACCGGGATACAGTCTGCAGGCTCTGATGATGGTACGGTTGGTTTTGTGTTAGTGAATACACGCACCAAAAAAGTTAAGATGTACCGTCAAGCCGGCGCAACGGAAACAGCTGCGATGGAATCTGCTGAGGGTGCCGTGCAAGAAAAGGGCTATCACGCAACATGCCCCATTCTGTACAATGTAGTTGGACGTCCAACATATTTTATGACTCTCAAAGATGACGCTGGTCTTGTGAAGGCTTCTGCATTTGTCTCTGTAGAGAACTATAATATTGTTGGTGTTGCAGTGACAGCACGTCAGGCAGAGCGCAACTATCGCCGTGCTCTACTGGGCAATGGAAATGATCTGGCATTTGGTGATTCTATTGCAAGCTACTCTGTGACAGGTGATGTGTTGCGTATTGCGCAGGAAAATACGTCAACAGGAACAATTTATTATGTTCTTGTTTCTGGACAGGAGAACAAGCTCTTTGCTGTTAGCGGAGGAATTTCTCCAGAAATTTTCATCACGAAACCTGGCGATAAAATCTCTGTTTCCTTTGATGATAGTGGCAATGCGATTGTTGATATCTCAAAGTTTGATAATTTGAGTATCGATTTGCAAAAAACCACAAAGCAGATTGGCGTTGAAAAACGCTTTGAAGCTGCTCGCGAGGAAGCACGAGAAAGTCGCACTGAGCAAAATGTTGATGCGAAGCAGCAAGAAATGACGCCACAGTAGAAAGCTGAACTTATTAAAAAGCAATAATGCAAAAAGCCACAACGAAATATTTCGTTGTGGCTTTTTAAATTTGAAAATTATTTGTATAGGTTTTTATCCGTAGCATTGTTTAAAAAACTATTTATATTGATGTAGATAAAAATGGGAAGATTTGCTGTTTTGTGCGCAAACTGCAGTGCTAGTCATAATGTGATATAATAAACCCACTAAAAGTAAAATAGATAGCAAATATGATAAAAGATATTTTTGCATGTAAGGTGTTATGTCGAGGTATGTTCATTCTTTTGGGATGTTTTTTGTGGATGAGCACACTAGAGTACACAGATGCAGCATGTACCACAACAGGTGCAGATTACAATGCAGCATATAATCATTATGATGGTCGATATAATGCACCAAATTATCCAAATGCATTTGCTTTTGCCGCCCTCAAATCTGATGGTTCTATCACCGCATGGGGTGATAGTGCTTATGGTGGTAATGGTGAACCAACAGATACCGGCTACACAAAAATTTATTCAAATGGTTACGCCTTTGCCGCCATGAAATCCGACGGCTCCATCACCGCATGGGGTCACGGTAATTACGGTGGATCCGGTGCACCAACAGACACCGGCTACACACAAATCTCTTCAACCTATGGTGCTTTTGCCGCCATGAAATCCGACGGCTCCATCACCGCATAGAGTGACAGCAGTTTTGGTGGCTCTGGCGAGCCAACAGATACTGGATACACACAGATTTATTCAACCTATGGTGCTTTTGCCGCCATGAAATCCGACGGATCCATCACCGCATGGGGTAGTAGTAGTTATGGTGGCACTGGTGAGCCAACAGGCACTGGTCATACACAGGTTTATTCAACGGCCTATGCCTTCGCCGCTCTCAAATCTGACAACTCTATCACCGCATGGGGTAGCAGTAGTCACGGCGGATCTGGTGCACCATCTGGTACTGGCTATACAATCCCCTACGGCACCACCTGTGACGTAAATCTCACAACAGTCCCACCACTCGTAACAACAGACACACCAACAAACATCACGATAAATTCAGCAACAGGAAACGGACAAATCACAGATGTCGGAAATGAAAACCTAGAACGTTTCATCCAATGGGGCACAACAAGCGGTACATACACACATAACTGTTCAGCAGGCACTGGCGGTGTAGGAAGTTACTCGTGTAATCTCACAAACCTCACACCAAACACAACATACTATATACGTGCATACGCCACAAACTCTGCAGGAACAACATATGGCTCAGAAGAAAGTTTTCATACAGAAGGGGGAGATGATTTTGTCATCACAGTAAAGACAGACAACACCGGCACATCTTCCAATACACAATTCACTATCCCAACAGTTGGTGGAGGATACAACTACAATGTGGATTGCAATAACGATGGAACATTTGAAGCAACAGCACAGACAGGAGATTACACATGCAACTATGCATCAGCAGGCACATATACAATCCGTATCAGAGATAATATAGGAGATGATACAGGATTTCATCGCATCTATTTTAATAATACTGGTGATAGGGAAAAACTATTATCAATTGATCAGTGGGGCAGTAGTATATGGTCTTCAATGTATCGTGCATTTTATGGTTGCAGTAATATGACAGGAAATTTCACAGATGTGCCAAACCTTTCTAATGTCACGAATATGGCTGAGATGTTTTATGATGCAACTGCTTTTAATCAGGATATCAGCTCATGGGACACCTCCAATGTCACAACTATGAGAAACATGTTCACTGGAGCATCTACTTTTAATCAAAATCTCAACACATGGAACACCGGTAATGTCACAGATATGGGCTGGATGTTTACTGGAGCATCCGCTTTCAATGGAGACATCAGCTCATGGAACACTGCCAATGTCACAGATATGGCAGGTATGTTCCATAATGCATCCGCATTTAATCAAAATATCGGATCTTGGAATACTGGTAATGTCACAGATATGAATAGAATGTTTCACAGTTCTAGTGTTTTCAACCAAAATATCAGTTCATGGAACACAGGTAATGTCACAAATATGGAATACATGTTCACTAGTGCATCCGCATTTAATCAAAATATCGGATCTTGGAATACTGGTAATGTCACAGATATGGAACATCTGTTTTATGGCGCTACTTCTTTCAATCAAAATATCGGATCTTGGAACACTGGCAATGTCACAAATATGCGAGCTATGTTCTATGATGCATCCGCTTTCAACCAAAACCTCAATTCATGGAACACCGGCAATGTCACAAATATGCAGGCTATGTTTTTTAACGCATCATCTTTCAATGAGAATATCAGTACATGGAACACCTCCAATGTTACGGATATGGCGTGGATGTTTCATGGTGCATCAGCATTCAACCAAAACATCAGCTCATGGAATACTTCAAATGTTACAAATATGGCAGGCATGTTTTATAACGCATCCGCATTTAACCAAAATATTGGTTCTTGGAACACTGGCAATGTTACAAATATGAACAGAATGTTTTTGGGTGCTAGTATTTTCAACCAAAACCTCGGCACCTGGCACGTAGACAATGTCACAGACATGACAGATATGTTCACAGGCTCTGCACTCTCTCAACAAAATTATGACAATATTCTCATCGGATGGAATACACGT
>PDPP01000036.1 GCA_002747515.1 Candidatus Moraniibacteriota bacterium
GGTACAACTTTAAATGAATGTAATTCATTTCTTTTAATCACTTCTACAGTAGCATTAATAACTTTTTGCGTTGCTTTTTTAAAGTTTTCTCCTGTATATCCACCATCAGCTAATACTTTTTTTACATACAAAAGATTTTCTTCATAATTATGAAATATTTCTATTGCACCATTTCTATCACCAATATTTGCTGTTGTAATTCCTACTGCATGTGGTAAACCTTGTGTATCTACAGCAATATGTCTTTTAATACCAGAAATCTTTTTTCCTGCATCATATCCTTTTTCTCTTGCCGAATCAGTATTTTTTACACTTTGTGCATCAACAATAACCATGCTCGTGCATGGTTTTCTTCCATTGTTCATACGTTCTTTTTTTACCAATTTTTTTTAAAACTTCATCTAATACAGATGTGCCATTTCTCACTTCACTCCATGTAATAAAATATCGATGTACGGTTTTCCATTTTGGATAATCATGTGGCAGAGCTCTCCATTGACATCCTGTTGTTATGACATAGAGTAAAGCATTAAATATATCATAGAGATCAAGTGTGCGTGGACGTGTTTTTTTACGTGCAGACTCTAATATTGGTCGTATTATCTCAAATTGTTCTCTTGTAATATCACTTGGGTAAGACATATTCTTTTGTTTTTATGGATTATGTCTTTTATTATAGCAGAAGATTGTGGACAGGTTCTACAAAAACGGCTGGAACTTGATTGTCCTTATGGGACACAACAACATCTCTAATCCAGATGTGGTTAAAGTGAATCAAAAGTTCACTTATCCCAAAACTACTAAAGAATTTCAGGCAGCTCTTCAAAGAGGAAAACCACTTTATGACGCATGGCTGAAAACCAAGAAAGTGGCGTTTAAGGTAAACCGTATTGAAGCAGATACTGTGGCAATCAACAATCTTAATGCAAAGATTGTCAAGATTTCTGAAGAATTGGCAGTCAAAAATATGACTGTTGATAAACTTAAAGCATGTGAAGTTGAGATCAGCAAAAAGCTTGTAATAGCAAATGCAGAGATCAACAAATTGCGTGTGCAAAATGCGGAAATTGATACACTCAAAATTCGCCTTGCAGAAATCGAGGATCTTCGCATCCGTGATTTGGCAGTTAAAAATGCTTTGATTGAAAAGTTGCGCATTAAGCAACTTGAGATTGATAAGCTCAAAAGCCGAGAGCCAGTTGTGATTACGAAGGAAAAAATTATCTATCGTGACGCAACCAAAAAAAAGGTCAAAAAAGATTGTCGTGACGATTCTGGAAAAGCTATGAATTGTTATGATCCATGGGCGGAATAAGGACTTGACTTTTTTACAAAATGATGTATAATGCCTTGTTATAGTAAAAACTATAACAAGGGCAGTTGTTTGAAATTCAGAAACTCAAAAAAGGAGATGATATCATGAAAAATGTATTTTTTACTGCGTGTGCAATTTTTGTTGTTTTTACATTGGGCTGTTCCGCCTCATCTGCAAGAATGGTTTATCATAAATTGGCATTTTCGGTACCAGAAGGGTATGTGCCTATGGTTATTTGCCCAGACATTATCCCGGGAGAAGATGGCAAGCAAATTAAAAAGAAGGAGCATTGGAAAGATGCTGTTTCTAATGAGGTGTATGTTGAATACCTCAGATATTTTGCCAAAAAACATAAAACCAAGCGCGATCGCGTAAAAGCGAAGGAGGTTGTCTGCGATTATACAAAAAAAGGCAAGTGTGATCAGTTCAATCGAGAGGACGCGTGGGATGCAACCACGATTGAACCGGCTAAGCAGATGATCATTGAGCGCTACAGGGATCTTGGATATGATGTCATTTTAATCCCAGTTGTTCAGTATGGACCAAATGGGGACGGAGGCAGTGTTTCTACCATCGAAATCGATAAGGTGTTCTGGAAACCGGCACACTAAGAGGTGTGACGGAAAATCCATAACGCTAATAAGAGCCGTGCTAATTCTAAATGGAATTAGCCGGTTTTTTATTTGCCGATTTTCTGTTATCATTGAGGTATATGAAAAAGTGTATGTGGACCAAAAAACATCTTATTTCTTTTGTGTGTATCGTGGTTGCGTATTGTGTGACGGCGGCGATTGTTGTGCGGGCGAGTCAGGTGGGTGGGGCGTATATTGTGGAGTTGGTACGCGCAGAGCAAGAAGAACATTATCACAAAATGCGTGCTGATATCGCTGCGCTGTCGGCAGTGCAGGGTGATGTGCTGGCGTATGTGGATATAATGCAAGTGCGACAATTGACGGGAGATGAGCAAAAAACTGTTGCAGAGATTTTGCGGCAGATTGAGGAGAATGGTTTGAGCATAGCGCGGCACACGTTGTTTTATTTTGAAGATACGACGGTGCATATGTTTTTCCCACCGCGTGCAGAGATTGAGCGCATTTTTGATGAGGCGCACAACACGCAGTTATATGTCAATCGGTGTGTGCGCTTTGTGGAGATGAATGTATACAATGCAAATGCGTCTCGTGCGCAAAAAGAGATGATGCGTAAAAATTGTGCGCTACTCTCTGATGAGATTGCGCGATTGCAATCGTTGTAGAGTAATAAGATAAAGAGATGAAAAAAATATATCACACAATACGTGCTTTTGTGCGACGCATCTATGGTGTGGGTGTTGTCGCTGGTATCAAGATGAAAATGTTGTATAAATATCATACAACAGATTTTTTCAATGATATTGATATTGAAGTGAATAGTAGTTGTAATCGTCGTTGTGCGTATTGTCCCAATAGTATTTCTGATCGGGGTGCGATAAAAAATGAGCGACTGATGCCAGTTGATGTGTACAAAAAAATCATTGATGAATTAGCAGAGTTGGATTTCACAGGGCGATTGAGTCCGATATTTTATGGTGAGCCACTGCTGCGCAAGGATTTGGCAGATTTGATGCGCTACACATGTCAAAAAATGCCGCGTGCGCATATCAAAATGACGACAAATGGTGATTTGTTGACAGTTGAGCGCTATCTAGAACTCGTTGATGCTGGTGTCAAAAAATTTCTCATCACACAACACGGCAA
>PDPP01000016.1 GCA_002747515.1 Candidatus Moraniibacteriota bacterium
CAAGGTCGGGTATTGACAAAAACTTAATTATATAGTATAATTTAGTTTGAAACTTAAAAATTGAATAGAAGCCAAGGAGGAATATAAAATGAACAAAATTGCAAATATTTTTCAAGTAGTTGTGTTTTTCCCAATTTTTATCGTACTCAAAACCTTTTATGGTTTTGAAGTGCGAGGTAGGGATAATTTGAAAGGATTATCTCCTAAAGATGCTGCGATTTATGCAGCAAATCATTGCGGTCCTTTTGACGGAGTAATTACAGCAGTTGCGATTGCAATGCCATGGAATGGATTTCGACTTGGTGCATTTTTACCAATTCGCTATTTGGCCTTTGAGGATTATTTTTCTTGGGTTAAATTTGATGGTCCATTTCCATTTCCGATTTCTTTTTTTGTGGCTAGCTGGTTGCGGTTAAGTGCTTGTATTCCAGTGAAAAGTCGACGTAAAGATCAAATTGGAAAAGTGTTTGTGGAAGATGTATTATCTTTTGCGATACAAGCACTTAAAAATGGAGAAAGAATATTCATTTTCCCAGAAGGAAAGATGAATAAAAATAATAAATTGCAAAAAGCAAAAAGAGGCGTCGCATGCCTTCACAAAGAAAGTGGTGCACCAATTGTTCCGATTCATATCAGTGGGACATTTCGTATGCTGCAAAAACGTCAAAAAGTTGTTGTAACATTTGGCAAGCCAATGAATTTTACAATTCGTAATGATCAGGCACTTTCTGATATGGCAGTAGTGGCAAATAATGTTATGAAAGAAATTTCTCAACTTGCAAAAAAATAAGGAGAAAGAAAATGAACGCTGTTCAAAAGAAGTCTTATTTTTCTAATATTTCTCATCTGAGACTTATTGAAAATAAATCTAGTCGGGGAAATGTGATGAATGGTGAGGAATTTCATTCGTTATTTGAACAAGCATTGTCGACGTACGACTACGATAATCAACCAAATAAGTTTGTGCGATTAATGCAAATTATTTCTGCTTGGGCCTGCGCAACGAATTGTGTGCGCATTCTTTTTCGAAAGATATTTATTTCTCAGAGAAAAAGTTTTATGCAGATTCTTTGGGAAATGGGAAGAGATCCAAAGCATTACAGTAGCTTCTTTATTGACAGAATAAGCAAGCTTAATCATCATATTAAAGTGGATGCAGCATCTTCAATGGCACTCGATACCATGTATGATTGGGATGAGAAAATTCGTCCTGTAATCACAAAAGATTCTTGGGCAAATCGATTTGAGAAGTTTTGGTTCGACAATAGCGAAAACCGTCGTTCTCTCGTCAATCGAAAAAAGATGGTTAATGCTCTCTTGGTTCGTGCAATTGATCATTTTTTGAATGAGCCTGAAGTTCGAATCATCTCTGTTGCTTGTGGTTCTGCGCGTGCTGTAATTGATGCAATATTGCATTGCAAGCATCCAAATGTACGTGTTGTGCTTATTGATAGAGATCAAAAAGCTCTTGATAATGCACGTAAAAATATGGAAGCTCACGGTATTCGTAACGTAGAATACGTTAAAGGTACCATGCGAAAAATCAGTAAAGTTGCCACATATTTTTCTCCACATATCGTGGAAATGGTTGGGCTTACTGATTATCTAACCGTTGAGAGAGCTGCAGATTTTTCAAGGACAGTAAGTGAAGTTCTTGAAACTGGCGGGTTTTATCTCACTGGAAATATCCATAGTAATCCTGAGAAAATTTTTCTTGATTGGGGATTGCTGTGGCCCATGGTGTATAAAACGCCAGGAGATCTCTTGCGAATTGGCAGGGGTGAGTTTCCAGATAGGAAAAGAGCTTTCAAAGATGAATTTGTAAAGGTGTTTTGTGAACCTTTAGGGATTCACGGGCTTGTGTTATCTCATAAAGCCTAAAAAAAGGCGGTATTATAATTATATAATACCGCTTTTATTTTTTTATTGTGTTATAATGAATTTAGAAATAAAAATAATGGTAAATTATGAATTTAGTAAATATTTTTGCTTTACTTGCTTTTATTAGTGGAATTACAAGTGTTACTCTCAGTGTCATTGTTTTATTAAACGGTAAAAGAGATAAGATAAAATTTATTTTCAGTTTCTTAACATTGTGTCTTGGATGGTGGAGTATCAGTTATTTTCTCTGGATGAGCTCTAATATTGAAAAATATGCATATTTTTGGGTTGGTATGTTAAATATTGGCTCGACATTTATACCAATTGCTTATTACCATTGGATTACTGTTTTATTAAATAAGAAAAGAACGAAGTTTTTAATATGTGGTTATGCAATTTCTTTTCTTTTTTCTCTCTTCTCTTTTTCTCATTTTTATTTTGAAGACTTAGTAGAAATAGGAGGGTTTTTATATTGGCCTCAGGCAGGACCGCTTTATATTTATTATATATTTATTATATATTTTGGTTTTTATTTTTTGAGCATATCTGAACTTTATTTGGCAATTAGTAGGGAAAAGTTTACTAAAAATCAGAAATCTATTTTAAAAATTATTTTTGGAGCATTTTCTATCAGTCTTGCTGCAGGAGCAACTAATTTTCCATTATGGTTTGGCATTGAAATATTGCCGTATGGGAATTTTATTTTGATATTTGTGCATGTTTTTCTTATTTCTTATGCAATGGTGAAATATAATTTTATGGAAATGAAATTGTTGTATACACAACTTTTTACTGGATTGATTTTAATAATTTCTTTGATTAATATATTTCTTTCAAGTTCAAATTCTGAAATTCTTTTAGAGGTGTTTATATTTATTATTTTATTGGGATTTTCATATATTTTAATAAAAAGTTCAAAAGATGAAACGCGAAAAAAAGAAGAACTTTTTAAACTTTCAAATGAACTAAAACGTGCAAATATAGAATTAAAACGATTGGATAAAGCAAAGTCGGAATTTATTTCAATTGCCTCACATCAATTGCGTACCCCACTTACAGCAATTAAAGGATATATTTCACTAATTCTTGAGGGAGCATATGGAAAAGATGAAGATAGGAAAGAAGAGGCGTTTAATAAAATCTTTTTAGCAAATGAGAGACTTATTCAGTTGGTGGAAGATCTTCTTAATATTACACGTATTGAGTCGGGACGATTGGAATTACATCTTGAGGATAAGGTGCAAGTGGAAGAAATTGTAGAAGAGTTGCGGGATATGTTCATTTTGCGGGCACAGGAAAAGAATTTGGACTTTGTTGTTGAAACAGCGGATAAGTTACTTTCTCCAATTAAAGCAGATCGTGCAAAGCTTAGGGAGGTAATTTCAAATCTAATCGACAATGCGATTAAATATACAAAAGAAGGATTTGTGCACGTGTCCATGGAAGAAGATAATGGAATGATTCGTGTAATTGTGGAAGATTCTGGCATGGGTATATCGGAAGAGTCTATGAAAACACTTTTTACAAAATTTTCTCGAGGTACAGATTCCTCAAAAATTTACACAGAGGGCACAGGTCTTGGGCTTTATGTTGGTAGGAATCTCGTAGAGTCACAGGGAGGTCGTGTGTATGCAGAATCAGAAGGTGTGGGAAAAGGCTCGCGATTTATCGTGGAGATGCCTATGCAAAGAAACAAGTAAAAAAAGATGTATTTGACAAAAAAGAGTTTTTCATTTACTATTGAGGAGCTGTTAAAAGGAGCCCTTGGGGGCTTTTTTAAAATCCAATAAATATGGAAAAAATACGACAATTTTTGCGTGAGGCATATAACGAGATGAAAAAAGTTTCATGGCCAACGCGAGAACAGACAATTCAATATACGATGTTGGTAGTTGCAATCAGTATTTCTGTTGCAGTGTTTCTCGGTATTTTAGATTACATGTTTGGAAGTGTAATTAAGAGTATGATTTTATAATATTAAAGAAGTTTATTTTTATTTAGAAATTTAAATATCTATGGCAAAACAAACACAACATCATGGCACAGCGTGGTATGTGTTGCACACATACTCAGGATATGAGGACAATGTTGCACGCAATCTCAAGCAACGTATCGAGTCAATGGATATGCAAGATTACATTTTTGATGTAATTGTGCCAATTGAAAAAAAGATTAAAATCAAAAATGGTAAACGTGTTACCGTTGAAGAAAAGATTTATCCAGGTTATGTGCTTGTGCAAATGATTGTAACGGATGCATCGTGGTATGTAGTGCGGAATACGCCAAATGTAACAGGATTTATCGGTCTTGGGACAACACCAACACCAGTTGATCCAAATGAAATGCTCTCAATCAAAAAAAAGATGGGGCAAGATGAGCCAAAATATCGCATTGATGTGAAAAAGGGTGAAAATGTAAAGATTGTTGACGGACCGTTCAAAGATTTTGATGGAGAGGTGCAAGAAGTAGATGAAGCAAAAGGTAAGGTGAAAGTTCTCGTTCTCGTGTTTGGTCGCGAAACACCAGTTGAATTGGATTTTCTTCAAATCAAAAAAATCTAATCCACACATCTAATAAAGATTTATTAATATTTAATTTTTATTAACTACTAATTTACTAGAATATGGCTGAAAAAAAAGTAATGACAACTTTGAAGTTACAGATTCAAGCAGGTAAAGCAAACCCAGCTCCTCCAGTTGGTCCAGCGCTTGGTCAACATGGTATTAACATTCAGGATTTTTGTACGCAATTTAATGAAGCAACAAAGGACAAAATGGGTGATGTGGTGCCTGTAGAGATTACAGTATATGAAGATCGATCTTTTAGCTTTATCATGAAGACACCTCCAGCAGCGGAACTTCTTAAAAAAGCAGCTGGTGTGAAAAAAGGTGCTGGTAACCCACTTGCTGACAAGGTAGGTAAAGTGACAAAAGATCAAATAAAAGAAATTGCTGAGATTAAGATGCAAGATCTCAATGCTTCTGATATAGAATCTGCGATGAAGATTGTAGAGGGTACGGCACGTTCTATGGGAATTTCTGTTGAATAAATTTATTTATAATTATTTTTTGTGGGAGAGTTGGATGACTCGTTAATACCACGACAATGTATATGAAAAGAGGAAAAAGGTATAAACTTGCAGCTGAGAAACAATCAATTGAGAAAGTAACACTTGAAGATGCTGTGGCATTTGTAAAAGATAATGCAAGTGCGAAATTTGATGAATCAGTTGAGGTGCATGTACGTCTTAATATTGACCCCAAAAAAGGTGAACAAGCAGTGCGTGGCAGTGTGACATTGCCACATGGAACAGGAAAAGAAGTGAATGTTGGTGTAATTACAGAAGATAAATCTGATGAAGCAAAAAAGGCTGGAGCGGATGTGATTGGTGGTCAAGATCTTATTGATAAGATCAAGGCTGGAAATATTCCTGAGATTGATGTTTTAGTAGCAACACCTGATATGATGCCAAAACTTGCACCAGCAGCTCGTGTACTTGGTCCACGTGGGCTTATGCCAAGTCCTAAAACTGATACAGTGACACCAAATGTGGAATCTGCTGTAGAATCTTTGAAAAAAGGAAAATCAAATTTTAAAAATGATAATACAGGAAATATTCACCAAGTGATTGGAAAAGTATCTTTTGATGCAAAAAAAATTACAGAAAATTATAAAGCATTTATGGATGTTGTAAATGCGTGTAAGACAGAGGCACATAAGGGACAACTTGTTGCAAGCACAAGCATGTGTTCAACAATGGGATTGTCAGTAAAAATCAAATAGAATCATTAGATTTTTAGATTTCTATACAAAATTCAACGTCTCGGGATTGTTGAATTTTTGTATTTTTATACTTTTATAGTGTATTTTACAAATATCTAAATTATTTTTTAGTTATTTATTGCTGAGTGTGTATTAACAAAACATAGACTTTTTTGATTAATTACTATATAATTCATTAGTAAAAAGTTGTTTATAAAATTTCGAACAATATGTATAAGGAAAAAATCGTAATCGGTTTAGTGGGGGAAACTGGTAGTGGAAAAGATACAGTTGCACATTATCTTAAGAGGCGTTATGATGTGGATTTGTTGCGATTTAGTCGTCCGCTAAAGAAAACACTTGAATTATTTTTTGATCAGTCATCAAAAGAAGATCAAGCATGGCTATATGATGTGTTTAAGGAGCGATTTGGAGAGGATGTTTTACATAGAGGTGTGGTACAATATGTAGCACATCATAATGGCATTATGGCAATTAATGGTATGCGGATGATGATGGATTTGGAATTCATTCGTTCATTTGAAAATAGTTATATTATGTATATCACTGCACAACAGAAATTACGATGGCAACGTGTAACAAGTCGTGGAGAAAAATCAGATGATGATCAAACATTTGATGAGTTCAAGAAATTTGAATCAACTGCAGAAACAGAAAAAGCAATTCCAAAAATTGGTGCTGATGCAGATTTTGTTATTAAAAATGAAGGATCTATGGATGATTTGTTATGGCAAGTGGATGATGCAATGAAGGCAATTCTTAAAAAACATCGTTAAACATAAAATACATTTTTTATGAAGAATGACAAACGAAAAAATTGTCTGGATTGGGATGAAACATTTATGCTTATGAGCACACTCATTGCACATCGTTCAAAAGATCCTTCTACACAAGTTGGCGCATGTATCGTCAATGAAAATAATGTTGTTGTAGGACTTGGATATAATGGATTTCCACGTGGTTGCCATGATGATGAGTTTCCATGGTGCAGAGATGGTAAAACAGAAGAAACGAAATATGCGTATGTTGTGCATGCAGAAGCGAATGCAATTATGAATGCAAGCGGATCTGTAGAAGGATGTCGGTTGTATGTCGACCTTTTTCCATGTAATGAATGTGCAAAAGTGATTATTCAAAGTGGTATTTGTGAGGTTGTATATAATTCTGATAAATATGCAGATGTGGACATTTTTAAAGTTGGACGAAAACTTTTGAAAACAGCAGGTGTAAAATTGCGACAATATACACCAAAACATAAAATTGTATTGAGGAGAAATACATAGTAATTTTTTATAATCATACTTATGCCAAATATGGTACTTGGTCTTGCAGGTGAAATAGCAAGCGGAAAGGGGACAATTGCAAAATATATTCATAAAAAATGTCACACATCATCATATCGTTTTTCTACAATACTTCGTGATGTGCTTGATCGATTGCATTTAGAACAATCGCGTGATAATTTACAAACACTGTCAACTATAATTCGTGAGACATATGGACAAGATACACTTGCACGAGTTATGGCAGAAGATGTAAAAAAAGATAAAGTGGATATTGTCGTGGTAGATGGTGTGCGACGTTTGGATGACATTACATATCTCAAAAAATTACCAGAATTCAAATTGGTTTATGTAGATGTGGATTTGAAAATGCGATATGAACGTATTATAAAAAGAAGTGAAAATGTTGATGATCAGGGGAAAACATTTGAAGAATTTGTAGAAGAAAGTAAGGATGAATCAGAACAACAAATTGCAGGATTAAAAGAATATGCAGATATCGTGATTGATAATAATGGAGATATTGAAGAATTATATAAGCAAATTGATGTAATTGTGGGAGAAAATCATATTTGCTAAATTTGACACGAGAAAATTGATGTGCAAAAATACAAAATCAGCGTAATTGCTGATTTTGTAATTTAATATTCTCAAAAAGATACTTATACAAAACTCTATATAGGAGGTGGAGATGATCAAAGAAAAAGCTGTTGTTATAGAACCATCATTTGTGATTGAAGATTTTAGAAAGAAGACGCCTGAAGAACAAATTGAGATGTGTGGGCGTTTGTGTTATAAAAGCGAAGAACAAATCACAATAGATTCTGCAATCGGCTTTGTTACAGAAATGATCGAAAATCGACATAATGCTGTTTTAGAGATGGCAACGAAGACATTTTTTGTTAATGATCCTGATTATTTCACGAGTTTTGAACATTGGGAAATGTCTCTTATGAAGTATTTGGTCGTTGATGACTACGATAATGGATTGATTATTACGGGGAGTATTCGCGCTTTTCGTGAGGCATTTGCACAACTCAAAGGTGATAAACTTTTTGTCTCTATTGCGATATGCATATGGAAGGAGCATCCGACGCTTTTTGCTGATCAAGTTGAGATATTGGAGGCTTTTGATTTAATAGATTTTGTAAGTGATAGAAATTTTGAAGTGCGGGAATTGTCGAGTTTTGAGTTTGAGGAGTTGCATAGAAAGGATGCGGAACTGTATTTTCGACATAAGCATGTTGCTGTTCGTTTTATTGTTAGTCGTGCGGTGACATATGAACTGGTGCGTCATCGTCTATGTTCCTTTTTACAGGAGAGTCAACAATATTGTCTGTATTCACAGGATAAATTTGATAATCGTGTAACATTTATCAAACCTGTGTTTTATGAGAAGGGTTCAGATGAATATGACTTATGGGAACATTCTGTTTTACAAGCTGAGAAGACATACTTAAAGCTTTTGGAAACATCTACGCCACAGGCAGCGCGTACTGTATTGCCAAATTCATGCAAAGCAGAGCTTATAATTTTTTGTTCATTGAAACAGTGGGGACATTTATTTCATGTGCATACATCAAAACACGCTGAGCTGTCCATACGGGAGGTTATGGTTCCACTTTATGAGGAGTTTATTAAACAATTTTCAGGTGTAGCGCATATATTTGAAGAAGAGCACATGCCAGAAAAAAACAGATATCTTTAGAGATAGAAAAAATACTGTGGGAATATAATATTTCCACAGTATTTTCATTTTTAATACAAAATGATAGACTGAGAGAGTTAATGATGAAAAAAACATATGGATTTTAGTAAATATCAAAAAGAATCACGCAAGACAGCGTTATACCCTGATGTTGGACATAATTTTGTGTATCCAACCTTAGGTCTTGTAGGCGAAGCTGGAGAAGTTGCTGATAAATTAAAAAAAACAATTCGAGATGATGATGGTGTCATCACTGAAGAAAAGAAAAAAGAAGTGGAAAAAGAATTGGGAGATGTGCTTTGGTATATTGCACAAGTTTCTTCAGAATTAGATTTGGATTTGAATCATGTAGCACAAAAAAATTTAGAAAAACTTTTTTCTCGTAAAGAACGTGGAAAGATTGGTGGAAGTGGAGATAATCGGTAATTTCTATAATATAAAATATTTTTATGAGTACGTATAAAGCAACAATTGGCATGGAGATTCATGTTGAACTAAAGACACAATCAAAGATGTTTTCGAGTGCGCCAAATAAACTTGGCATGGAAGAAATGCCAAATGATTCTATTGACCCAGTGACGACAGCACAACCAGGTAGTTTGCCAGTGCCAAATAAAGAGGCAATTACGTTTGTGCAAATGGCAGGATTGGGGTTGAATTGTGAGATTGCACGTAAAAGTAAATTTGATCGTAAGAATTATTTTTATCCAGATTTGCCAAAAGGGTATCAAATTTCACAGTATGATATGCCACTATGTGAAAATGGACATATTATGATCGGTGAGAGAAAAATCGGTATCACTCGTATTCACATGGAAGAAGATACTGGTAAATCAACACATCCGCAGGGTGGACAATACACACTTGTTGACTTAAATCGTGCAGGTGTACCGCTAATGGAACTAGTCACTGAGCCAGATATTACGTCTGGACCAGAGGCACGACTTTTTTGTCAAAAGATTCAGCAAGTTTTTCGATATCTCGGTATTGCTGATGCAGATATGGAAAAGGGACAAATGCGATGTGAAGTAAATATTTCATTGTACAAAGATGGCGCAGATCCACTCAGTGGGCAAAAAGTAGAAATTAAAAATCTTAATTCATTTAAAGTGGTAGAAAAAGCCATTGACTACGAAATGAAGAGACAGGCAAAAGCACTTGATAATGATGAAAAAATAGTACAAGAAACACGTGGTTGGGATGATAAAAAAGGTAAGACAGTGTCACAAAGAAAAAAAGAAAATGCAAATGATTATCGGTATTTTCCAGAGCCAGATATTCCACCGATGGTTTTTACAGATGCATATGTAGATGAACTCAAGCGTTCACTACCAGAATTACCACATCAAAAAGAGATGCGTTTTATGGAAGAATATAATCTGAGCAATGAAAACTGTGATGTAATTACAGCAGACAAAGATACAGCAGATTTCTTTGAACATGTAGTAAGTGAAATTGTGGATAAGAAAAAATCTGGTGAAATGAAATCTGATGAAAAGAAAGTGATAAAACTTGCAGCAAATTATCTCGTGAGTGAACTGCAAAAATATCTCATCAAAGAAGAACAAAGTATTACTGATATGAAAATTTCTGCGGAAAATTTTGCCGAGCTCATGGGCATTATTGCCGACGGTACGATTAATTCATCAGCAGCGCAGACAGTACTTTATGAAATGTATTATGGTGACGATGACGATCCAAGCCATATCATAGAAGAAAAAAATCTCGCACAAATGTCAGATAGCAGTGAACTGGATGGTATCGTAGAAAAAGTACTCGCCGCAAATGAGCAATCTGTTACTGATTACAAAGCAGGTAAAGAAAATGCTATCAAATATCTCATGGGACAAGTCATGAAAGAAAGCCATGGCAAAGCCAATCCGCAAATGGTTATGGAAATGCTACGTGAAAAATTGGTGTAGTGTGTAGTGCTTGTATGCGTTTTACGAAAAGCACGTATAAAAATATATCGTGACGTGATAATATAAAAGCATAGTAATAGTGATACTTCTGGATTCCCGCCTCCGCGGGAATGACTGTTCTCCATTCTTTATGCTATGGTAAAGACGCGATGAATCGCGTCTCTACGTAGGTAAGGCGGGGGCGGGGTTGACAAATTTTTAATTATAGTTTATAATTATACCATGCAGATAAGAAATGGCAAAAAGATTGGTCGCTTGTGGCGACATGCCACATCTGCAAATAAGGCTGCTGTGGCAAGTTGAGCCAATGGTGAGAGAGAAGATTGGACCTCTAAAAAAGTCAAAATGGTCCCCTCGCCAGCAGCAGAAAAACTGCCAAAATACCGGAACCGCCCTACGGCTGGACAAAAAGGAGGTGATGCCTATGATTGCGGTAAATTAAAGTTTTTATAATGTAAAGTGATGCCGCTGGGGATGAAAGCGTCCCCACCAACCCCATGTGATTGCAGGAATTGCACGCATGGGGTCTTTTTTACAACATTTAAGCTGTAATGTGTTTATATGTTAATACTGTAGAGATGCGATTCATCGCGTCTTTTTCTGTGCATGTCCTAAAATTTCAGTGTTATTAGTTAAAAATGTAGAGATGTCAGATTGGATTCCGGTATGACGTAAGTGAAAAACAATGTCATTCCCGCGGAGGCGGGAATCTAGGGAAAATAGCACTAATCTTTTTGTAAAAAATGGTGTACTTTTTGTAAGGCATCTTTGTGTGTGGTGACATCATGGATGGTGGTGCCGTGTTTTTTCCAGCGGCGGATCCATGTGTTTTGTCTTTTGGCGTAGTGTTTGAGGTCTCTGATGGTATTTTCTCGCATTGTGTTATATGTAATAAAGCCACGTACATACTGTGTGCACCATTTATATTCTAGTCCAAAGTTTTCTAGTTTTGTCCACGGCATTTTGTATGTAAAATGTGCTTTGTAAATTTCATCAAGTATTCCACTGTCAAACCACGTATCCATTCTTTTTTCTATGCGATTATGTAGTACAACTTTTGGATGTATAATAGCCATGATGAGATTTTTATTTGGATCAATAAGTTTTTTTGTGATCTGGGGTACATGGCCATATGCTTTTGCAATTTCAATTGCACGAATTATGCGTACAGGATTTTGTGCGTCAACTTTTTGTGCGTACAGAGGATCATATTTTTTTAGTATTGCAAGAAGTTTTTCTGTTGAATATGTAGAGAGTTTTTTGCGTAATTTTTTATCTGGTAAAACAGGGGGAAAATCAGTTTTTTCTAAGAGTGCTTGTGCCCAAAACATCGTACCACCACAAATAATTGGTAGCATATTTCTTGATGCGATATCATCTTTAATTTTTCGTGCTTTTTTGACAAATTTTGCAACATTGTATTCTGTTGTTGGATGAATGATATCAATCATATAATGGGGAATGCCATCACATATATAGGCTTTTTTTGTATGCGGTCCACGGTTAATAGATGTGGTTAAAACACCAGGTTCTTTGCCTGTGCCAATATCCAAATGACGATAAATTTGTCGCGAATCTGCAGAAATAATCTCACCAGTAAATTTTTGTGCAATTGTGATTGCAAGATTAGATTTTCCAGATGCTGTCGGTCCGATAATTGTGATAGTTTTTTGTTGCATAATGCTGGTATTATAAAAGTATTTCCTGAATAATCAAGGGTAAAACTATATTTTGCAAATTGTTATTAGAGTATTTAAATCATTTACATTTTTATCAAAAAAATGATTACTGTCTATTATATCTGTATGTGTATGTGGCATCTTTTTTTCTAATATGTGAATGTTTTTTTGCGGTATAAAATCATCACTTGGAAAGATGATGTGACAATCATTTGTGATGTGTGGGAGTTTTTCATTTATAGAGAAATTTTTGTAAGAGGAAAACCAATTTTTATCTAATAATTTATAATTTTTTTTTGATACTTTACATAATACAGGTTTTTGAGATTTCTGTATTTTTTCTTTATCGTCTTTACTGATGCGTGGCAATATAATTTCATCAATATAAATTGCTGGAGCAAGAAGTGTAAGAGAAATATTTTTGTCGTGAGTATCTAGTATAGCATCAAGTGTTACTGCACATCCTTGAGAGTGTGCAAGTAGTGTGATTTTTTTATTTTGTGCAAGAGGATTATTTTTTAATTCCAAAATTTCTTTTATGAGATGTTTTTTCATTTCATCGAGATTCCATAATTTTTTTTCATTTTTTTCATGCCCAAAAAATTTCACACAATACACATTTTTAGCGTGCTTTACAAGATGATCAAAAAGTTTTTTTGTAAATCCATCTGTATAATTTCCCAGAAATCCTGGAATGATACAATAAATGTTTTTGTCATTTTGATTAAGAATTTGCATGTTTTTTATAAATAATTATTGTAATAGTTTTAAATAGTCCAGCCCAAGATAAGCAATATCTGTTTCTAATATTTTTCCAGATGAAAGTAAAGTGCGAAATTCGTCTACTGTTGGAAACAATACTTCTATATCTTCATTTTTATCAAGTTTCTGTTCTGTAATTTTTTGGCAGTTTTTTGCGACAAATGTATATCTTTTTGATGTAGAATATCCACAGAGATGTGATTCTGTTACAAATGCAATCGTTCCAGTATGACCTGTTTCTTCGAGTAATTCTCTTTTTGCAGCTTCCTCTGGACTCTCTCCTGCATCAATTTCTCCGCCAGGTAATCCAAATACAATATCATTTGGACCTGGACGAAATTGTTTTGTGATAATTATATGATTATCTTGTGTAATTGCTAATATAAAAACAGGATTATTTTCTTTTTTGATATAAAATTCATTTTTAGATTTATCTGAAAATTCAAAATATACTTTTTCAATTCCACGTCCATATTTACTACAAATATTTTTACGAGAAATTTCTTTCCATTTATAAACCATATTTCTATACTAAACTTTAATATTTTTTAGATTATCATAGAAACTGTAAAAAGAACAATTAAGTTTATAATTTTGCTGTACAAAGATTTATTGATTATTTTTGTGTTTTATGTTATTATATTTTATCATGTTTTTTTACAATAAAATATTTTTATAAAAAGGAGGAATTAATGATTACAAGTCCGATAGTTGTTGTTTTAATGGCTGGAGGTTCAGGCGAACGTTTATACCAAGCGCATTTATCTGGGAAGAAAAAACCAAAACAGTTTCAGAATATAATTTCTGAAAATTTTTCCTTAATTCAAGAAGGGTTTCAGTATGTTCGATCAATTACTAGGCGTGATTTAATGTTTGCATCTACAACAGAAGAGTGGGATAATCTTATCCGTGAAGAATTACCAGAAATAAAATCTGAAAATATCATTGTAGAACCATGTAAACGAGATACGATGGCAGCAGTGGCATTCATAGCAAAGGAAATTCACAAAAAAATTCCTAATGCTATTGTTGTTACTGTGCCAAGTGATCATGTTCTTAAAAATGTATTTGATTTTACGCAAGCAGTACATGCTGCGTGCGAGACAGTTGAAAAATATCCACAAAAAATTGGTCTTTTGGGCATTAAGCCGGATGAACCAAACACAATGCTGGGATATGTAAAAATTGGCAAAAAACTTGGCATATTTAATGGTCAAGATGTTTTTACAGCTGATTCTTTTAAAGAAAAGCCAGATAAAGCTACTGCAGTGGAATATCAAAATAGTGATCAATATTATTGGAATGGAGGTCATTTTATATTTCGTGCACAAACTATAATTGATTTAGTGCGTAAATATGAGCCACATTTGAATGATGTTCTTGAAAGGCTTACAAATTGTGATAATAAGGAGGAGCGTGCAGAAATTTTTGGATCTGTAAGAAAAGATTCATTTTCCACAGCAATCATGGAGGTAATCTCTGCAGATCAGCGTTTTGTTGTTCCTGCAGACCTTGATTGGAGCGATGTTGGCACATGGAATTCGTTGTGGGCACATTGTCCTCAAGATAAAAATGGTAATGTGTGTCGTGGAAATGTGTCTACCATTGAATCAAACAATAATTTAATCTTTTCCAATAATGGCATAAAAGTCATCACTCTTGGGATAAATGGATTGCGTGTCTTTGTGAAAAAGGATATGGTTCTGATTGTTGATCACAAGAGTGCGGACGATATAAAAAAAGTCATTCATTTTTGTGAAGAGATTGAAGACTAGTTAAATGAGAGCTTTGAAAATAGTCAAAGCTCTCTTTTTGTTTTTTTGTGAACTTTTTGATGTAAAATGCGTTTACTGATTTTTTTCAATCAATTTTTTGAGAAGATTTTCTACTTTTTCTACACCTTCATCACCGTTTTTTCGTGTGCGGACGGAGACGGTTTTATCTGTCATTTCTTTTTCACCGACGATGAGCATATAGGGGATTTTTTCGTTTTGTGCTGCTCGGATGCGTTTGCCGAGAGTTTCTGATTCGTTGGAGAGTTCTGCGCGTATGCCAGATGCAGTACATGTATCTACGACACTTTGACCGTAGTCATTGAATTTGTCCGACACAGGGATGACGGCGACTTGTACAGGAGAAAGCCAAAAAGGAAATGCACCTGCAAAGTGTTCAATGATAACAGAGAGAAATCGCTCAAGTGATCCTGCAATTGCACGGTGAATCATAACGGGTGTATGTTTTTCGCCGTTTTCATCTGTGTATTCAAGATTAAATCGCTCAGGCATGACAAAGTCTAGTTGTGCTGTGGCGAGTTGCCATTCGCGTCCGAGTGCGTCTTTGAACATAAAATCAAGTTTTGGTCCGTAAAATGCTGCTTCACCTTCTACGCGTTTGTAATCGAGATTTTCTTTTTGTGCAATGTTTTCGAGAATTGTTTCTGCGTCTGTCCATTTCTTTTCATCGCCGAGATATTTTTCTGGTGTTTTTGGGTCGCGGATAGATACAGATACCCAGTAATCACCCTCAGTAAACATCTCTAGTGATGTATAAAAACGACGAATGACTGTGACAATGTTTCGCACTTCTTCTTCAATTTGTTCTGGCGTGCAAAAGACATGACCATCATCTTGTGAGATGGATCGTACACGAGAGAGTCCGAGCAGTTCGCCAGCTTGTTCATCACGGTATACCATCGTTGCCTCCATAAATCGTACAGGTAAATCTTTGTATGAGTGTGGTCGTGATGCAAATATCTGTGTATGGTGTGGACAGTTCATTGGCTTCATGACAAACTCTTGATTTGATTGACCTTTGACTTTAAATAAATCATCACCAAATTTTTCCCAGTGTCCAGATGTTTCGTATAATTCTTTTTTTGTGATGTGGGGAATTGTCACTTTACTGTAGCCAAATTCACTTTGAAAATTTTGGATTTTTTCTACAATTAAATCACGTAAAAGCGTGCCTTTTGGTGTAAATAGGGGAAGTCCAGCACCCACAAGATCAGAAAAAGTGAATAGGTCAAGCTCTTTGCCAAGTTTTCTATGATCACGTTTCTTTGCCTCCTCGATTTTTGTGAGGTAGGTATCAAGATCTTCTTTGGTGTCAAATAAAACGCCGTATACACGTGTGAGTTGGTCGTGGTTTTCATCGCTTTTCCAGTATGCACCAGAAAGACGTGTAACTTTAAGTGCCTTTGCGTTGATCTCTTTGGTATTGTCTACGTGTGGACCACGACAGAGGTCGTCAAAATCTTTTGATGTGTAGATGCTGACATGTTCCTCACCTTCTTTTGCAAGGTCATCAATCATCTCAACTTTGTATTCCTGACCAGCATCAGCAAATTTTTTGCGTGCTTCATCAATAGACAATACGTTTTTTTCAAAAGTGATATTTTGTGATATGAGTTTTTTCATTTTTTTCTCAATTTTTTTGAGCTCGTCTTCTGTGATTGGTTCATTTGTTTTGACATCATAATAAAATCCATTATCAATCGCTGGTCCGACGCCGAGCTTTGCATCTGGGTGCATGTCCAAAATCGTCATCGCGAGAATATGCGCTGCAGAGTGGCGTTTTTTTTCGATCATATTTTTATCATTTTCTAATTGTTCACTACACATAGTATTGAAATATTAATTGTTTTTGTAGATGATGTTTTTCTAAAAAAAGAAAAAACACCGACAACAAAACACGACTTAAAACTTACTGAGACCCCTCTATGATAAGAAGGGCGGTTCCACTCAGTTTCCCGTTTATGTTGTGGGCGCTCTTTGATATGTGTATGTAACGTCTACACAAAAAATTTCTACGCAAGCTCCATAGGTGGTGAGGCTACATCACAGCTTGTATGTAATTGTGCGTCTATTTTCACACAAAGAAGCAAAGAATGCAATATTGACAAAAGATGAATAGTGTGCTATGATGTTGTGTTGTAAAAATGTTGTTTTAATAAAAAAATAGAAGGAGACAAAAAATGACAACCTTTAATAATTTTAAAGAATTAGCGAGTTTTTGGGTTAGTACACGTAAACCACATATGAAAAAGTCTGTTGCGTCGTCAAAGAAAAAACCAGTAAAAAAAGTGGTGCAATCCACAAAACCAAAGGTTGAATCAGAAAAGAAAAAACCTGAATATAAGATTTTGCAAACTATTGAGGGTGTGGTCATGAAAGTGCCAAAAGAAAGTGGATTAACGTATCATCCCGCTTGTGTCATTAACAGTGCAGAGGTTCATGCACCATTTTGGCACAATGGCAAACCTTTCAAGGGTGGAAAATTTTTGAATGTGTTTTTTTACAAGATTGCAAATGCTAATTTTGGTAAAAAAATTGTTGGCACAGTTTTTGTAATCAAAAAAACAATGCCAAACGGTGAGGAATACAAGATGTTGGATGTATTTCATACACCAGATGCCCCCTGTCGGTTTAATTTTTCCATGACGGAAAATCCGTCTGAGGAAAGCATCGTGTTTGGTATCTTTCCTGATGTCAAACAAAAAATGTGTTTTCAGCCAAGGAAACATGATCGGCTGAGACCATAAACATTTTTGCTAAAATTCAACGACACAATCTCCATCATGCACAACTGTTGCATGTTGGGGATTTTTATTTATTCACAATGTTTGCAAAAATGATGTTTGCAGGAATGATAAAAATGTGACATAATACCGCATTGAAAAGAAGTTGTTTAAAAAAATCAAAAAATGGAGGAGGAATAATAATGAAAATCGTCAGATCGTCAACATTTGATCATATCACCAGCGTGGAACAAAAAATTTCTGCATTACAATTACATATTATTCGTAATTGTGGCTATACAAGCAGTTTCATGCCCGTTTCTATTTCAGCAGCGATTGATAATAGCAAGTGTATGGTGCATGCACGAACGAAACATCGTTCAACTATGGTATTAAGTGGGCCAGCAAAAATCATACACAAGGCTGCACAGAAGATGTTTTCGTGTACAGGACAAGAAGTGACGCATATGCGTCAAATTGATTTTGTCTTGGCACCACATGATGTAAAATTCACTGCGTATTACGATGAAGAAAATTTTGCAAAAATAATGCGTTTTTTCCATTGTGATGAAAAGATCATCACGGAACTACTGACAGGTAAGAAGCCTGTTGCAGATTGATGAGCGAGAATGATATACCAGTTATTAAAACAGTAGCTGGTATTTTATTTTTCCACAACAATCTGCGTGGCGCCGACGAGTGTTTCGAGGGCGTCTTGGCAGGTGTCTGTGTAGGCAATTTTGTATGATGTGCGCATGGTTTGGTCGCCGTGGATGAGGTAGATGGCTGTGCCACCAACGTCACAGGTGTCGAGAATTTTTTTGATTTCTATAATCATGTCATAGGTGCCGTTTTCTGGGAGTGTGATGGAGAGTTTTTGGTTGGTGTATAATTCTTCTTTTTCTTTTTGTTTTTGCACGCGGTGTTCTTTGGTGTCGCCGTATTTTCTGCGTGTGTTCATTACACTTTTTGCATAGGCGTTTTTTTCTTCTGCGATTTCTTCAATTTCGTTGGCGATAAATTTGAGTTCATCATCTTTTGCTGAAAGCGTGCCTTTCATTACAATAGGCATCCCTTCTACGAGGAGTTCTTTATGTTCTTCGAGCATGCGGGGAAAGATGATACATTCTGTTGTACTTTTACCATCTTCAAGTGTGACAAATGCCATATTTTTACCGCTTTTTGTGAGTATGACTTTTACTGCAATGACGATACCACCGACAGAAATCATTTTTTCTGCTTTGTCTTCTGTGAGTTCGTTGAGTGGTGTGCACATATGATCGAGAAAATCACGATATGCATTTGATGGGTGGTCGGTGATGTAGAGTCCGATTAACTGTTTTTCCCATGCGAGATGTTGTTTTTTCCCAGAGCTCTCCACGTTTTTGAGTGTAATCTCTGCGCGAGATAATTGCGCTGCGCCAAAGAGGGAATTCTGATTTGACTGTGCACTGGTGCGTAGGTCTTTGATAAATTTGATGATAGTGTCCATGCTTGCCAAAACATCATCACGTGGTGCAAATGCGTCAAGAGCACCCACCATTGCAAGCGCGTCAATTGATTTTTTGTTGAGGTCTTTTGAATTGATGCGTGTGCAGAGATCTGTTAAGTCTGTGTATTTACCATTTCTTTTTCTCTCAGCAACGATTTCTTTTGCAACAGGTTTGCCAACATTTTTAATGGCATTGAGTCCAAATCGGATGCGAGGGTTTTTGTGTTCTGTGTCGTCTTCGGCATAGATGACAGCAAATTCTTCAAAACTCTCATTCACATCAGGTGGTAATACTTCAATGCCCATATCACGACACTCCGCTGCTTCAATGGCGATGCGATCAGTATTGCCTTGGTCAGATGTCATGAGTGCTGCCATAAATTCTGCGGGGTAGTGTGCTTTGAGATATGCTGTTTGATAGCCGATAAGTCCATAGCATGCTGCATGTGAACGATTAAATCCATATCCAGCAAATGGTTCAATAAATGCAAATACTTTTTCCGCAATGTCTTTTTTCACACCATGTGCGACACATCCTTCTACAAATTTAATTTTCTGTTCTTTAATGAGTTTGATAATTTTTTTCCCCATTGCTTTGCGGAGGATATCTGCTTCGCCAAGTGTAAATCCAGCAAGATCCTGTGCGATGCGCATGACCTGTTCTTGATATACCGCAACACCGTAGGTATCAGCAAGTATTGCTTCGAGTTTTGGGTGGAGATAGGTTATTTTCTTTTTGCCATGTTTACCATCGATAAAATCTGGTATCCACTCCATCGGTCCTGGACGATAAAGTGCAACCATTGCAATGATGTCTTCAAGTACTGTGGGCTTGAGAGATTTCAAATAGCGTTTCATGCCGCTGGACTCCAGTTGGAATACACCAGTAGTGAGCGCTTCTTGCAATAGTTTGTATGTTTTTTTATCATCAAGTGGGATTTTTTCAATGTCAATATCATCGCCGTGAATTTTTTTAACGATGCGTAATGTGTTTTGAATAATTGTTAAGTTTTTCAGTCCTAAAAAGTCCATTTTAAGAAGTCCGATTTTTTCTACTGCAGAAAATTTGGTGCTTGATGCATATTGCGTTACAGTTGCCTCATCATCAGCAGAAACGCGCTGCATCGCAGTGTATTCCACAACAGGTTTGTCTGTGATAACAACGCCGCACGCATGCACAGAAGAATGACGACAGAGTCCCTCCAATCTGTGCGCAGTATCGATGAGATCACGCGCATCAGCATTTTCCTTGTGGAGTTTTTTGAAGTCCGGCACATCTGACAAGGCTTCGTCCATAGAGGTAAACTCTGGGATGAGTTTTGCCACTTGATCACAAAATCCGTATGGATACCCAAGAGCACGTCCTGCATCACGAATGGCCGCACGTGCTGCCATCGTACCAAATGTAATAATCTGTGCCACGTGATCTGCGCCGTAAGTTTCACGTACATAGGCTAGTACATCATCTCTGCGATCATCGGCAAAGTCCATGTCAACATCAGGCATAGAGACACGTTCTGGATTTAAAAAACGTTCAAAAAGCAATTTGTATTCAATCGGATCCATATTGGTAATACCCACAAGATACGATACAAGTGATCCAGCAGCACTGCCACGTCCAGGACCGACAACGATGCCGGCATTTTTTGCCCAGTTAGTAAAATCTTGCACAATCAAAAAGTACGATGCATATCCAGTTTTTGTGATAATGTCTAGTTCATAATCCATACGATTTCTGTGCACTTGTGTGATGTTGTCTCCAAAATGTTTTGTGAGACCTTTCTCACACATATCGCGCAAATGCTCATCAGCAGTTTTTCCTTCTGGGAGTGGATAGTATGGGAGTTTTGTGTTGCCAAGTTCAATTTCAAAATTGCAACGATTGGCAATTTTCTCAGTGTTCGCAATTGCGTCTGGCACATGTGCAAAAAGTTTTTGCATTTCGTCTGGCGTACGAAATGATAAATCAAAACTTTTCATATTGGGTCTGTTGCCCTCATCAACTTTGCGGTTCATCTGAATACACAAAAGCGTATCATGGATTTCCACATCATCTTTGTCGATGTAGTAGACATCGCCACAAACCACAAGAGGAATATTTGTTTCTTTGCTTATTTTAATGAGATTGTCATTGATTTTTTTTTGTGGCGTAAAATCTGGGTGATCTTCGAGTTCGAGATAAAAATTGTTCTGACCAAAGATATCATTATAAAGTAGTGCTTTTTCTTTTGCTTGTTTATAACCATCATTGACAAGTAATTCACTAATTTCACCAAAACTATTTCCAGAAAGTGCAATAAGTCCATCAGCATATTTGCATAGCACTTCATAATCAACACGTGGCTTATAATAAAATCCTTCTAATTGTCCGATGGTAATAATTTTTAGAAGGTTTTTGTAACCAGTTTCATTTTTTACAAGTAGTACGATCTGATTGGTTTTTCGTGATTGTTGTGATGCAGTTTTTTTGTCCATACCATTTGGCGCAATGAGAATTTCTGCGCCAATAATCGGTTTGATGTTACGTTCTGCAGCTTTCACAGAAAAATCTACTGCACCGTATACAGCATTTTTATCAGTTAAAGCAATTGCTTTCATCCCATGTTTTTCGGCAGCATCTAAAAGATCATCAATTTTTGCAAGTCCATTGAGCAATGAAAAATCAGAATGGACATGAAGATGTGTAAATGACATAATGGGATAAAATAGTAAGTAAGTTTTTCTCGTATATTATAGTATATTGTATCACAAAAAAAATGTGTGTCAGCCTTACTGTTTTGTAAAAAATATTGTGTAGTAAAAAAGATTATGGAAATTGCAACATGGGAAAAAGAAAAACACTTTCATAAAAAGGGATATAATATTATTGTTGGAGTGGATGAAGTGGGGAGAGGACCACTTGCAGGACCAGTAGTAGTTTCTGCGTGTGTAATTCGTGATATTGCAGATTTTAACGCTAATCCAGAAGATGAGCAGTGGAAACTTGTGAGAGATTCAAAACTTTTAAGTGAAAAACAACGCAAAACTGCTTTTGCTTTTGTCAAAGAAAAATTTTATGTTGGTGTGGGGCAGAGTAACCCAAGCACAATTGATAGGATTAATATTCTTCAAGCCACATTTCTCGCGATGAAAAAAGCAATTGCCGATGTAGAACATGTGATGGACAAGGAGCGGGCGTATCAAGATGCAGAAAAAATGATGATTATGATTGATGGTAATCAGGTTATACCACATTTTACACGAGAACAAGTGTGCGTAGCAAAAGGAGATCAAGTCGCAAAGTCTATTGCCGCTGCATCAGTAATTGCAAAAGTGCTCAGAGATAATTTGATGGAAAAATACGACAAAAAATATCCAGAATATGGCTTTGCCAAACACAAAGGCTACGGTACAGCACAACACATCCAAGCACTAAACCAGTACGGCGCAACACCAATCCACAGAACAAGCTTTGCTCCTGTGCGAAATGTATTGTAAATTTAAAAAGAAACTCATAGTAATTAGTGGCACACATATGAATATGTTTGAAAAACAAAATATACCAGAAGCACAAAAAAACAGTTCAAAATCAGACATCCGAAAAACACTAGAAAACATCGCGAAAGAAAAAAGAGAAGAAGTATACAAAAGAGCACAAAGACTTACACAAGAACTTGTGCAAAAAGTATCACGAAATACTCATATAGAACTTTCTCCAATTGCACAAGCAAATCTAGAACTCAAACTCTTAAGACATTTTCAAAAAAACGATATGATTGATGAAAATGTTCTTTATGATGCAATAATTGAAACACCAAAATTTCTCAACGAAAGCAGAGGATCAATACAAAGATTGTTAGAAATTCATCAAATTAAAACAATAGAAAAAATCGCAGAAATGCGTAAAAAAAGAGCAGAAGATACAGGAGAAGAAGGGTTGAATCCATACGAAGCGCTTTTTCCAACAGATTCTGGCGACTATTACATGGCACGATTACAAAACATGCCACATCTAAGAGAAGAATCGGGATATATGAAACATTGTGTTGGTACATCAAGCTCTTATATCAATAAAATAAAAAGAGGAGAAATAGAAATCCTTTCTTTTAGAAAGACACCACAGATAAATAAAGAAACGCAAAAATTAGAAGGAGATACACCACTCATCACAGTAGAATATGATGTAAAAAGAAACAACATTCTTCAAATGAAAAAAAAGAATGATAAATATATTTCATATAATGATCCCTACTTTTCAGATTTCGTAGAAGCATTGCAAAAACTACAAGACACAGAAAAAGATAACGGAGAAAAAAGAAAAATTGATAGAATTGATGTCTGTGAATTAAGTGGTATTCCGGTGGAAACGGATTATGTAGCAACAGGAAGAGGTCATATCCCAATTGCGGATTTTGATTATGAAAACGACTTCATCTTAAAAAGAGGAGAAATCACAGATGAAACCCCAGATGATAAAATCACAGAAATCATCTACAAACAAACAGGAAAAGAATACACCAGAGAACAAATCGCAATCACAAAGGAAGAAATTACTAAGGACACGCGGTATTTCGTGGGTGATTTAAAACCAGAAGACTATGATATCTTAAACAATAGAATAAATCCAATTCATGTTGAAGGAAATATTAATTTTACAGGCTGCACATCCCTCACAACCCTCCCAGAAGGCCTTTCTTTTGGCGGAACACATGCTTTTTTTGATGGTTGTACATCCCTTGAAGTTATATCAAAGGGCATATCTTTTCCTCAAATGACTATTTTTAAAGGCTGTACATCTCTTAAAACCATATCAGAAGGCGTTTCTTTTGGCATGCACACTGATTTTAAAGACTGCACATCCCTCAAAACTCTCCCAAAAGGCATATCTTTTGAATGGGCTAATTTTGATGGTTGCTCATCTCTTGAAATCATATCAGAAGGCGTTTCTTTTGGCGATAATGCTTTTTTTGCAGATTGCACATCTCTTAAAACCATATCGGAAGGTGTATCTTTTTCTGGTGAATGGATTCGTTTTTATAAGTGCATATCTCTCGAAACCCTCTCAAAAGGCATATCTTTTGGAGGAGATGTTGATTTTACAGGCTGCACACTTCTCACTTCTCTCCCAGAAGACATCTCTTTTGGAGGCGATGCTAATTTTACAGGCTGCACATCCCTCACAGAAAAAGACATCGCAATGCTCAAAGATATGAAAAGCAAGGGAAAAATACCAGGAGAGTTAGTTATTTAAGTCTGAGATCCTGAAACAAGTTTAGGATGACAAAGTTTTTAGATTTCAAAAAATATTAAAATGTCACTGTGAAATGTGTTGTAGAATTTCTAGTCATAGTGATATTCTTTTTATTTTATACTGGATTCCCGCCTACGCGGGAATGACATGTTTTTTTAATGCAAAATAAAAGTATATTTATTTTTCCAATTTATCTGGGCGATGGTTTGGACAGGTTTTGTCAGAGCATCTGTCTGGGATTGTCTTTGTGCCTTCCATCATGAGGGCACCACATTTTGTATTGCCTTTGTCTTCGCGTTTGTAGTTGCAGATTTTTCCTGTGGGTTTTGCCTTGATGGCGTTTTTGCATTCAGGGTACTCTGTGCAAGAGTAAAACACGCCAAAACGTCCATTGCGTTCGGTCATTGTGCCTTTTTCACACATCGGACATTTTACACCGGTATTTTTCTTTGCAGCTTCTTTTGGGTCTTCTTTGATGTATTTGCATTTTGGATAATTTGCGCATGAGATAAATTTGCCGTATCTCCCTTCGCGTTCTACGAGTTTACCGTCTTTACACTTTGGACATTCCTCGCCAGTTTCTTTTGGTCCTTCGAGTTTTTTACCGTCAATTGTGCGTGCACCATCACAGTCTGGAAATTTTTTGCAACTCATAAATTTCCCATTTTTTCCAAGCTTGATAATCATACGGCTTTTGCATTTTGGACAGGTGAATTTTTTATCAGCATTGCCGAGATTAGTTGCTTTGGCGAGTTTGTCTTTTGTTTTGACATCTTTTGCAAATGGTTTATAAAAGTCTGCAAGTGTTTTGGTGTATTCGCGTTCACCACGTGCAATGTCATCGAGCTCATCTTCCATTTCTGCAGTAAATGTATCGCTGATGTATTTTTCAAAATGTTCTGAGAGAAAATCACTGACTACTTCACCAGTGTCTGTTGGCTTGAGGGAGCGACCTTCTTTTTCTACGTAACCACGATTTTGAATTGTGCGAATGATGGATGCATATGTACTCGGGCGTCCGATGCCACGTTTTTCGAGTTCTTTGACAAGTCCTGCTTCGGAGTATCGTGGTGGTGGGAGCGTTTCTTTTTCTTCGGTGTGAAGTTTTTTGAGTGTGAGATTTTCATCTTTTTCTACCTTCGGCACTTCTGTGTCTTCGCCACGTGCGCCTGTGTCAGCAGCGAGCCATCCGAGTGATAAAATGCGAGAACCTGTTACAGTAAAATCAGGGATAGATTTTTTCTCTACATTTGCTGTGATTTTGGTTTTTTTGACTTGGGCGTCAATCATTTGTGATGCAATGGTTCGTGCACGGATGAGTTTATAGAGCTTTTTTTGATCTGGATTTGCACCTGCTTCTTTGACGGTTGCATCTGATGGGCGGACAGCTTCGTGAGCTTCTTGTGCGTTTTTACTTTTTGTCTTAAATACGCGGAGTTCGTGTTTATCTCTGCCATACTCTTCTGTAATTGTTTTTTTGATTTGTTTGAGAGCTGTCTGTGAGAGCGTGGTCGAATCAGTACGCATATATGTAATATGACCAGCTTCGTAGAGTTTTTGTGCGGTACGCATCGTGCGAGATGGTGAAAATCCTAGTCGTGATGATGCGGTTTGCTGGAGTGTTGATGTGGTAAATGGTGCACGTGGACGACGTTTTTGTGTGGATTCTTTGACATCCGTGACAATCCATGTGCCTTTTTCTGCTTCTTTTTGAATGCGTGTTACTTCTTTTTTGTCACGCGGTTCTTCTTTGCAGGTGAGGGTGACAGCGTCTTTAGATTTCGTTTTAAAATCTGCACTGAGATTCCAATAAGTTTCTGGCTCAAATGCATGAATCTCTTTTTCGCGTTCTACGAGTATGCGAAGTGCAGGGGATTGGACACGTCCAGCAGAGAGTCCATAACGCACTTTTTTCCAAATCACACCAGAAAGATCATACCCAACAAGTCGATCAAGTACACGACGTGCTTCTTGTGCACGACGAAGATTTTGGTCAATACGTTTTGGGTGCTTCATCGCTTCATTGACGGCTTCTTTGGTAATTTCATGAAAAACAATACGCTGGAGTTCAGATTTTGGGATACCGTTATCTTTGAGGATTTCCGCAATATGCCATGCAATTGCTTCTCCCTCACGGTCAGGGTCAGTTGCGAGATAAATTTCATCCGCTTTTTTTGCTTTTTTGACAAGTTCATCAATTACATCTTTTTTGTCAGGAGAGTTTTCATATCGTGGTTTGAAATCATTTTCGATATCAATAGCGTCTTTGTTTGATTTTGGCAGGTCGCGGATGTGTCCTACGCTGGAGGTGACACTATAGCCAGTGCCAAGATATTTCTTGATTGTTTTTGTTTTTGTAGGAGACTCTACAATGAGAAGTTTCATAAATAAAATAATAAAATTGCTACTTGATTAACTAAAAAAGTACAATCAATAATATGTTTTGTCAAATTTTTGATTATTTTTCTATTGATTATTCTTTATTGACTAATTTATGATTTTTTGATATCATTATTCATTAAGTTGTTTAACAAGTAAGCACTCAATTATATTATCATCTATAGAGGAGCGGAGAATGGGAAGATCTAAAGATGTATTGATTTATATTGATAGGCGTAATTGCGATTTTTTTCAAAATATATCAGATAAATTTCAAGTTATTTTTGGTTTGAATAATTTTTGGTTAGCAAAATTTTTTATAAAAACTAAATATATTCTTTTTGTGCTTGTGAATATAATCTCTTTTTATAATAATAATGAAAATGGATTAGTGAATGCTGTAGTTGCAATATTTTTTGCAACTGTTTATTTGGTAAAGTTTTGTCAAAAATGTGAAATAATGGAGAAAATGTATGAAAAAGGATACAATCTCTTTAATGAGAATTTAATTTTATGTAGATTGAATAGAGGATTATTTTTTGTTCTCTTAGTGCTTTTCTGTGGCATGGGTAGTGCATTGATTTGTTTGAATGGCTTAACATTTTTTGTATGTACGCACATGTTGCTTGCATTTTGTATTGTGCTAATTATTTGTGCAGAGTATTTTTATGCATGTACACCAAGACCAAAAGGAAAAAGTAAAGTGAAATTACTTTTTCAAAAAATACAGAAAAAAATTGAAAAAATAATTTCTCCAGAGCCAGTTCCAGATTCGTGTTGATAATTTTTTCAATAAGATTTGTGCTTTTACCTTATATAAGGTAAAAGCACTTTATTTTTTCACAATATATATCTGATTGCCGATATTTTTTATGAGGTCATCTATTTCTAATAATGTGAGTGTGCTGGAAATTGTGTTGGTGTCCATGTTGCTTTCTTTTATGATGTGGTTGATGTGGATGCCATCAGGGTGTTTTGCAATGATTTCGTATAACATTTTGTGGTTTTTGTTTGTGAATGTGATATTTTTTTGTTTCTTCTTTTCTTTTTTGTCAAATAATTGCAATACATCATTGCTACAGAGAATTGGTTTTGCTACATTTTTTTGAATGAGAGTGTTTGGTCCGAGTGCATTATCTGAAAATATTGAGCCAGGAAGTGCAAAAAGTAGTTTTTTGTAAGTGGATGCATATTTTGCAGTAATGAGTGTGCCAGATTTTTTTGTTGCTTCGATAATAATTACAGCATCAGATAATCCTGCCATGAGACGATTGCGTGTAGGAAATGTACCGTGATTTGGCATTGTATCATAAGGATATTCTGATATAATTGTGCCATTTTGAGCAAGGATATCTTTTGCGAGACTTAGGTTTGTGCGTGGTGTGATAGCTGTGTCATTTATACCGCCACCAAGTATTGCAATGGTTGTGCCTTGTACTTCAAGGGCAGTTCTGTGTGCGGTAGCGTCTGTACCGAGTGCAAGACCTGATATAATAGTAATTCCTTCTTCTGCAATACCGCCTGCAAGCGCAGTAGTTGCATTTTTACCGTATTCACTGATCTTTCGTGATCCGACAATTGCAACAGAAGATTTATGTAAAATATCAATGTTACCACGTACATACAAACAAAATGGTGGGTCTGGAATATTTTTTAGATTTTTTGGATAATTTTTATCTAAAATACTGAGAAGGAAGATGTTTTCTTTTGTGCATTTTTGCCATTCTTTCTCCACATCAATATTGTCGCGATTTTTTAGTATGGATTGTATGGTAGATGGAAAGAGATTTGTGGATAAAAATTCTTTTTCACTCGCATTCCATGCATCTTCAAAAGAATTAAAATGATGAGATAATTTATGGAGATTTTTTGGTCCAATGCCAGAAATTAAATTAAAAGCATTGATGAATTGTGATTCATGAGTGGTGTGCATATGTTGAAAGTTTGTATTTTAAAGGTTTCTATGTGGCATGAGTGGTGGTTGACAAATTATCATATCTTTGCTAGGATTACCTACTCTTTACAAAAGAGTAGTATATTAATATGATTCCGTCTATAGAGGTAGGTGTTTAGGTTCTCTCCTCCTTACCTAAATATCTGCTTATACACGAGCTATAATTATAGTATGTGTTTCTGTGGACGGTGTCATGTTAATCTACAATACAAGATAAAAACCTCTACATTTTTGTAGAGGTTTTTATTTTTGAAAAGGAATGTAAGGCTATATAGTTTTTTTGTATCATGCATTTTGATACACCATATTTTTTTTCAAAAAGAATACCTTTCTTGCTATGCGTTGCTTTCTTAGAATAACTCTTGAATGATTTGATCAATGACAGTGTTGATTTCTGCTTGTTCTTTTTTATCAAAGTTTTGTAATACAAATTTTTTTCCAGAGATTTCACCACGATTTTTGCGACTGCCTTTTGTTTCTACGCCAATGCGGATACGCATAAAATCTTGTGTGCCAATATATTCAATAATGTCTTGGATGCCATTATGTCCAGCAGCACGGATATCACGCACTCTCTTGTAGTGACCGATTTCAATATCGAGATCATCATGTACAACGATTAGATCGTCAGTTTCGATATTATAGTAGTTCATGATTGCGCCAACTGCGCGTCCAGAATTGTTCATAAATGTATCTGGTTTGACGAGAACTATTTTTTCATTGTTGAGAAATATTTTTTCCGTGACTTCTGCAAAAAATTTTTTCTTTGGTGAAAATTCTGGAAATTCATGTTGTTGTTGTAATGCATCAACAAAAAGAAATCCTACGTTGTGTCTTGTGTTTTCGTATTTTTGTCCAGGGTTACCTAGTCCTACAATAATTTTCATAGTTATTTGTCATTATTTTTAGCATTTTCTTTTTCAAGTTCTTCTTGTGAAATTTCAGTATATGTATATGTATCTACAATATCATTTCCTAGTATGATTACAAAATCTGTATTATAATCAGTTTCTTGTGAATGAGATTTTATAGCAGGAAGTTTTTTGAGAATCTCATCTAGCGAGAAGGGTTTATTACCACCAGTTGTATCTATGACAGTTGTATTTTCTGCAGTGAGGTCTTTTTCATACTTAATGAATATATTATTAAAGCCAATCATATGTAGCATGTTGCGTACATGTCCAGTGATTGCACGATCATCACTTGCATTGATTAATGTGATAGTTGTAGGGGATTCATTTTTGATATCTTTTTCTCTTTGTGCGATTTTATTGAGATTAAAGAGGTTTTCTGCGTGTTCACGAATTTCCCTATAATTACCAATGCGGGGCACGAGTCCAGAGATGCCACCGTGATCTGAATAATAACGTGCACTGATTAAAAGGCTATTAGGTTTCCATGCGTCAACGACGACGTTGTTAATATTATGCGTGTCCACTTTTTTCATAAGAGTGATAAAAGGTTCAATTTCGTTTGGCGTAATATCTGTATGTATATGATTACCAAGTGTGGTGAAAATCTCTGCTATTTTGAGCGGATTAATAATTGTACCAAGTGAAAAAGCTTTGTTTCGTGCTGCTTGCATGACTTGTTGCTGTCTTTTGGCGCGACCAAAGTCACCTTCAACATCATGACGCGTGCGTGCATATTTAAGTGCGGTTGTTCCGTCAAATTTCTGTAAACCAGGATACACCTCAAATGTTTCATAACTGTAACCTGGACCAGGGTACTTGGTGTCAATGATGTGATGTGGCACATCTACATTGATGCCACCAAGTGTGTCAATGACGTTGATAAATCCTTCAAAATCCATGACGATATAATAATGGATCTTTTGTGCGGTGATGTCTTCAATAGTATCAATGATATATTGAGCACCTCTTTTTTGACGAAGTCCTGTTTGGTAGCGAGAATTGATTTTTACATAATAGTTGCCATTGGTCACGAGGAGATCACGTGGTATGGAAAACAGTCCAACGGTATAGTCTTTTGTATTGATACTTGCAACGATAATTGTATCAGTGAGATCTTTGCCAGATTTATGTGAATTAGCACGTCCGAGAAGAAGGATATTGATTCGACCATCTGTAAAACCATCTAGTTTTTCATATGAATGTGGGTTAGCGATATTTGAAATTGTTTTAAATACAGAGTGTTCTTCAGTTCCGATGGATATTTTTTCAAGTGCATTGTCTGCTTCTTTATAAAAGGCATAACCTGCTATGCAGATACTAATAATAAAAGAGAGGAGTGCGATCCAAAAGATTTTTCCTCCACGTTTTTTTGGAATGTTGATTGTATGTCCGTGACCTGGTTTACGTGTGCGATTAACATAATCATTGAGAAGTTCAATTTCAGGTCCATTGTCCATCATGGGTTGTTTACGTTGCTGAAAATAACGTCTTTGCTGATGTTTTCGTAGTGCTTTTTTATTTCTGATGATGTCCATTGTAATGACGAAATAAGATTATAAAATGTTCTTATTACGTTTATAGTAACATAAATGAGAGAGAAATAAGAATTGTCGTGTTTTTATTGAAATTCTTGCTCTGACATATATGTGTGATGTATGATATGATAATGGTTAGACGTGTAGAGGATTTGCAAAATATTATTGTTTGTCTGTAGAATCTGTTTTATCTACTTGTCTAAAATATCTACCTGTCTAAATTATACTAGAATATATGTTTCTCAAAAGAGTTGAAATAAAAGGATTTAAATCATTTGCAAACGAAACAAAATTTGACTTTGCAAGACAGTGTGAGACATTTGGCACAAAAGATGATCGTGATTGTGGAATCACTGCAATCGTGGGTCCAAATGGGTCGGGAAAATCAAACATCTCTGATGCAGTGCGTTGGGTGATGGGTGAGCAATCCATGAAAATGCTTCGTGGTAAAAAGAGTGAGGATGTGATTTTTTCTGGTTCTGATAAAAAAGGAAAGCTTTCTATGGCGCAAGTGTCTTTGGTTTTTGATAATACGGATAAGTCTATGCCAGTGGAGTTTGATGAGGTGATTATTACGCGAAAGGTTTATCGTAATGGTGAAGGGGAATATCTCATCAATGATGCACGTGTGCGACTTCTTGATGTTGTGGATATCATGGCACGAACTGGAATTGGTAAAGAAAGTTATTGTGTAGTCGGGCAGGGTATGACAGATGCAATTCTTAATGCAACACCAATTGAACGACGTGGAATCATCGAAGATGCTGCTGGTGTGAAACACTTTCAATTGCGCAAAGCACGTGCAATTAAAAAACTTGATAAAACAAAAGATAATCTTGATCAAGTACAAAATCTTATCGTAGAAGTGACTCCGCATTTGCGTTCATTGAAGCGACAGGCAAATAAGGCACGACAAAGCAAGGATGTTTATGCGCAATTTAAGGATGCACAAAGAAAGTATTTTGCATTTGTGTGGAATAAATTATATAAAGAAAAAATAGATCTTGAAGATCAGCGACAGAGTATTGGGATTACGCTTAAAAATGCAGAACGTGAAGTGGACAAACTCAATGATCAATTACTCATTGAGTCAAAAAAGGTGGAGGATGTTGAAAAAATTGAAGATTACGAAAAAGAGAAACGTACAGCATATATGCAATTGCAATCACTTGAGAAAAAAGTTGCTGTTGCTGAGGGACATGTTGAAATTCAAAAAGAACGTCGTGATCACGAGGAAAAAGTAAAAAGTGTACCAATTGATTTAGATTATGTACAAAAGCAACTTGATGGTATTCGTTTACGGCAAAGTGATCTTGTTGTGCAGTTGGAAAAAGTTGAGAAAATTGCAGAGGTAAAAGAAATTGTTAAAGAACTTAAAAAAATTCATAAGGAAATTGCACAGCTTTATGATGATGCAGGAAAGCGTCAAATTGATATTGTGCAAGAAGGATATGAAAAAAAAGTAAAACAATACAATGATAAAATTTCAGAGTTAGAGGAGAAAATTAAAAAACATCGAAAAGAAGTAGGGGCACTTCGCAAGGAAGTAGAAAAAATCGATAAAAAAATTTCTGACGCAGTTGCTGCTGATAAAAAAGCACGTACACAGTTTTTTGTATTGGAGAAACAATTGCGTGAAAAACAACAGTTACTTGATGTTGTGCGAGAGCAATTTAATGAAGTAAAAGTAAGTATTGCGCGTGTGGAAGTGCGTGAAGAGGATATTATTTCTGAAGTGCGTAATGAGCTTGGTATTGAAGTACAGGATATTGAAGAAGAAGATGAGAAAGAGTGGACGCGAGAAGAATTGGAGCAGAATATGTATAAACTCAAAAACAAATACGAACAAATTGGCGGAATTGATCCAATGGTAATTGATGAGTACGAAGAAATGCAAGAACGATTTGATGTACTTACAGTTGAATCAGAAGATCTCTTAGAAGCAATTACACAACTCAAGGAAGTGATTAAGGAAATGGATGAAAAGATCAACAAAGCTTTTGTATCTGCATATAAAGAGATTAATACAGAATTTACGAAATATTTTCGCATTCTCTTTAATGGTGGAAATGCGAAGCTCTCAAAAGTACATATTGACGTTACGCCAAAAAAGAAAAAAGAAGATGAAATTCAGGGTGATGTGGAGATCGAAGTATTGCATGATGGTGATGATGACCGTGAGGATGAACAGGTGATTGCACCACAAAAAATAGAAGTAGGGATTGAGATTATGGCATCACCACCAGGAAAAAAAGTGAAGCATCTCTCATTACTTTCAGGCGGGGAACGTTCATTGACATCAATTGCAATGCTTCTTGCTATTATTTCATATAATCCACCACCATTTACAATTCTTGATGAGGTGGAAGCTGCACTTGATGAGGCAAATTCACGTAGGCTTGCAAAGATTTTTGCAGAGCTTTCTCATCGTACACAATTTATTATTATTACTCATAATCGCGAGACAATGCGTCATTCAAATACGATGTATGGCATAACGATGAATGAGGATGGTATTTCACAATTACTCAGTGTTAAACTTGATCAAATAAAAGAGGATGGAGAGATTACAGAATAATTTTGTAAGTATAAAATATTCCTTTTTTATTATAGTGTGTGTTTATTTCATGACTCTTTGTTATACTAAATTTATGTTCTATATAAGATATGAATTTTTGTGATTAGTTGTTATGATAAAAAACACTGTGCGATGGATGAAATAAAAAAAATATACAATATAGGTTATTTATTAATTTAGTACAATATAATGATTGACATACGAGAAGAAGTAAAATTAGCATCATTTACAACATTTGATATCGGTGGCAATGCACGGTATTTTGTGGAGATTGGTAATTTAGATGAATTGGAAGAGGCAATTGCATTTGCAAAAGAAAAAGAGATACACTATTTTGTGTTAGCAGGGGGTAGCAATGTGCTTTTCTCTGATAGTGGTTTTGACGGTTTGGTGATTAAGATTGCTAATGATTCTATGGTGATGCATGGTGGAGAAATTATATGCGGTGCTGGTACGGATTTGATGGGTTTTTTAACGTTTGTTTCTGATAATGAATTAACAGGTGGAGAGAATCTTGCAGGTATCCCAGGGTCAGTTGGAGGTGCTGTTCGTGGTAATGCGGGTGCATTTGGCACAGAGATGAAGGATATTGTTAAAGAAGTTCATGTATACAATGCAGAGATTGGAAAAACAACAGTGTTTACAAACGAGCAATGTGAATTTACATATAGAAACAGTTTTTTTAAAAAAAATCCGCAGTATATTATTATCAGCGTGACATTTCATTTTGAATTAGGGAACAAGGGGGAGATTGATAAGGCGATGTACAATACAATTGCAAAGAGAAACAGTAAACAGATTCAAAATATAAAAAGTGCAGGATCATGGTTTGTTAATCCAACGGTAGATGATCGTGTACAAAAAATGTTTGAATTGGACACGGGACAAAAATCACATGGAGGGCGTGTACCTGCAGGATGGCTCTTGCAGTCGTGTAATGTGTTTCAAAAACGAATTGGGGATATTCAGGCAGGGGTACAGCATGCAAATTATTTTATTAACATGGGAAAAGGAACCGCAGAGCAAGCATTGCAATTATCAACGCTTGCTAAAACACGTGTTCGTGATGAATTTGGTGTACAATTAAAAGAAGAAGTTGTGCTTGCGGGATTTTGAAATATAAAAGGGATTTAATACATAATAAGTAAGAAGGAGTATTAATAAATTTAAAGACATTGTTATGAATATAGAATATTATCATAAAAATATAGAATCGCTTGGGAGTGCATCACGAGCATATGTTGAAGAAAAGTTGAAATCGCTTGAGAAGTTAACGGAAGTGCGTGATGTTCATGTGGAGATTTCTCAAAGGAAAGATGGAGATTTTTTTATGAATATTACTGTACGTTCAAATAATGGAAATGAATATCGCGCAGAAGAAAAAAATCTTACAATAAATGCGTGCATTGATATTATTCAAGATGAGCTACGTAATCAAATCAGGAGGGACACAGAAAAGACACGTGTTCTTCAACGTCGTGGCGGACGTTCAATAAAGAAAAAGATGACGATTGATGAAAACGCAAGATTTTAATGAAAAAATAGGAAATGTGTAAAAAATAAAGTGAGGTGTTTTTTATATAATCCTATGTAAGTACGAATGAAATATTGTATTTCTGTAAGTAATGTTGTCAATTCTTATAGTTTATGCATTATATAATAATCAAAAAAGACATAGAGGATTAGGTGTGAATGGGATAATGTCCATGCAAAAACAAGAAGAATGTAAAAGTGTTACATTGATGCTGCAATGTCACAATAATTTGACATTGGATATAGAATTCATTATAGTGTAACCATACTTGAGAAGACACATGGATAGAAATCGTGTGTTTTTAATTCGCAAAAAGAGAAAAAATATGTCACGTTTAGTTACAAAAGAAGGTTTAGAAAAACTGCAGAATGAATTTGAAGATCGAACGACAAAAATTCGTCAAGAAATAGCAAATGCAATAAAGGAAGCAAAAGAGCAAGGAGATTTATCTGAAAATGCGGAATATTCTGCTGCAAAAGAGCGTCAGTCAGAAAATGAAGCACGCATTTCTCAACTTGAGATAATGATTAAAGAGTCACAGGTTGTAGAGCGTGATGCAGATGATGCATCAGCACAGATTGGATCAAAGGTTACTGTAGAGGCAAATGGACAGGAATACGTTTTTGAGATTGTTGGGTCAAATGAGGCAAATCCATCTGAGCGCAAAATCTCGAATGAATCACCAATTGGCAAAGCACTTATTGGTGCAAGTGAAGGTGATGCAGTTGATGTGGAAACGCCGGGTGGCACAGTCCAGTATAAAGTTGTTTCCATTGGGTAAACGTATTTTGTTTGGAAAACTTACGAACACCTACTTTTGTATAGTAGGTACTTTTTGATTTTTTTGATATTTCACGGTAAAGTAGAAAAGTTAATAAAGATATTTTAAGGAAATTATGAACGAGAATAAATCAGAAAAATTGACAGAATTTGAGGAGCGTATGGAAAAGTTGGAGCGATTGAAGGAAAAAAATATTGTTGCTTATCCAGCAGAAGCGGAACAGAAAGATTTTATCGGGGATGTATTAGATCATTTTAATGCTATTGAAAAAGAAGGTCGTCCAGTGACAATTTGTGGACGATTGCGATCAAAGCGTACACATGGAAATTTATCTTTTGCTGATATTGAGGATGCAAGTGGTCGTATACAACTTGCTGTGTCAAAAAAAGAAATTGGTGACACATATAAAACATTTGTAAAATTGATTGATGCAAGTGATTTTATACAAGTAACAGGAACTCTTTTTGTAACAAAGGCTGGAGAGCGAACAATCATGGTTTCTGAATGGAAACTTCTCACAAAAGCACTTCGTGGCCTACCTGCAGAACATTTTGGCTTTAAGGATGATGATGAACGATTTCGTAAGAGGTATATAGATTTGGTACTCAATCCTGAATTACGAGAAATGTTTCATCGTCGTGCACAGTTTTGGCGCGTGATGCGTGATTTTATGGAAGAGAAAGGATTTTTTGAAGTAGAAACGCCGTCTGTTGAAGTGACAACTGGTGGTGCAGAAGCACGACCATTTGCGACACATCATAATGATTTTGATTTGGATGTGTATATGCGTATTTCTATTGGGGAGTTATGGCAAAAACGATTGATGGCAGCTGGATTTGAAAAGACATTTGAAATTGGCCGTGCATTTCGTAATGAAGGCTCGAGTCCAAATCATTTGCAAGAATTTACTAATATGGAGTTCTATTGGGCATATGCAAATTATCGTGATGGGATGGATTTGGCAAAAGAATTATATCGGCATATTGCAAAAGAAGTATATGGAAGAACAAAATTTGTAGCGCATGGTTTGGAATTTGATTTTTCTGATGAATGGAAAGAGATTGATTATGTGAGTGAAATTTTAGAACAAACAAATGTGAATGTGCTCACTGCATCAGAAGAGGAAATGAAAATAAAACTTAAAGAATTAGATGTGATGTATGAAGGTGATAATCGTGAACGTCTCACTGATTCGTTGTGGAAGTATTGTCGTAAAAATATTTCTGGTCCGGCATTTTTAATAAATCATCCTGTATTTATAGCACCATTATCAAAACGTAAAGTGGATAATTCAGAGCAAGTAGAAAAATTTCAAATTATTATTGGTGGTGCTGAAGTGGGAAATGGATACAGCGAGCTCAATGATCCAATTGATCAGCGGATACGATTTGAAGAACAAAAAAAATTGATAGAAGCAGGTGATGATGAAGCAATGATGCCAGATTGGGAATTTGTAGAAATGCTTGAATATGGTATGCCGCCAACATGTGGTTTTGGTGTAGGAGAACGATTGTTTGCATTTTTGGAAAATAAAACATTACGTGAAGTAACACTATTTCCTCTTATGAAACCAAAAGAAAATGATGAAAAATAGATAGTTAAGTATTTAATTATGAGAAAAGATGTCTATAAAGGAAAGTATATAACATGTTCTATTGAAGATATTGATGGACATCTTTATGAGCGTGTCACTTTATGTTCTGGTGTGCGCGTGCTTCCCGTACAAGATGATGGAAAAATATTGTTTATTCAGGAGTATCGTCAGCACGAGAAAAAATCACGTTTGAAGTTGATTGGTGGGTGGATTGATAAAAATAATATGACAGCGCTTCAGGTTGCACAAGAGGAATTGCGAGAAGAAGTGTCGATGAAAGCAAAGACATGGTCATTATTTTATACAAATGATACAAAAAATTGCACAATCGAAGAACATGTGGATTATTTTATTGCACGAGATATTCAAAGAGTGTCACAACAGAAAAATCCTGATAATGATATTGTTGAGAGTGTAGTTTATTTGGATCAAAGGGATGTGTTGAAAAAATTAGAACAAAAGGAATTATTGTGGGATAAAGATATGATGGTTGTTTTGATGTTTTTTAATTTTAAAAAACAAGTATAGTAAATAACTAAAATTTTTTATTATGAAAAAAGTGATGATTTTTGGCAAATTTAATGAGATAGAAAAACGACATCATGATTTATTTCAGGCTGCTTTAGATCATGGTGATAGTGTGATTGTTGTATTATCTCGTGATGATTGTGTTGTGGATATGAGTGAGGGAAGTTTAACTGAAAATGAATTAAAGCGTTTTACCGCGCTTATGGCTATTGATGTAATTGATGATATTGTTTTAGCACATGGTAACCATATTGATATTGTTCGTACACATCGTCCACACACTGTACTTATAGGAGCACATCAAACAGATCTTGCAAATATATTGTATGATGTGACAGATGAATTACATGATTGTAATTGTTTTATTGTGCGCGTGTAAAAAAAGTAAAAATAATTTGATAGATGATAAAGTATGATTATTGATGATGTGACAATTGAAGTAAAAGCAGGACATGGCGGAAGTGGTGTGGTACGGTGGGCACGGGCAAAGTTTGATCAAGGGCCAACTGGTGGTAATGGTGGCAAAGGTGGTGACGTAATTTTGGAAGGTGTTTCTGATTTGGGGGCACTAAGACCTTTTCGCACAAAGAAAAATGTAAAAGCAGGTGCTGGTAAAGATGGAGAGCAAAATATACGTAGCGGTAAAGATGGAGAAGATATTGTGGTGCCAGTGCCAGTTGGTACGGTGGCACATGACATCACACATGATAAAACATACGATATTGTTGATATTGGTCAGAGAGTTGTTGTTGCGCGTGGTGGCAATGGTGGTTTTGGGAATTATCATTTTCGCTCTAGCAGAAATACATCACCAGAACGTGCAAATGAGGGGAAACCTGGTGACAAAATTTCTTTGCGATTAGAATTAAAGATGATTGCGGATGTCGGATTTGTAGGATATCCAAATGTGGGTAAATCAAGTCTTTTAAACGAGTTAACCAGTGCGTCAAGCAAGGTGGCAAATTATCAATTTACCACATTGGAACCGCATCTTGGTGTGTATTATGATTTGATTCTTGCTGATATCCCAGGACTTATTGGCGGTGCAGCAGAGGGGAAAGGGCTTGGGCATAAATTTCTCCGACATATTGAACGTACAGAAAATCTCTTTCATTTTGTTGCAGCTGACAGTAAAGACCCTGTTGCAGATTATCGTGCTGTACGTGCAGAATTGGAAGCATTTAATGCAGATTTGATAAAGAAAAATGAGTGGATTGTTGTGAGTAAGATTGATGAAAAAACAGAAGAAGAGGTTGCACAGATTGTAAAAGATTTACAAAAAGAAAATTCACAAATAGTGACATTATCAATTTTAGATGAAGCTATGATGGAAGATGTAAAAAACGTATTACACACTATTCAAAATACAAAGTAATGTGCCATTTTTATTAAATCAAAACTATTATGAAAAAAATTATTATTATAAGTATTTTTATTGCAGGTATTATTTTTGTGGGTAATTTTATTTTTTTTCATATTTCAATACAAAAGAGCAATAAAAATATTGCAGAAAATTTTGCAGAAGCAAAAAAAATATATGATGCAATTCCTGTGTGGCATAAAAAGATTAAAACAGATCAAATACTAAAAATCGGAATCATCACAGACACACATGTGCGACCAAATCGTATTAATAAAAATGATGGATTGGAAAAAAAAGAATCACCGCGATATCTGAAAGAAAAATATACTCGACCATTGAGAAATTTTGTTGCACAGATGAATACTTTTCAGCCAGAATATGTGATCCATGGTGGTGATATTGTGGAAGGCACAGGGGATCCTGATTGGTTGTGTTTTATGGGTATTGATTTCGTAGATCAAGAATTGCAAAAAATACATGTGCCAATCTATTATGTTCTTGGTAATCATGAATTGCGGTGTATCACTAAAGCACAATTTCGTGAAAAAATTGGCATAAAAGATCAAAAACAAGTAATCGATACAGGTGATTATCGTTTTGTAATTATTGATGGAAATTTTCATCCAGAGGGAGATCCTGAGCCAGGGCCAACAGGACATCGATATATACCAGGATTTGTGCAAAAAGAAGATTTAGAATGGCTCAAGGAACAATTGAGTACAGAAAAACGGACATTTGTATTTATACATCAAGGACCGTTTCTTGACAGCACAGTTGGTGATGAGGGGAAGAAAAAACAATCAATTGGAAATGCACAAGAATTGCGTGATATTTTAGACGAGTATCGCGTTGATGGTATTTTCAATGGACACATGGAGGCACGTCGTTATGAAAAAACGCGGTTTACAGAGTATTATTCTTTTACAGGCACAAAAAAAAGTAAAGCATATCCAGAATCATATTATGAACTGACAATTACAGGAGGTGATCCTGATGTGACGATGTATTATGTGCCACAAGGCACAACTAATATTAAGCGTGTTGATTTTGAAAGCTGTGAAAATGATGTGATATATACAAATGATTCAAAAAAGGAAAGTATGAATAGTGTGGGGAAAAATGATTCCAAGGGTTTTAAACAAAATATAATTGTTGAAGTTGTCAAAACTCTGGCAAAAGAAGGTTCTGGGTTAGCAGAGAAATTCTGAATGGGTCGCTGTTGATGATAGCGGATATATTGTAAAAGGTAATAAAAAAGTTTATGAAAACGGTAAGGATTTAGAAGGGCTTGCGTGGTGTAATGATAAATATTATGTGGCCATAGAACGTAATGGTTCAATTGCTATTTTAGATGAGAATTTTAAAGATGTAGGAAATATACCATTTAAACTTGGTAGAGGAAATACTGGTACAGAGGGTATTGCATGTTCGCCAAATGGCTTATATGTTACGGAGCAAGGCGGTAATACTGTGTATGAAATTAATTTTCAAGGTACTTTATTGGATACATTTTCTGTTACACATGAAGATTTGTCTGGTGCAGATTATTCCGAAGGTTTTTTATATGTTCTTTCAGATAAAGATGATGTAATTATGAAAATCAGAGATAAAAAAGTGATTGATGAAATAAATATTAATCAGAAAGGTGAATGGGAAGGCATTAAAGTTATGAATGAAAAGATTTATATTATTGAGGATGACGAAAGCTAGGAATATATGATATATACAAAAAAATAAGAAATTATATGAAAAAACGGTGTGAATGGGTGAGTGATGATCCGCTGTATATACAGTATCATGACCATGAGTGGGGTGTGCCAGTACATGATGATCAAAAATTATTTGAAATGCTTGTGTTGGAGTGCGCGCAAGCGGGTCTTTCATGGATTACTATTTTACATAAACGTGAAGGATATAAAAAATGTTTTAAAAATTTTGTTGTGGAGAATGTCGCAATGATGACAGATAAAGAATTGAATCTCATTTTAAAAGATGCTGCAATTGTGCGCAATACATTGAAAGTGTATAGCGTACGACAAAATGCACAATCTGTCATAAATATTCAAAAAGAATATGAGAGTTTTGATGCATATCTCTGGGCGTTTGTAGAAAATACACCAATGCAAAATACATGGAAAAATTTTTCTGATGTACCAAAAAGCACAAAATTATCTGAAACAATTTCAAAGGATTTGAAAAAACATGGATGTACGTTTGTTGGTCCGACAGTTATCTATGCATATATGCAAGCAATTGGTATGGTTAATGATCATACAACTGATTGTTTTCGGTGGAAAGAATTGCACTAATTGGATGTGTGTGGTGGCGTAGAATGATGTTTTGCCATATAATAAAAATAGTTAAATATTAGCAGATACGCTCATGGGAGAATTTATATGGAATGTGATTTTTTGGGGATTTATATATGTATTTATCGTGCGACCGATTGCACAGAGATATGTACAAATGAATCCAAACGCGTCACATTTTGTGTACATACTTGCTGATCCAGTAAAAGAGTTAAAAAAGTACACAAGTGCACAATTTGGCTTACAACCAAAAACAGCATCATATACGCAAACACGTAACAACTTATCAAGTAATTTTATGAACAATATGAATGGAAAAATTTTATGGATTGTCGGAGGTGTGTTACTCATCATTTTTTTAATGAATGCCATTGTAGTGATACCAGCAGGATCGACTGGTGTGCGTACGCTTTTTGGAAAAGTGAAGGACAAAGAAATTTCATCAGGATTGCATATTATCAACCCACTTGAGCATATTGAACGTATGACGATTCGTACAGAAGAGTATACGATGAGTGTGATGCAAGGTGAAGGGCAGCGTGTTGGAGCGGATCAGATTGCAGCGCTGACAAATGAGGGATTATCGATTGATCTTGATATTACGGTATTTTATCATTTGCAAGAAGATCGAGCATCAGATGTGTATAAAGATTTAGGTGTAAATTTCCAAGAAAAAATTATCCGTCCAGAAATTCGTAGTGCAATACGTGAAGTGATTGCGCACTATAATGCAAAGGATGTATATAGTGAAAAACGTGCAGAAGTATCATCTGAAATTCAAAAACGGATGATAGAAACAATTGAACCACGAGGAATTGGTATTGAGCAGGTGCTTCTCAGAAATGTGACGCTTCCACCAAAGCTTTCAGCAAGTATTCAAGAGAAATTACAGGCAGAGCAAGAATCACAACGATATGAATTTGTGTTAGAGAAAGAAAAAAAGGAAGCAGAACGCAAACGTGTAGAAGCAGAAGGACAGCGTGATGCACAAGCAATTATTAACGAATCATTGACACCAAAATATCTTGAATATCTTTATATCAAAGAGCTCAAAGATCGTGCAGGTACAATTTATGTGCCAGTAGGTAATGATGGACTACCGTTGTTTAAGAGCGTAGAATAGTAAAAGTGAAGTTTCACAAAGCTTATAAAATTATTGCATGAAAATTGAAACAGTGTTAAATCTCTTTCGTGAATAATTTTAAAAACTGTCATATTTAATATATATAGTTTTTACATGCAATAATTTCTTGAATCCAGCGCACGACCTATTGACAAAATGATGATAATTAGTTACCATCTTTATCACATGCCTAGGAATCTGTGAGAGTACATGCTCATGTGATTTTTAATATCTATATTGAAATACATAAATTATGTTAGTTATACGATTTAGTCGTGTAGGACGGCACAATCATGCACAGTACCGTATCGTGGTACAAGAAAAGTTAAAAGCACCAACAGGAAAGCATGTAGCGATTGTAGGAAGTTATGATCCACATCTCAAGCAAGTTGTGCTTAAAGAAGATGAAATCAAAAAATACTTAGAAAATGGTGCACAACCATCTGATAGTGTTTATAATCTTTTGGTAGCAAATGGTGTAATTAAGGGCACAAAACGTGTAGTGAAAATTCCTGCTAAGAAAATTGAAGAAAAAGAAGAAAATGCTGAAGTAACTAAAGAGGAAAAGACAGAAAAAGTTGCCGAAGAAACAAAAGAAGAAAAATAATATTGACAGTTTTTCACATGTGCGGTAGTATATGTGGAGTTTACAAAAGAAAACTAAATCCGCAGAACCAAGGCGTTGAGTAAGTCCTTGTGAGGAAACAGGAGAAAAATCATTGTGATGTGTTAATGATAATGATTTTTATGTTAAATTCTGCGAATGTGATTTTGTGGGATTTTTTAGTTTATAAAAGATTTAATTTACAAAAACTATGCTTACACGACAACAAAAAGAAGAAATTGTTGCAAAGCTATCTGATGAGGTTAAGAAATCTCCTGCGTGTGTACTTGCGGACTTCAAAGGCCTTAGTGCAAATGATATGGTAGAGCTTAAACGCAAGTTGAGAGAATCTGGATCAACATTTCAGGTAATCAAAAAGAAGTTGCTCGCAATTGCTCTCAAAAACAATGATATTGAGATTGATCCAAAAGAATATGAGGGACAAATTGCAGTGAGTATTTCCAGTGATGAAGTAACAAGTGCAAAGATTATTCACGAAACAGCAAAGGCAAATGAAAATGTAAAAATTGTAGGTGGCGTGTTGGGAGAGAAGTTGATGAGCGTAGAAGAAGTGCAGGCACTTGCGAAACTTCCATCAACTGATGAACTTCGTGCACGTTTGGTAGGACAGTTACAAGCACCAATCTCAGGATTTGTGAATACATTGGTTGGTGTGCCACGTACATTTGTACAAGTACTGCATGCGGTAAAGGAGGAAAAAGAAGTGTAATTTTTTTCATGTAATTTATTTTTTAAATTAATTTTAATAAGTGTAATATAATTTTATGGCAGAAGAAAAAAAGACAGAGGAGACTACTGAAGAAACAAAAGCAGTAGAGGTTCCTAAAAAGTTTGAAAAAATCGTAAAAGAGATTGAAGAAATGAGTGTTCTCGATCTCGCAGAATTAATCACAGTACTTGAGGACAAATTTGGTGTATCAGCTGCTGCTCCTGTAGCAATGGCAGTGCCAGGCGCTGCTGGTGGTGAAGAAGCTGCAGAAGAAAAATCAGATTTTGATGTTGAGTTAACAACAGCAGGTGATTCAAAAATTAATGTAATCAAAGCTGTACGTGAAATTACAGGTCAAGGTCTCAAAGAAGCGAAAGACATGGTAGATGGTGCACCTGTTGTAATCAAAGAGGCAGTGAAAAAAGAAGAAGCTGAAGAAATTAAAGGGAAAATTGAAGAAGCTGGTGGCACAATTACTCTCAAATAAATATTACAAACATTCTGTAATTTGTAAAAAACCACTCTATCCAGAGTGGTTTTTTGTTATATCTAAGGACATTTGTCTCAAAATTAATTATTTATATTTGGTTCATTTTTATCTTTCCATTGTTTAGGGTAGTTATGTGCTTGAGATCGTGTTTACTTGAAATTTGAAATAATTTTTGATACAATTAGTATGTATGTGGTCAAAGAAACGAAAGAAAACAGTATATATATTTTGGTTTATTTTTGCAATAATCGTGATTTTTTCGATGATCGGCTTTACACTGATGCCACTAATGTACGTATAATATATTTTTTATGAGCCAAGGGTTCCGTACATTTCTCACGATCGTTTTATTTGTAGGGAGTATTGCTATCATTGGAGCAACGCTATTTTTGACTGTGAAAGAAAAAAAGCGTGCACGCGTAATTCAGGATGAGATCCAAATGCTTGAACAAAAGAAGCGACAATATGAACATGAAAATGTCGCTTTGCAGGATCGCATTGCATATTTACAATCAGAACATTCATATGAAAAAGAGGCAAAAAAGCTCAATTACAAAAAACCTGGTGAGCATGTTGTGATTGTTCGTCGATCGAAAGAAGAAGGAGAATTACAGGAGAGAGGAGAAGAAAAATTTGATGTTGGAGAAAAAAAAGAACATTATCAAATTTGGTTAGAGTATTTTTTTTAAAATAATATAAAATATGAATGCAACATATAAAAAAATCCTTATTATTGGGAGCACAATTCTTGTAGTTATCACTCTTTTCATTCTTGCTGCCACATATGTTTTTCGTGTAGAATCTCCAGTGATTGATTCTGTGCGAAAGACGTTACATCTTCCAGCTATTATCGTTGATGGAGTATGGATATCTGTTGCAGAACTTGAAGAAAATACCATGTCAATCAAGCAATTTTATGAAAATCAAGATTTTTCTACAATGGGTATTCGTATTGACTTTACGACTGAGGATGGTAAAAAACGTCTCTTAATTCGAGAGCGAAAAATGCTCAATAAACTTATTGAGGACATTGCTGTGGAAAAAATTGCAGAGGAGTGGGGGATTACATTAAGTGATGAGGCTGTCAAGGCGGCAATGAATCGTCCGATGGAACAAATGGGAACGCGTGAACATGTTGAGACAAAATTGAAACATCTCTATGGTTGGTCGCTAGATGATTTTGGTGATAAAGTTGTGCGTGGACAATTATTACGCGAAAAAGTTTCTGCAAAATTTGAGAAAGAAAATGCTGTGACAGATGATATGCGTACAAAGGTTGAGAAAGTGCAAAAAGAATTGAATGATGGTCGTGTATTTGCTGATGTTGCGATGAAATATTCAGAAGGTCAGACAGCTGTAGATGGAGGAGTTATGGGATGGTTTAGAGAAGAACAATTACAAGACGAGATTGGGAAAAATATTTCGCAGATGAACATTGGAGATATTTCTGATGTTCTTGAAACTCCACTTGGTTTACATATTGTACGAGTAAATGATATTTCAGAAGAAGAAAGCGGAAAGCTTGTGCATATCTCGCAGATTATTATAAAGAAAAAAACATTTGCAAGTTTTCTTTCTGATCGCATTATTCAGATGAAAGTGAGTGAATTTTTGCCAACATATGAATGGGAAACACATACTGGTTTATTTGTTTTTTCAGATCAAAATATGAATGATTTTGAAGAGAAAATGCGTCAAGAAGCTATGGATACACAAAAAGAAATGTTAAAAAATAATAATATTTGATTATTCTTAATATGAGTGAGGAATTACATGTTGTACAAAAACCAAAGAAAAAGACATCTAATACGAGTTTAATATTGCTAGTAGCCGCGATTGGTTTGTTGGCTGGAGTTGTGGGAAGTGCATTGGTATATGGATATATGTTTGAAAAATATGTGTTGACATTATCTGAGAAGAGTCCAACAATTGTGAAAGAGGTAACACAATTACAAGATGATACGATTATTGATGTTGTGAGTGCGACGACACCATCTGTTGTGAGTATCGTCGTGACAAAGGAAGTGCCACAATATAATCAGATGTATTCTCCTTTCGATTTGTTTTTTGGTGTACCAAATGGACAGCGAAATGTGCCTGGGGAAAAATTATTCGAAAAACAAAAAATAGGTGGAGGGACAGGATTTTTTGTCTCTGAGGATGGAATGATTGTAACAAATCGTCACGTCGTATCTGATTCGAATGCAGAATATACTGTAGTAACATCTGACGGAGAAGAGTATTCTGCAGAAATATTAGCGCGTGATAATGTTTTGGATTTTGCTGTACTTAAAGTAGAAGGTGATGGATTTACAGCTGCAAATCTTGGAAATTCTGATGAGATTAAAATTGGTCAAACAGTGATTGCTATTGGAAACTCATTAGGAGAATTTTCGCATTCTGTAAGTAGAGGAATTATTTCTGGCATGAGTCGTGATATTGTTGCTGGCGGCGGTCTTACAGGCGCTGAAGAGTTAACAGGTATCATTCAAACAGATGCTGCAATTAATTTTGGAAATTCCGGTGGGCCATTACTTGATCTTAGTGGAAAAGTGATTGGGATTAATACAGCTGTAGCACAAGATGCAGAGAATATTGGATTTGCAATTCCGATTAATCAAGTGATGCGTTTAATAGAAGATGTACAGCGAGATGGAAAGATTTCACGACCATTTATCGGTGTGCGATATGTAGCTCTCACAGAAGAGATTAGTAGTGAAATCAATGTGAAATATGATTATGGTGTATTAGTTGTGCGTGGTGATCGCGTTACAGATTTTGCAGTCTTGCCAGGTTCGCCAGCAGATAAAGCAGGTATTGTGGAAAATGATATTATTTTAGAGGTTGATGGGAAAAAAATTACCGATGAGAATCCGCTGGTAAAGATTATTAATGAGTATCAAGTAGGAGATACTGTTCAATTTAAAGTATGGCATAAGGGTGAAGAAATTATGAAAGATATAGTGCTACAAGATAAAAATGATCTGAACAAAAAAGAAAAATAATCAGGAGTTATTTGTAAGTACAGCATTTTTATGGATATAAATAAATTTACAACAAAATCACAAGAGGCATTGCAAGCGGCACAGATAGTGGCACAGGAAAATCGAGGTCAATTTGTGATGCCGGTGCATTTATTATATGCACTTATTGTTCAGGAAGGATCGATTGTGCCGATTACACTTAAAAAGCAAGGTGTGTCATATCAGGAGTTTGTTGCAAATGTTGAATCGCATGTACAAATGACAACAACTAAAATAACAGAAACAGATCAATCGCAATTATATGTGTCTCAAGAGCTTTCTCGTGTTTTGGAGCAGGCAGAAAAAGAAATGCAAATAATGGGAGATGATTTTGTGTCGACGGAACATTTGTTTTTAGCTTTAATTGATGGAGAAAAGAAAATAAAAGAAATTGTTGCACGATATAATGTGACATATGATGATTTTAAAAGGGCGCTTGTTGATGTTCGCGGTGCGGGAAATGTGGATTCGCCAGATCCAGAAAATGTGATGGACACAATTAGTAAATTTACACATAATCTTACTGAGAGTGCACGTAATGATAAATTAGATCCGATTATTGGACGTGATGATGAAGTACGTCGCGTGATGCAGATTCTGTCTCGACGAACAAAAAACAACCCTGTTTTACTTGGGGAGCCGGGTACAGGAAAAACAGCAGTTATTGAAGGACTTGCGCAGCGTATTGCTGTGGGAGATGTGCCGGAATCTCTCAAAGATAAAGAAGTGTTGGCACTTGATCTTGGACAACTTATTGCTGGAGCGAAGTTTCGTGGTGAGTTTGAAGATCGATTGAAGGCATTGCTTAAAGAAATTGATGCTTCTGCTGGAAAGTTTATTTTGTTTATTGATGAATTACATACGCTTGTTGGCGCTGGTGCGACTGAAGGTGCGATGGATGCGTCAAATATGCTTAAACCGGCACTTGCGCGTGGAGAAATCAAGACGATTGGCGCAACAACACTTAAGGAGTATCAAAAATATATTGAAAAAGATGCTGCACTCGAAAGACGATTTCAGCCAGTGTTTGTCAATGAGCCAAATTCTGAGGATGCAGTGGCAATTTTGCGAGGTATAAAGGAAAAATATGAAATTCATCATGGTGTACGGATTGTCGATGATGCAGTGATCGCAGCAGTTGATTTGTCACAACGATATATTTCTGATCGATTTTTGCCAGACAAGGCAGTTGATCTTATAGATGAAGCTGCTTCAACACTTCGTATGGAGATTGATTCTATGCCGGATGAGATTGATCAAATGGATCGAAATATGCGACGATTGAAGGTTGAAAAGAAAGCACTTGAGAAGGAGAAGAAAAATGGTAATACACAAAAGATTGAAAAAATTGATAAAGAACTTGCAGAGCTCAAGGAAGCATCAAACAAGCTCATGATGCAATGGACAGCAGAAAAAGAAATGATTATTGAGATTCGCAATACTAAAGAGTCTATCGAGAAATTGCGTGCAGAGGCAGATAATTTGGAGAGAACAGGTGATTTTGATAAAGTTGCAGAGATTCGTTATGGCAAAATTCCAGAATCTGAAAAGCAGATCAAAAACGCACAGAAAAAATTGAATGATATTCAAAAAGATGGTGCGATTCTTAAAGAAGAAGTAACAGAAGAAGATGTTGCACGGATTGTATCACGATGGACAGGTGTGCCAATCACAAAATTACTTGAAGGTGAGATGGAGCGTCTTGTGAAGATGGAAAAAAAGTTGTCACAAAGAGTATTTGGTCAAAAAAAAGCAATTTCTGCAGTATCAAATGCTATACGACGATCTCGTGCGGGAATATCTGATGAGAGTAAACCGATTGCATCATTTATCTTTCTTGGACCGACAGGTGTCGGAAAAACGGAATTAGCGAAAGCTTTGGCAGAATTCATGTTTGACGATGAACGGTCGTTAGTTCGTATCGATATGAGTGAATATATGGAGTCACATGCAGTGGCAAGACTTATTGGATCACCACCAGGTTATGTTGGTCACGAAGAAGGAGGGCAGCTTACGGAAATAGTGCGGAGAAAGCCGTACAGTGTAATTCTTTTTGATGAGATTGAGAAAGCGCATCCAGAAGTTTTCAATATATTTCTTCAAATTATGGATGATGGACAATTGACTGATAGTAAAGGACGAACAGTGAATTTTAAGAATGCTGTAATCATCATGACATCAAATATTGGTTCGGAGAAAATATTTGAGATGCAAAATAATGGCAAAAAAAACAACGAAGAAAAAATGCAAGAAGATGTAATGCAAGAAATGCGTGCACATTTTAAACCAGAATTTCTTAATCGTGTGGATGATATTATCGTATTTCAAGTATTGACAGAAGAGATGATCAAATATATAGTTGATATTCAGCTTAAGCAGGTAAAAGAGCGGTTAAAAAATAAGAAGATTATTGTAGAGTTTTCTCCAAAGGTGTTAAAATTTCTCTCGAAAAAGGGATTTGATCCATTATATGGAGCGCGTCCACTTAAGCGAGTTATACAAAATGATCTTTTGGATGAATTGGCAATGGAGATTGTGGATGGACGCATTGTGTCTGGTAACACTGTTTCAATTGATATAAAAAATGAAAAAATATCTGTATCGGTGAAGTAAATTATTGAGTTTATGATCGCACATTTGCGAAGCATTATTTTCTCTCTCTTATTCTTTTTTGGCATTGAGGGAATTATATCTTTTGCTCTTTTAGGAGAAAAAATTGGCATAGCCATTATTGTTGCCTTGCTCGTAGTTTCTGTTTTTTCTGGATATAATGTTGGGAAAAAAATTATCTACACATTTCTACCTTTGGCAATTTCTGCATCTTCTCTAAGTTTATTATATTTTATTGATGACCTTGGAGAGCGACAGATTTTCGGTGGTTTTGTTTCGATATTATTTTACATGGTTCTTTTAGGAATCAAACGTATTTGTAAAAACTCATTTGATATGACAGCACGTAGTTTTTTTTCTGCAACTTTGATTGCCACAGTATTTCTGTTTTATGCAGCGATTTATGGTTTTTATATTAACTTTGATATTTCGTTATGGATTTTTATTTTGGTACATTTTATTTTTGTGACAATGGTCACTTTTGTGTCTTTGCGCGCATATTCAAGTGATACACAGCGTGTTTTGCTTTATAGTGTTATAATTGGATTTGCGATGATTCAGCTTGTGTGGATGGCAAATTTTTGGCCTTTCGGATACTTGACAATGGCGACAATTAGTTTAATGTTTTATTATGTTCTTTGGGATCTTGTACAAATGGTTTTTCTTGATACATTGTCAAAAAAACGAATTATTATTACAATTATATATTGCGTAGTGCTTTCACTTACGGTGTTGCTTACGACGCAGTGGTTACTCGTTGGATAAAATGAACTTATGAAAAATATTTTGAAGTATATTGGAGTTGGCATAATTATTTTTATTATTGGTGGTTTAGGTGGTCTTTTGATGGATTACATGATTTTTTCCAAAGTGATTACACATCCCGTATGGTCTGAATATCCATTGATTAAGGCATTGGACAATCGTGTTAAAGTGATTAAAAATACAGAAAAAATTGTTGTGGAAAACAACGAGTCTATAGCAGATATTGCCAATCGTGCGTCAACAACTGTGACCTATGTTGAGGTGGTGCGTGCTAATGGAGAGAGAGTTTCTGGAAATGGTATTGTGATTAGCAGTGATGGTGTGGTTGCAACGACGATAGGTGACATTGATGAAACAGATGCTGTGCATATTAAACTTTCTGATAATAGTATTTATACAGTGTCATCTTTTTTTAATGATTCCTACACTGGTATTACATTTCTTAAGATTAATGCAACTGACCTTGCCACGATTTCATTTGCAAATTCAGATGAAGCAAGAAGCGGAAAACAATTGATTGGGATTATGCAGTCACGTATGAAAAATGGGGCATATTTTGCTTCAGGAGGTTTAATTGGAAATGCGTACAATAAGAGTATTATGTCACCAATATCTGATCATCTTCAAGGTACGCTTAAAATTGATTTATCTGAGAGTGTATTTGAGATGAGTGTTGGAGCACCTGTAGTAGATTATCATGGAAATATGATTGGTCTTATTGCAAAAAAGAATGTGACGGATATGATTAGTGGTGTTGTAGTTGATACAGAATATTATGCGATTGCGGCAAATGACGTATATAAGGCGTTTGAGGATTATTTGCACAATGAGAATGATGAAAAAGCACAACAACACCTTTTGCTGGGTGTGGATTATGAGATGATTAGTAGTATGGATGTGTATATTGATCAGTTGACAGTGGATAGTGGTGCAAAAATTATTGGACCAAAAGCAGATGCGACATATCAACAAAAAACACTGTTTAATAATACACTAGCTGCACGGAGCGGATTGCTTGGAGGTGATATTGTTGTCATGGTAGATACAAGCGTAGTGGATGTGAAACATAATCTTTCACGATTAATGCATGATGCTCGTGGAAAAAATGTGACACTAAAGGTTATGCGAAATGGGGAATTAGTCTCTATTGATATACGTTTATCCAAATAAATTTCCTTTGTTGACATAATTTGTGGGATGTAGTACACTTTAGTGACGTTACAGTAGTGAAACTACTGCAAATTTTGATATAATTTTTTTAGTTTTTTTAGAAAGATGCTTGCAATAATTAAAACTGGCGGAAAACAATATAAGGTGTCAGAGGGTGACAAAATCACGATTGAAAAGATCTCGGGTGAAGCAGGAGATAAGATTATTTTTGATGAAGTGCTTTTGATGGGGGATGATAAAAAAGTGGCGGTTGGTACACCAAGTCTTGAAAAATCTATTGTAGAAGGGAAGATTCTTGCACAAAATCGTCATGATAAAGTGTGGGGCATCAAGCATAAGGCAAAGAAACGATATAAGGTGAAATATGGTCATCGACAATCCTATACAGAAGTAGAAATCACAAAGATTAAATAAAACTTTAAAACCGCTTTCACGAGCGGTTTTTTGATTGCATAGAGAAATAAATTTTGATAGTATATAGAAGCTAAATAAAAGATGTTTTGTGAAAAATGAAAAAAATTGTATTGCAAAACTTGTATTATTTTTATCAAAAGTCATCGGGCGTGTCTCGTGAAATTTTTTTAGTTATTTTTTAAATGTATTTTACATTTTTGAATATAGAGAGATGCATGGAGTTCTCAAATACGTTTAGAATGATATATAACACTACGATATGTTTATAAAATGATTACTTATTAAAATTTAGATATATGTTAGATATTAAATATATTCGTGGAAATGCGGATAAAGTACAAAAGGCAGCGGAAAATAAAAATATTGAAATTGATGTGAAAAAATTTCTCATTCTTGATCAAGAGCGTGTTGGTTTGATAAAAGAAATAGAGGCTTTACAGGAGAAAAAAAATAAAATTAATACACAAATTAAAGAAGCATGTAATGATCAAGAGCGAAAAAAAATTATTGCAAAAGGAAAAGAGATAAAGGAAAAAATTGATGTTGTGAAATTACAGGTAAAAGATATCGAAGAAAGATACAACACTTTGATTAAAAAAATACCAAATATCCCAACAGAAGATACACCAATTGGAAAAACGGAAGATGAAAATGTTGTTGTTTATGAATGGGGTAAAAAACCAGAATTGAAATTTGATGCAAAAAATCATTGGGAATTAGCACAAAATAATGATTGGATTGATAAAGAGCGTGCTGCAAAAGTGACAGGGGCGCGTTTTGCTTATCTTAAAGGAGACTTGGTGATATTGCAATTAGCACTTATGCAATACGTAATGGACACATTAACTGATGAAGAAAAAATTGCAGAAATTGTAAATCATTTTGATGTCGGTGATATTGAAACAAAACCATTTACGCCAGTATTTCCACCATTTATGATTCGTACAGAGATGTTTGATGCAATGGACCGACTTGAACCACGAGATGATCGTTATAAGATCGAGGGTGAGGATTTGTGGTTACAAGGTTCTGCAGAACATGTTCTTGGCGCATTGCATTGTAATGAAATTCTTAATGAAGAAGATTTGCCTTTTCGATACATTGGGTATGCAACAAGTTTTCGTAGGGAAGCTGGCACATATGGTAAAGATATGGAAGGAATTATTCGTATGCATCAGTTTGATAAATTGGAAATGGAAATAATTGCAACACCAGAACAAGGACTTAATGAGCATTTTTTGACAATTGCTGTACAGGAATATTTATTGAGAAATCTAAAATTGCCATATAGAAAATTATTGAAATGTACAGCAGATATTGGTAAACCAAATGTACGTGGAGTTGATATGGATGTTTGGCTTCCAGGTCAAAAAGCGTATCGTGAGACACATACAGCTGATTATATGACTGATTATCAATCTCGACGATTAAAAACGCGTGTGCGTTTGGCGGATGGCACATTGGCATATGTTCATACAATTGATGCAACTGCGTTTGCATGTGGTCGTGCATTGGTTGCAATTTTGGAAAACTTCCAACAAACAGACGGAAGTGTTGTAGTGCCAGAAGCGTTGCGACCATATATGTCTGGTGGAAAAGATAAAATTACAAAAAAGTAATCATAATTAAATAATAATATGGAATTTTTTATTCATAGAAAATGTGATATAATATTTTATATAAATAAATAAATATAAAAGCATGTTGAATAAAAAAATGGACGTAAATTTTGCATTTGCAATCTTATTGCTTGTTGCAGCAATTGTAGGTGTGTATTTCTTTTTGAATATGGCAAATGAAGAAGTTGGAGATATTTACGAAGAAGATAACTATAACATGATTGTTGAACGAAGTGATAAAAAAAGTGTATTTGATGAAGTGAAGAAAGAAGATGCTGTAGAGGACAATGTGTTGGAAAAAAACACAAAAGAAATGATGAAAAAAACAGTTATTGAATAAATAAAAATTGATAAATTTGTATAGTTTTAAAATAGGTGCTCTGCTCTAGGAAGGAGAGCGTCTTTTTGTTTTTAAAAATAAAATATGTGAAAGTAATAATTATTTAAATTAACATTTTTCTTTTTCTGCTTTTTTCCGTACACGTGTATGTGCTCTACGAGCACAGTAGTACGTTCTACCACCATTACTCTGATTTCTTTACTGATAGAACTTTCAGTTCTACAAAGATCAGAAGCAATCATGGATTACTTCTATTCCAAAGAAAGCTTGGAGGTTGAATTTAAGTAACAGTTATTGACAGTATCTTGTTTTTGCTGTATATTGAATTTTTAGATTTTTTGGCGTGTTTTTTAAAAATAAAATAAAAGAGGAGATAAATGAAAAAAGTAAATGAAATCTTACAAAACAGTGTCTTTTTGCGGTTAGCGTGGTTGCGTGATCGTGAACAATTAAGCATGGAAACGTTAGAAGAAATGGCGGTAGAAAAATCTTCTTTTCTTAGCCAATGGGCACAAAAAGAAATCGAAAGAAGGAGGAAGTAAAAATGTCACTACAGTATTCAAAGTGTTTTCTTGTGCGTATGCGCTATAGTGCTACAAAGAGAGATGAACTGCTTTGTGCAGATCAATTTTTCAATCAGTATATCACAGCAGATGGTTTTCATGATGTGTGGCATATTGCACGTCGCATATTGGCAGATAAAATTGCAAAAAAATTTCATGTGCCAATTAGCGCTGTTCATATTAAGCAACTAAGCGATATGCGTGTATGGAAGCATTCTGAGCATAAGTGCATAGAAAGTCAAAAACGCGCACTAAAAAATCAGAAAAAAGTAAATGGTCCAAAACAAATGCGTTTGCCATTTACAGGTGTTTGAAAAACAGCAAGTGAAATCACTTGCTGTTTTAAATAGTGTTTCAAAAGTGCAGGTTTGTACTTTTTTTGGTATACTATTTTTATATGAAGGTAAAACAAAAATTAACACAACTATTCAATCCGCAGTCAATTGCTGTTATTGGTGCTAGCAGTACTAAAGGCAAGGTAGGAAATATGATTGCAAAAAATATTTTGGCACATAACTATTCTGGAAATGTGTATTTTGTTAATCCTAAGAGGAGTCGAATCTTTGGGAGGAAATGTTATAAATCGCTTTCAGATGTTGAAAACAATGTTGATTGTGCCATTGTTGTTGTGCCGGCGAAATATGTGGTGAATGTGGTGCGTGATAGTGTGAGCAAGTGCAAGAATTTTATAGTGATTTCTGCGGGATTTGGGGAAAGTGGTTCTGAGGGACATAATAGAGAAATTGAATTAAATTTATTAGCAAAAGAATTGGATATACAGATTCTTGGTCCAAATTGTTTGGGGTTTTTAGCACCATCTTTGGGGTTGAATGCATCATTTGCGGAAGGATTACCAGTGGAAGGGCATACAGCGTTTATTTCGCAGTCTGGTGCACTTGCAGTAGCAATGATGGATAAGGCGCGTGCTGATCATATGGGCTTTTCACTCGTAGTATCAATTGGCAATAAGATGCAAATTGGTGCGGCAGATATTATTGATTACTTAATAGAGGACAAAAAAACAAAAGTAATTGCACTTTATCTCGAAGGTGTGATTCGGGGAAGGTATTTACTCAAGGTGTTGGCACGGGCATATAAGGCAGGAAAGAAAGTTGTTGTGCTCAAATCTGGACATTCTGAAGATGCACAACGTGCCATAGCACTTCATACGGGGTCACTTGCTGGAAGCGATGAGATTTTTTCTGCAGCTATCGAAAAAGTAGGTGCAATTCGTGCACAAACTATGGATGAATTGTTTGCTCTTATGCTTTTTGGTGCGTATTGTGATGTTAAGACATTTGGTTCTCGTGTAAGTGTAGTGACAAATGCAGGGGGTCCGGGTGTGTTAGCAGCAGATATTGTGGCGGATCTGTCATCACTTGAAATGAATGTTTTTGCATCAGAAACAAAGAAAAAGTTGCAGAAAAAATTACCGGTAGCAGCATCTGTGCACAATCCTGTAGATTTACTTGGAGATGCAAATATTGATCGGTATAGAGAAGGGTTAAAAATTGTTTTAGCAGATGAAAAAACGGATGTTGTGCTTGTGTTATTGACACCACAAGATCAAACACCGGTTGATTTAGTTGCTGAACTACTTGTGGAAGTGCAAAAAAAGTCAAAAAAGATGATTTTAACATCGTTTATTGGTGGTGTCCGTGTTGCGAATTCTGTACAATATATGCGCGAAAATGGCGTTTTACATTTTGATACACCGCAAAGAGCACTTAGTGCATTGGCGAGTTTTGTGAAAGAAAAAAAAGTCTTTATGCTGACAGAGAAGTCTGTTAATAGAGAGCGTCGCATAAAGACAAGACAGATTATTGATCGTGGATTTGAACACGGTGGACTGTATTTTGCAGATGTGGCAGAGATAGCAAAAATTTATAGTGTGCCAATTGTAAAGTTTGTGGATGTGACGAACGGGTTAGATGCGCAAACACATATAAAATATCCATGTGTAGCAAAGATTGATAATCCAAAAATCGCACATAAAACAGATCGTGGTGGTGTGATTGCATCAATTAAAACACTTATCGAGCTTGATCAGGCGCGGAAGACCTTGCTTCGCAAGTTTCCAGAGAAAAATTCACGTGTAATTGTACAAAAAATGCTACCAATTGAGACAGAACTTATTATTGGAATGAAGAAAGATCCTGTTTTTGATACGGTGATTGTGGCGGGTTTGGGCGGTGTTTATGTGGAGGTATTTCATGCAGTGGATCATTATGTTACACCATTATCCATCACAGAGATTAAAAAAATACTTACAACAGGAGCACTTGCATTTTTATTTGATGGTACACGTGGAGAAAAAAGTTATGATAGTGATATGATTGCTCATGTAATTCAAACACTTGCGTTGATTGGTCGAGAAAATCCTGAGATTATTGCAATAGATATCAATCCGTTACTTGTTTATAATAATGATGCAGTGGATACTGCAGTGGATTTTAAGATTATAATTAAAAATACATAAAAATATGTCCTTACAAGATAAAAAATTACAACTCCTTGGGCAAGATGATACTAATGAATTTTCTGATGTTGGTGATATTTTTTCACAATACGGTGGTGGCGGTGACGAAGAAGATCACGTGTTGTTAGGAGACGTGAAAAATGATGATGTGGCATCATTGCGACCACAAAACGATAGTTCTGTACAAAGTGATGTGCAAAAGAAGGATCCGATTGAGGAGGTGGTGAATAATCTCAATAATGGTGTTGAAGTGGAAGTACCGGATACTGTTTCTGTGAATTTGTCATCTGTAAAAGACAAAAAAGAGGGAAGAGAACAAAAGATTTTAGATTCTGACAATACTATATCTACAAAAGAACAATTTGTAGAATCTGTTGCAGCCAGCGCTACAAAAGAGAAAAAATGGGAAGAGGTTGGCGCAAAATCTGAAAAAAAATTGGCCACAAAGACAAATATATCTGCGCCAGCAGAAAAGGAAAAGCAATGGGAAAAAGAGTTTAAACAAAATGGTGAATTTGCTGATGCGCCAGTTGTGGAGGAGAAAAAAATATCAGCAGAACATCAAGATATCACAAAAAATTCACAAGCTACACGAGCGCCGGTTGAAGTAAATCATAGTACAGTGATAAGTGCATCACAATCACAAGGGCAACAAGCAAAAAAGAGTCATGGTTCAAAAAAAGACAAACATATTAATCCAAATAAAAAGACTATTATGATTGTTGATGATGATATTGATACATTGGACATGTATTCAGATGTTTTTGTAAATGCTGATTACAATGTGATTCGCGCTACTGATGGTTTGGATGCACTTAATATTATTTCAGATTACATACCGGACTTGATTTTTACTGGAATTGTTATGCCACGTATGGATGGATTTGCGATGATGGAAACACTGAAAAAAAATGAGCGTACAGCTGATATTCCTGTTGTAATCAATTCTCATTTAGGACGTAATTATGATAAGAAAAAAGCAGAAGATCTTGGTGCAAGAGATTTTATTGTACGGGGTTTTACACCACCACGTGAGGTTTTGAAGCGTATTAGTGCATTGTTTATGTGTAGTGAATATGTTTTTCGATTTGATTACAATGATTCTGATGCACAAAAATTAGCTAAAGATCTTGGAGTAGAAAATTTTTTTGTGTGCCCACCCGGACAGGAAATGGTTTTGAAACTGAGCATTGTTGATTCTACAGATTTAACATTTTCTGCACGGTTTAGTTGTGTGGATGAAAAGAAAAAATAAAGTTTGTGTGTTTGCAAATTTCTTTTTTTATGTAATTTATTATTTATTGATATGCATTTTTTCTATTATTTGCATGTGTTTTTATTTTTTTGCTATATTTTAACAATTGAAGTAGATTGAAAATTAAACTGTGTTACAATAATTTTTTATGAATTGGCATATAAAAGAAAAAATAGATAAAAAGATTAACGGAAAAGAACTTTATCAAGTGATTGAGCAGATTTTTTTGCAACGAGGTATTAAAACTGCTGAGGACGTTGATAAATTTCTTTCGCCTGATTATGAAAAAGATCTTCACGATCCTTTTCTTTTTAATGATATGGAAAAAGTAGTGCAACGTGTGTATGAGGCAGTGAGTATTGGTGAAAGAGTTGGCATATTTGGTGATCATGATGCAGATGGTGTAAGTAGTGCAACAGTTCTCGCAGAGGGCTTAGAAGCGCTTGGATTGGATGTAGAGGTGTATATTCCAGATAAAATTACAGAAGGACACGGAATCAATGCAACAGCAATTGATTTATTTAAAAAAGAAAAAGTATCATTGCTTTTTAGTGTGGATTGTGGGACATCAAATGTGAATGAGGTAGCATATGCGGTTTCTTGTGGCATGGATGTCATCATTACAGATCATCATCATGCACCAGAAGTTTTGCCAAATGCGTATGCAATTATTAATCCACAAGTTATTGGAGAGAAATATCCATTTAAAGAACTTTCAGGAACAGCAGTAGCGTTTAAGGTTGTGCAAGCACTTCATAGTATTTTTTTGCCAGAAGAGATGGATAAACTTAAGTGGATGTTGGATGTGGTTTGTGTGGGGACTGTTGCTGATTGCATGCCACTTGTGGGAGAAAATCGTGTTTTTGTAAAGTACGGACTTATTGTACTTTCTAAAACACGTCGGAAAGGATATCAAGAACTCATTAAGACTGGTAATCTTGCAATCACAGAACAAAAAGTACCATCAGTACATATGGTGGCATTTCAAATCGCACCACGAATCAATGCAGCAGGACGGATGACTCATGCAAAGCATGCATATGCACTTATGCGAGAACAGAAATATGAAAATGCAAGGAAGCTTTCACAAGACATTGAACAACAAAATATTCAAAGGCGTCAGCTTGTGGATAAAATTACACATGAGGCAGAAAAAATTGTAGAGGAAGAACAGAGGGATCGTTCATTTATCGTTATTGCATCAGAAGAATATCCGGTAGGAATCGTGGGAATTGTCGCTGGTCGTATTGCAGAAAAGTATCAAAAACCGACAGGTGTTTTTTCAAAAATTGGCGATGAAGGACGAGGATCTTTTCGTAGTGTTGATGGGGTGCATATTGTTGATGTGCTTACAGCATGCTCTATGCATTTAAATAAATATGGCGGTCACGAAAAAGCAGCAGGTGCAACAATTGATAATAAAAAGTTAGATGATTTTGCTCAAGCAGCTGATGCATATGTTAAAGAATTGTCTATAGATCTTTCTGCTGAACCAGTACTTTGGGCAGATGGTGAGATTGAGCTTTCAGAAGTAAATCATGAACTTTTATATTTTTTACAAAAATGTGAACCATTTGGGGAAGGAAACGAAGAACCTGTTTTTTGTATTCGTGACGTGATAGTGGATTCAGTACGTATGGTAGGTAATGGTGACGAGCATATAAAACTGCGTGTATCCAGTAGAGATGAACAATATGCAGTTGATGGAATTGGATTTGGTTTAGGTAAAAAATGTTCAGAAATTGTAGTAGGCGATGTAATTACAGTGTATGCACATATTCAGGAAAATGAATGGATGGGTAATGTGAGTGTGCAGCTGAACATAATTGATATTGTATAAAGCTCTTTCACAGATATAGTATTTCTTGTATCAGTTTGGTATCAAATCTTTTGCTTGTCAGTGAGAAAAAAAGAGGTTAAAATAAAATACATTGTGACGTAAACTTTAAATATATGGAAAAAATTGTGATTTATACAGATGGCGGATCGCGAGGCAATCCTGGACCTGCTGCGGTTGGCGTGTGGATTGAAACGTTAGAAAAAAAATATGCTAAGACAATTGGCATAGCGACAAATAATGATGCAGAATATCAAGCGCTTATTTTTGCACTCAAAAAAAGTAAGGCGTTACTTGGCAAGCAAAAAGCAAAAAAAATGAAAGTGGAGTGCAATCTTGATAGTGAATTAATTGTCAAACAACTCAATCACGAATACAAGATTACAAAGGAAAATACACAAAAATACTTTATCGAAACATGGAATCTTATGCTTGATTTTGACGCGGTATCTTTTCGTCATGTGCTACGTGAGCAAAATAAAATTGCTGATGGACTAGTCAATGAAGCATTGGATGCTGAATTTGGTCAAGGTGGTCTCTTGTAGACGAAATGCATAAAATGTGATAGCTTTATACTAAGTTCTTTTTTAGTTTAAGTAAAAGATTTTTATAAGTTAGAGAAATAATCTATGGAAAAAAAGAAAGCACTTTCTCGTGGAAACTTTATATTTTTGTTTGTTGTAGCATTTTTGTGTGGTGCAATTGGCAAGAAGGCAATGGGTGATCATGTACGTATGGGTTATGATGATCCTACGACAGTAATTATGCATGGAGAGTTTTATGATATTGATGTTTTAGAACAGAAACTAATTCAAAAAGGTTTACCTGAAGAGCCTATTCAGGAAAAAGATTCACAAGAATAATTTTATAGAAATGTAAATTATGTCAAAGTTAAAAAAACAAGCAGCAGAAAAGTTAGAGCAAGAAAAAAAGCAATTGGATGAGGTAAAATTAGAGGAGGATGTGTTTGAGATTAAAGAAAATTGCAGTGAAGAAAAGAAGAAACATAAGACACTTATAGCAATTATCATTCTTTTTGCAGGTGTCGCATGCGGTTCGTTTTTTGTGGATGTTGCACAATTGTTCACGCAAAAGGGTTTTTCTGCAAAGGCCCTCAAAGATGCACAGGTCATTGAGTATGATGGAAATACATGGGTGCGTTATGATGATCCAAAGATTGTCGTTGATGTATTTGATGCGGATGATTGTGAAGAATGTGTTACTGATGAGGTTCTTGTGCGACTTCGATCTCTTATTCCAACACTTGAAGCACATCGGATTAATGTGCATACAAAAGAGGGTAGAGCGTATGCTATGGAAAATGATATAAAACATATTCCTTCATTTGTATTTGAAAATAGTGTGCTCGAATCAGATTTTTATCAACAAGCAGCAATCCTTTTTAAAGATAATAAAAATGGAAGGCAATATTTTGAAGCGTCAAGTGTCGGTGTGCCAATCGGTGAATATCTTGAAACACCAACGACAGAAGGAGGGTTTGCTTTGGACACAAATGATAATGTGGAAAATACTGTTATACTCTATGATAATCCTGTTGCAAAAGAGAGTGCTACAGTGTATCCAATTTTAGAAAAGATTCGTGCAGAACAAAAAGAGAAAATGCATACAGTTGTAAAGATTGTGCCTGATAGAGAAATTAAGAATTCTATGCAATCGGCGTATGCTTTGTATTGTGCACATGCACAGGGCAAGTACAACGAATATGCAAAGCTGTTTTATGCTAATCATGCAAATGTCATGAAAAGTGACACTATTGTAGATCTTTTATCTAGATATGTGATAAAAGCTCAGATGAATCAAGAGGATTTTAATGCTTGTATGGCAAATTCTGATACGCGTGAAGCAATTGAAAAAAATATATTTGAAGCGTCAAGATATGGGATTGTATCTGCACCAACATTTTTTATCAATGGTGAACCACATATTGGTGTAATCTCCTACCAAGGACTCAAAGAAAAAATTAGTGAGGAAGTTGTAAAAGAAGAAATGAAAAAGAAATAATTTTATTTTAATGAAAAGCTCGTGTTTTTTTAGTAAATCATGAGCTTTTTTATTTACTTTTTCTGTAAAGTAATGTATAATTATTTTCACGAGGCCTTTGAAGCTGTTGACACAGTGGAGGCGGAGGAAGAAATTTATCTTTTGATAAAGAGTAGAACCTCACGGGAGTGCCCGTTATAGCATAAAAAGAGTGGGTGGTTCAAAGAATATGAATCATTAATTACGGTGGTACCGCGGTTGTAAAAATCGTCCGTTGAGAACAAAGTATTTGTTCTTGTCGGACGATTTTTATTGTCTTCCGTTCATTATTATCTTGTTAGCAATTAATAATATACTTATGTTACGAACACATACGTGTGGAGAATTATCACAAAAAAATATTGGAGAAAAAGTTACATTGTCAGGATGGGTACATCGTCGTCGTGATCATGGTGGTGTAATTTTTATTGATCTCAGGGATCGTTATGGTGTGACACAGATTAAATTTGATCCAGATACTGATGCATGTGTGCACGTCGATGCAGATGCTTTGAGAAGTGAATGGGTAATTCAAGTTAAAGGTGAAGTAATCGGACGACCAAAAGACATGATCAATGAAAAGATTTCTACTGGAGAGATTGAAATTGTAGTTAATCAGCTTATTGTTCTCAATAAATCAAAGACGCCTCCATTTGAGATCGGTGATGAAAAAGTTGCAGAGGCAGGTGAGCATATTCGTCTTAAATATCGTTATGTTGATCTTCGACGCAAAAAGATTCAAGAGCTTCTTCAGCAAAAAGATGAATTTATAAAAGATATGCGTGCATTTTTTCATGCACGAAATTTTCAAGAGGTGCAAACGCCATTGCTTGCAAACTCTTCACCAGAAGGAGCGCGTGATTGGCTTGTTCCATCTCGATTGTATAATGGTAAGTTTTATGCATTGCCTCAAGCACCACAGCAGTTTAAACAACTTTTGATGGTTGGTGGTATTGATCGATATTTTCAAATTGCACCGTGTTTTCGTGATGAAGATCCGCGTATGGATCGACATTTTGGAGAGTTTTATCAATTAGATTTTGAGATGAGTTTTGTTGAGCAGGAGGATATTTTTGCCCTTATGCAAGAATTGTGGATTGATTTAACAGAAAAACACAGTGATAAAGAGATTGTAAATAAAGAATTTCCACAGATTACGTGGAAAGATGCAATGAACAAATATGGGACAGATAAACCAGATCTTCGATTCGATCTTAAAATTAAAAATATATCTGAGATTGTTACTGAATGTGAATTTGGCGTATTTACAAATGCTATAGAAAATGGTGGCGTTGTACATGCGCTCAAAGTCGATGATGGATCACAATTTTCTCGCAAAGATATTGATGATCTCACAAACCTTGCTGGAACAAAAGGTGCAAAGGGTCTCGCGTACATTATTGTAAAAGATGACGGAGAACTTCAATCGCCAATTGTAAAATTTCTTGGCGAAGATGTTTCTAGTAAAATTATTTCTACAGTGAATGCGCGACCTGGTGATATTGTATTTTTTGGTGCAGATCAATGGCGTATAGTATGTGAATCTCTGGGTGTTGTGCGTGATAAATGTGGTGAGATGCTTGGTTTTAAGGACGATGCAAAGGCAGCATGGGTATGGATTATTGATTTTCCCATGTATGATTATTCTGAAATTGAGGAGGGGAAAATTGATTTTTCTCATAATCCATTTTCTATGCCACAGGGTGGCATGAAATCACTGAAGGAAGATAATCCTCTCGAAATTGTTGCTTATCAATTCGATCTTATATTAAATGGATTTGAGATTTCTAGTGGCGCAATTCGCAATCATGATCCAGAGATTATGTACAAAGCATTTGAGATTGCTGGATATACAAAAAAACAAGTAAAAGAGCGATTTGGACACATGATTAATGCATTTGAATATGGTGCGCCACCACATGGAGGGAGTGCTCCTGGTATTGATCGCGCATTTATGGTTCTTAAAAATTGTAATTCTATTCGAGATATTTATGCATTTCCCAAAGATGGTCAAGGACGTGATGTGATGATGGATTCACCGTCATTTGTTGATCAAGCACAGCTTGATGAATTGGGATTGAAGATTATTGACTAGTCTTAGTTTTTAGCTTGCAAAATCCAAAAAAACCTGATATACTCATATTGTTGATATCCGCATATCAGGTGTGTTGATGTCTATTTATTAGTTTTATTTCGTGAATTTTAGTATTATGGCAGTACCAAAACAACGACAGAATTCATCACGACGTGATCGCCGACGTTCACATAACATCGGAAAGATTAAAACAGAAATTACACAAAAATGTAGTTCTTGTGGTGAACAAAAGCTTCCACATCGCGTGTGTGATGCATGTGGCACGTATCGTGGCGTACAATACAAAGAGATTGTGAAAAAAGTTAGTGCATAGCTTTGTATGAGAGAAATCAATCAATTTATCAATAAAAAATAAAGTTTTTTCAATAGGAATTATTATGGCAAATCGACATCTCCAACGTTCAATAGCAATGCAAAGTCTCTTTGAGTGGGATTTTCGAGGACAAGATGCAGATAGTGTTGAGATGATTGTGACACATAACTGCGCTGAATTTGCTCCTGGTGGAGATAATTTTGCATTTGTGAGCAATTTGGTGCGAGGTGCTGTTGAAAAAATGGATGATATCGATCCGCTTATAGCAAAATGTGCACCAGAATGGCCTCTTGATCAAATTGCAACAGTCGATCGAAATATTTTGCGACTTGGCACGTATGAGTTACTTTTTGGTAATTATGAAGAGACTCCACCAAAAGTTGCAATTAATGAGGCAATTGAATTAGCAAAGACATACGGTGGCGATAGTAGCGCACGTTTCGTTAATGGTGTGTTGGGAACGATTTATCGAGAAATGGGAGAGCCTATGAAAGACGATGATGCACAAAAAGCAAAGGAACGTCGAGAAAAAGGGGGAAAGAAAAAAGATAACTAAGTAATTTTTTTAGAAGTATGTTCAATGTTACTCACGTCAATTATTTGATTTGAGCACATTGGGTATTCTTTTTTGGATATATGATGAATACAAAACGTTTTGCAAATATTTGTGGCATTTCACTAAAAAATGCTGATTTTTTTATTGAGGCAATGACACATCGTTCTTACTTAAATGAAAACAAAAAACATGCTTTTCCGCACAATGAACGGCTTGAGTTTTTGGGTGATGCAGTTTTGGAACTCATTGTAACAGAATACTTATATCATGAATTTGATAATCCCGAAGGAGAGATGACCGCGTGGCGTGCAGCACTTGTTAATGGAGAGATGCTTGCTCGTGTGGCGCGTGAGATTGGTATTGAGGAATTTCTCATGATGAGTAAGGGTGAGGCAAAGGATATAGGAAAAGCGCGAAATTATTTATTGGCAAATGCGATGGAAGCAATCATCGGAGCATTGTATCTTGATGGAGGATATGAAAACGCTAAGGCATTTATTTATAAATGGATTATTGCGCATATGGAAGAAATTTTAGAGAAAAAGCTTTATCTCGATCCAAAAAGTTATTTTCAGGAAAAAGCACAGGAACAACAAAATATTACACCACACTATAAATTGATATCTGAATCAGGTCCAGATCATGATCGTGTTTTTATTGTTGGTGTGTTTCTCGGAGAAGAAGAAGTTGCACAAGGTACTGGAAAAAGTAAGCAAGATGCACAACGTGACGCTGCTAGAAAAGGGTTGGAAAAAAAACAATGGTTATAAAATTGACGCACAATAAGAAATTCTATAAAATATATTATTAGTTACTTTAAACAAAGTAATAAAGGAGTATTTTAGTTGTTTAAAAAATTATAAGTGAGGTGAAAATGCAAAGTTATCGGACTCTTCTTAAAACACATTTCCCAGAATTAAAACTAATTAATCGGGGCAAAGTAAGGGATTTGTATGGCATTCCTAATCATCCGGATAAATTACTTTTTGTAGCTACAGATCGCATTTCTGCGTATGATGTGATTATGAGTGAAGGCATCCCAGGAAAAGGACGTGTACTTACTGCAATGTCATTATTTTGGTTTGATTTTTTTTCGGATATCTCAAATCATCTAATTACAGCTGATGTTTCTGCGTATCCAGAGGAGTGTCAGAAGTATGTAGACACACTTAATGGTCGGAGCATGTTGGTAAAAAAAGCACATGTTTTGCCGTTTGAGTGTATTGTACGAGGTCGTTGGACAGGATCTTATTGGAATGCATACAAAAAGGCAAGTATCCAAAAAACAGAATCACCGCTTGTATCTTTTAAAGAAATCTGCGGCTTTAGATTTTCCACAGACATCAAAGAAAATGATTTGATTGAACCACCACTTTTTACACCGAGTACTAAAGCAGAATATGGTCAACACGATGAAAATATCTCTATTGATTATATGAAGACAATTATCGGTGAAGAACGTGTAAAAAAAGTAAGTCAGATGGCTACGTCACTTTTTGAACGTGCGGCAAAATATGCTTTGACAAAAGGAATTGTCATCGCAGATACAAAATTTGAATTGGGGGAAATTGAAGGAGAAATTGTTTTGATTGATGAAGTTTTAACACCAGATTCTTCGCGATTTTGGCCAAAAGAACATGTAAAACGTGGTGTGACACCACCAAGTTTTGATAAACAATTTTTGCGTGATTATTTGATATCTATTAACGCAAAAGGACAAAATCCACCACCTGAATTGCCAAGAGAGGTAATTGAAAAAACTGCGCAAAAATATGAAGAAGCACATATGTTGTTGACAAGATAATTACTTACATGACTTATCCAAAATATATTTTGGATAAGTCTTTTTTCTTATTATTCAATAACTTGTTCAACAATAGGATAGTTATATTTTTTCCATGCTGCAAATCCACCTTTGATTGTTTTTGCATTGATATATCCAAGATCATAAAGCAGAACGCCCGCTTGAAAACTTGCACTCTCATCAGTGCCATAAATATAAATTTCTTTTGTGCGATGCAGTTCTTTGTAGCGAGACTCAATTTCTAAAAAGGGAATGTTTATTGCTGTTGGTATATGCCCTTTTGTATAATTACCATTTCGACGCACATCAATGACCATAATTTTTTCTGCACGTATAGGTTTTCGTAATGCACCATCAAGATCACGTGGTTCGACAAATTGTACTTTGCCAGATGTTACAAATGTTGGTGTACTATTGAGTGATAAAAGAGCACGACCTTCTTTCTGCCATTGATTAATACCGCCAGTAAGATTGTATACTGTTTTTGTTTTGGAAATATCTCTATAGTGGTTCACAATAAGGTCTTCATTGCCAGTTGTTGTGACAAATATAATTGTTCTTGCAGCATCTGCAATATTTATGTGTTCTAATGGAACACTTCCGCGAATATGTCCAGATTCATGATGTACAGTAGAGCGTGCATCAATAATTGTAATCTCTTCATCTGAATTCATTTTTTTGCTTAATTCAACTGTAGATATTTCAGGAATGATTTTTTCAGGCGCAATTTCTTTTTCAGGTTCTTTTTGGACTTTTTCTTCCGTAATCATGCTTTCTTCAAGTAGTGTTTTCTCTTTTTTTTCTTGCGAAGAAAAATATTGCATAAGTGTCCATGTTGTTATGCCGATGATTCCAAGAATTGTTATTATAATGATATTTTTATCTGTTTTTTTCATATTTCTTATCGCAAAACACTTCCTTCAAATGTCTTATGTCCATTAATAAAATCATAAATTGGCATGACCACTTTACATTCTGGCTGTAGAGCTTCGATAATTAATGCACCATCAAATGTCTTGATACAAAGCTGGTCACGTCCTATGAAGACAGTGCCCGGTTGCAATTCTTTTTCTTCTTCAGTTAATAATGTGGCGTTGTACGGAAAGACAGATCGTAGCTTGATTCGCATCATTTGATTCTCTTTTTCTTCCCAGTAACTAAAAATGCCTGGCCATGGATATAATGCACGGTAACGATTATAGATCTCTTGCGTTGTCTCAGTCCATTGAATATGTCCATCTTCACGATCAATGAGCTGGCAGAGCGTTGCTTGCGAGTGATTCTGTGGCTTTGGGGTGACTTCACCTGTGAAGTATTTTGGACTTAGCTCTTCGATGAGTTTTGCTGCGATTTGTGAAAGACGGTGCAATAATTCATCATATTTTTCATGTTCTTGGATCTCTGTTTCTTCTTGTGCTAAGATATCGCCTGTATCAAGCCCTTCGTCCATCTGCATAATTGTGACTCCAGTTTTTTTGAATCCAAGAAGGAGTGCATTTTGCACAGGTGATGCGCCACGTAATTTTGGTAAAAGGGAAGTGTGTATATTGATTGCGCCGTATTGTGGGAGATTTAATAAGGATTTTGGAAGTAATTTTCCATACGAAGCTACTACAATTATATGTGGTTTCATTTTTTTTATTTTTGTAATAGCATCTTCATCAATTTTTGGCGGTTGGAAAAGTTGTATTTCGTTTTCTTTTGCAAAATCCCTTACAGGATTAGGAGCAAGTGTACGATGAATTGTAGATTTTTTCCGTCCAATCTTTTTGTCTGGTTGTGTCACGATGCCCACGATATTTGCATGAGGCCTCTTATATGCACCTTTCAATACCTCAGAGGCAAAATTACCTGTGCCCATGAATACAACATTGATGTCAGAAATTTTTTTCTCAGGAGTAGGTTGGTCTTTTTCTCTTTTCTCTTTTCTTCCTTTTATGCGTTTTGTTGATTTTTCGCTATTATTTAAGGATTTCTCTTTTTTTGTAAGAGCACTTTCTTTTGTTTTTGGTTCTTTTTCTGGTACGACATTTTTGTGTATGGCAATATGTGTTTCTTTAGTTTTCTCTTGTTCTACATTAATGTGTTTTGGTTGATTCTTTTTGATGTCTTGAATTTTTTTTCTCATAAAATATGTTGAGGAATGTTAAACTTTTGACGAAGATTTTTTTGTCGATTGTATCGTTCAGTCATGAGTATACCATCAAGATGATCGATTTCATGCTGACAGACAACTGACAAAAAATCACTTACTTTTAATTTTGTATGCTTTCCATTTTCATCAATGTATTGAATGGTCACTTTTTGGTGACGAAGTATATCTAATTCTTTTCCAGGAACACTGAGGCATCCTTCTTTGAATATGATCATCTCTTCAGATCGCTTTGTGATCACAGGATTGATTAATACAAGTCTCTGACCTTCAGCATTTATCACGGCAATTTGTTTAGAGATGCCAATCTGTGGTGCAGCAAGACCGATTCCGCTTTCTTGTTTCATGGTATCAAACATGTGTGTTATGATATTCTGTGTTTCTGTACTTGTTGGATCAGCGACTTTTTCTGTTGCTTGTTCTAAGACTTCTGCGCCAATTGTTACAATATCTGACATAATTTTTATGAGTCACACTTTTTTATAATATTTATTCTTATTATGCGCTAAATATAGCTTCTCGTCAAAGATTTTGCTATACTTATTGGTGTATTTAAGTATTTATATTTTACTATGCGAAATATCGGAAAAATGCGAAGAAGTAAGAAAGTGCGATTCAGTATAATCATTATATTATTGGTTATTGCAGGAATAGTGTTTGTCTTGTGGGAGAAAGCACGTGTTGGAGCGTTAATTGCAATTTTTGCGCTTTTAGCTGCATTTGGATTAGAAGCAATGGAAACTGATTGGGATATTGGGAAGGCGATCGAGACAGGTTCCATGTCAAAAGCAAAGATTCAACGTGATGAAAGTGGAAACTTAATCATTGGTGCGATGTGTGATGATCCGGATTTTGATTATAATTGTGATGATTTTACATGGCAGGAGGAGGCGCAAGATGTAATGGAGACTTGTAATAAAAAAGGCGTCGATACACATCGACTTGATGGAGACGGGAACGGCGTAGCATGCCAAAGTCTGCCGAGTAAAAAGAATAAATAATATTTAGTAAATTTATGAATAAGAAGGATGTGAAAGTAAAGACAGATTCATACAAGGGTGTACGCGATTTTTATCCAAAGGAGTGGCGATTTCAGAAATGGCTTTTTTGGCAAATGGCAGAGGTGTGTGAGCGGTTTGGGTATGAGAATTATGCTGCTTCTCCTTTGGAATATACAGAATTATTTGAGGCAAAATCAGGAAAGGAAATTATAGAAAATGAAACATATAATCTCGTAGATCGTGGTAATCGCAATGTAACATTGCGTCCTGAGATGACGCCTACAATTGCACGTATGATTGCAGCAAAAGGTGTAGAGATCCCACGACCAATTCGTTGGTATTCGATTCCAAATCTTTTTCGTTATGAGCGACCGCAAAAAGGGCGACTTAGAGAACACTATCAGTTAAATGTGGATATTTTTGGCATTGTTGGAATTGAGGCGGAGATTGAAGTGATTGAAGTGGGTGTAGAAATTATGAAGAATCTTGGTGCAGAGGAGAATGATTTTGAGATTCGTGTTAATAATCGCAAGATTATGAATGCGCTTTTTACACGATTTACTACAGATGAAGATGCAGTGTACGAACTATCAAAACTTATTGATAAGAAAAAAAAGATTTCAACAGATAATTTCACGACTGCAGTTGAAAAGATTTTAGGTGAAAAAGCTTCAGAGTTTATCTCTGTGATTGAGAAGTTTAGTTTGGAAAACTGTATAACATTTGCCAATGCGGAAGATATCGAAAAAACAAAAAAATTATTAAATACACTTCGAGCAAAAGGTATGAAAAATGTGATTTTTGATTTAACATTAATGCGAGGATTTGATTATTATACAGAAATTGTTTTTGAGTTTTTTGATACAGATCCAAAAAATAATCGTTCAATGTTTGGCGGTGGTCGTTATGATGATCTTCTTGATATTTTTGGCAAAGAAAAAGTGCCAGCTGTCGGATTTGGAATGGGAGATGTCACAGCGAAAAATTTTGTTGAATCACGAAATCCTAAAATGCTTGAGCAAGTATCAAAAACTGATGTTTTTATTGCTGTTGAGTCAGAAGGTCTTATCGAAAATGCAGATGGTATTGCAAAAAAAATGAGAGAAGATGGGAAAAATGTTGAAGTTGATTATAGTTTTAGAAAAATTGATCGTCAGATACATTCTGCTGAAAGGAAAGGAATAAAAAAGGTGATTGTTGTCGAACAGCGTGGTGTGCGAGAAGTGGATTTGGTTGCACTGAATAATTGATAATTGTTGAAGTTGTAATTTGGTGTAATGAATTTTACAAAGGAGAATATGTGAAGATTGTTTGTTCTTGTATTGCATTTTTATGATTTTTTCTTTGTATTATGCGAAATGTGTCATAAGAAACTTTTGATGAGCTTGGTGAATTTATTTTACAAATTAGTGATACGGCATTTAAAGAAAAAACATATCACGTTATAAGAAATCAGCGCTAATAAAATCTCCACATGTAATTATGTGGAGATTTTATTCATAAGAAAAAATCCTTAATGTTGGAAGTGTGAAAATTGATTAATATAACTAGTAATCATAAAGTAAAAAGAAGATTTATTTTTATAATATTTTATTTAATGATTGATTAGACAGAATTTAGATTGTTTTTTAAGAAATGCTTTCACGATTAGTAATTGCACTACGAATGGTTATGTCGTCAGCGTATTCAATATCTGATCCTGTGGCAAGTCCTCGGGCAAGTCGTGTGATCTTTATATCAAATTTTTTTAGTTCTCGAGTTAGGTGCATTGCAGTCATATCGCCTTCTGTAGTGAAATTTGTTGCGATGAGTATCTCTTGAAATTTTTCAGTTTCTACTCTTTGTATAAGCTGTGCAATTGTGAGATTATCTGTATCACGTTTTTTAATAGTGCCTCCAAGTACATGATAAATACCATTAAAACTGTGAGAACGTTCGATTGGTATGATATCAAGAGGTTCTTCGACGATGCAGATGTTTGTATTATTACGATTTTCATCAGAACAAATTGTGCAGAGTTCATTTTGTGCGATGTTGAAACATCTTTTGCACGAAGAAATGTTTTTTATGTTTTCGAGATCTTGGATAAACTCATTAATCTTTTCTTTATCTTGTTTAAACAAAAATAACACAAGGCGTTCTGCCATCTTTGGTCCGATGCCAGGAAGAAAGGCAAATTGATTGATGAGTTTTTGAAATGATTTTGGATACATTGTTTAGAATATAGAATGTGGAATTACGATTTGATTGTTTAAAATTCTTTTTTTGTTGGTAAATAGTAAAAAGAAATTGAGTGTGTATTTTCAATGATTATTGTCTTGTGTTTCTTGGTTGATGATTTGGTCAACGTGATGTTTTTCAAGATTTTTGTATGATGCAGCTTCTTCGTGAAAATACAGTTGTTTTGTACCAACTGGTCCATTACGATGTTTTGCAACAATGATTTCAGCAATACCTTTGTTTTCTGTGTCTGGGTTGACGCGATCTTCACGGTAAATAAACATGACTACATCGGCATCTTGCTCGATAGAACCAGATTCGCGGAGGTCAGAAAGTTTTGGTCGTTGATCTGGACGTGATTCAACTGCACGAGATAACTGAGAAAGTGCAATGATTGGGATGTTGAGTTCTTTTGCAAGTGTCTTAAGTCCACGAGAAATTTCGGAAATCTCTTGCACGCGATTTTCGCTACTGCGACCTTCCATTAATTGGAGATAATCAATAATAATGAGTCCAAGATCATGCTCTGCTTGAAGTCTTCGTGCCATAGTGCGCATTTCCATGATATTTGCACTTGATGTATCGTCGATAAAAATCGGCGCTTCAGAAAGTATGCCCATCGTTTCGTTAATGTGTGCAAAATCAGAATCTTTGAGGTTTCCTGTACGTAATCGCCAGAGATCTAAGTTTGATTCGGCGGCAATCATACGGTCTACGAGTTGATCTGCGGACATCTCAAGAGAGAAAATGCCAACAGGTATTTTAGTTTTCGTGCCTACTTGACGTGCAATATCAAGTGCAAGTGAAGTTTTTCCGACAGAAGGGCGTGCAGCAAGGATGATAAGGTCAGATTTTTGCAATCCAGATAAAAGATCATCAAGGTCCGTAAAGCCTGTTGGCACACCACGCATTTCACCACGGTTTTTGTGAAGTTCATCAAGTCGATCAAATGCTTCACCAAGAATTGTTTTAATAGATGTAAATTCTTGTTTGAGTGATTTTTGTGAAATAGAGAATAACTTCTGTTCTGCATCATCGAGTACTTTTTCAATATCTTCTGCTTCATTGTATCCCATTTCATTAATTTCTGCCGCTGCGGAAATTAATCGTCGGAGTACAGATTTTTTTTGAATAATTTTTGCATAATAAACGATGTTTGATGCACTTGTTACACTGCTGACAAGTGTGGCGAGATATGCAGGACCACCAATTTCATCAATTTTTTTATTTTCTTCAAGTTTGTTGGAGATGCTTAAAACATCAATTGGATCATTGTTTTCATAGAGTCCAAGCATTGCTTCGTAAATTGTGTTGTGAGCATCTTTATAAAAATCACCAATATTGACAAGGTCTGCAATTTTGGTAATCGCGTCCTTATCTACCATGAGTGCACCTAAAACAGTTTTTTCAGCATCAAGTGAATGTGGTGGCATGCGGAGATTTGTGTTTTCAGTCATATGTTTTTTGTGATTTTTATATAAAGGTGTTCTCAAGTATAGCATTGCTATAATTTTTTGCCCAGTATATAACTCGTGGATATGATGTGGAAGAGTTTGGTTACGACTGATAGTGTGGCATGTAATAAAAAAGACCCTGAACAGAAAAGGTCTTATAAATGAGCAAAATGAGCAAGGACTCTGTTCAGGGTTATTGTGTCACAGTTGTTGTGACATTTTTGAATTGTTGCTTAAGTGTGAATGTCGGCGTATACCCTCCTTCATTAGAATTACTCTAATGAGTTAAAATTAACCAAATGAAGAACTTTGCAACAACATAAACATTATAGCAGATGATGGTTTTTTATCAAAATTTATCATTTTTATTCGATTAAAGAGTGTGAAGAAAATGTTTTTTGCAAGATTTGAAGTATTTTGTTGTCAAGAAGTATAATGCTATATGAAAAAACATATAGTAGTTAAGATTAGATAGTGTTTTTTAGCAGTGTCACTTGGTTTTATGTGTATTTTATAGTATGATGCGTGTGTTGATAGTTGAAGCTGTTTCATGAAAGTGTATATTGTACAACTTTTTAAAAGTATTCTGAAGCCCTGCGGGGTATAGGTTTTTCTTTTTTTCAAAAAACGTATAATAACTTATTTTTTAGAACAATGAAACAATCACAACTTTTTACAAAAACGCAAAAATTTGCACCAAAAGATGAAACAAGTAAAAATGCACAATTGCTAATACGTGCAGGTTTTGTACACAAAGAAATGGCTGGTGTATATAGTTTTTTACCATTAGGGTGGCGTGTGATGAATAAAATTATGCACATTATTCGTGAGGAAATGAATGCAATTGACGCACAAGAAATGTTTATGTCCTCTATTCAATCACAAGAGAATTGGGAAAAAACTGGTCGGTGGAGTGACGAGGTAGTGGATGTGTGGTTTAAAACAAAATTAAAAAATGGAACTGATGTTGGTTTGGCTTTTACACATGAAGAAGCAATTACAAATATCATGAAAAACTATATTGCTTCTTATAAAGATTTGCCATTTAGTGCATATCATTTTCAGACAAAATTTCGTAATGAAGTGCGTGCAAAAAGTGGTGTGATGCGCAGTAGAGAATTTATCATGAAAGATTTGTATTCGTTTATGCGCACACAAGAAGAACATGATGTATTTTATGAAAAAGCAAAGCAGGCATATATTAATGTATTTGATCGATTAGGAATTGGTGAACAAACATTTGTAACATTTGCGTCAGGTGGAACGTTTAGTAAATATTCTCATGAGTTTCAAACAGTGTGTGATGCGGGAGAAGATATTATTTATATTAGTGATGAAAAGGGAATTGCGATAAATGAAGAGGTGTATAACGATGAAGTGCTTGCAGATCTCGGACTGAAAAAAGAAGAATTACGAAAAGAAAAGACTGCAGAGGTTGGAAATATTTTTTCACTTGGCACGAAGTTTTCTGATGGATTTGATTTGGTATATCGAGATAGTGATGAGAAAAATCATAAAGTGATTATGGGTTCTTATGGCATTGGTCCAGCAAGGTGTATGGGTGTTTTAGTGGAACTTCTTTCTGCAGAAGAAAAAATGATTTGGCCAAAGGCAGTGTCTCCATTTGATGTGCATCTTATAAGCTTAAATCAAAACGAAAAAGCAAATGAAGTTTATGAAAGATTGGTACAGGCTGGGGTAGATGTGCTTTATGATGATCGTGATATGCGCTCAGGAGAAAAATTGACTGACGCAGATCTTATAGGATGCAATAAGCGTATTGTTCTTGGGAAAAATTCACTTGTTAATGGTGTTGTTGAGTTTAGCAGGGGAGGTACGGATATCAAAGAAGTAAAATTTGATGAAATTCCTACATTATTTATGTAAATGTTAATAACTTGATGGAGGAAAAAGTTTTTTTAAAAAGGTTTTTGTATTATTTTTATTTTGCATGTTTTGAAAATATTTTCCAAAAAAGGTGATAATATTTATGGCATATGTGGTCAATATGCTGACATAAAAAACCGAGAAATTAAGATCTCGGTTTTTGTTATGTTTTTTTGTAGATATTCCTATTTTTCTACATCAAAAACTTCTGCATCTGGTGCATTTTTTCCTACAGATTTTATGCCATTTTCCATGCTTGTTTTTGATTCGTACATTTCACTTGATCCAATAATTTCTTTGTTGCGAGCAACAAGGTTAAAAAAGTGCTTTCCATTTTTTGACTCTTTTCGATCAAATTGTGCATCTTTTATGGCATTTGTTTTTACAGAACGAATACCTGCTTTTGCAGATGCTTTTGTCTGATAACCTTGACTTGCTAAGATTACTTGACCATTTCCAGCTTTAAGGCGAAAATAAAATGTTTGATTATTTCCTTCGTATACTTCAAATTTTCCCATATTTTTACGTATTTTTAATTATTATGCGAATACTTTTATAATATACTGCTTTTGCAAAAAATGTACAAATCTATAATTATATGATGTGCACAGGATCAATATCAATACTCCATTTCGTATCGAGTGTCTTTAGATGAAAATCGAGTTCCTGTGGTAAAGTAGTATTTTCAATTTTGATAATAATTTGCTTACGAAATTTTGTGCGTACTTTGTCAACGAGGGGAAAATGAGGTTCGGAAATAACAACATTTGATTTTGTGGATAATATTTTTTTTAAATCCTCGTACTCTTTTTCTGTAGATTCCTCAACGCTTTTTTTTGTAGTGTCTTTATGCATGAGTTTTATGAGTGTAGTGTATGGAGGATATTTTAATGTTTTTCGTAATGCACTCTCTTCTTTATGAAATCCATTAAAGTCATATTTTTGCGCATACTGTAATACAGGGTTTTCTGGTTCAAAGGTTTGCACGATTAATTTGCCATGTGATGTGCGTAGTGCCATTTGGATTACAAATGAAAATGCACGTTCATTTGTCGTGTAATCCGGAAGACTGAGTAAGTGATCTGCGTCAATGATTGCTGTGAGTCCGATAGAATTAGTTTGCCAATCTTTTGTAATCATTTGTGTGCCGATAATCACATCAATATTACCTGCTAAAAAATCATCGTAAATCTTTTTTTGCGCGTGAGTTGCTCCCATAGTGGATGTGTCTACTACAGCAATTCTCGCGTGCAAGATTTGTTTCTTAAGTTCTTTTTGAATTCGTTCTGTACCAATGCCTACATGTTCCATAGGAGCGTTGCATTTTTGACATTTTTTTGATGATGAAAATTTTGCATTACAATGAATGCAAATATGTTTTTCTTTATTTTTTGCTATAAGTGCACGTGTACATTGTGGGCAGGTGGCTACGCTACGACATTTTGAACAGATGGAAAAAGCACTCATCCCCTGACGATTAACAAAAAGTAGAGCTTGCTTGTTGTTTTTAATACAATTTCGTATATGTGCCACAAGCGTACGTGAAAGAGGTGATTTATTTTTATCCCAGCGTTCTTTTTTCATGTCAACAATTTCAATTGGGGGTTTTTGATGATTTATGTAATCAATATATTTTCTGTCATGATTTATATTTCTGTATGTAAAATCAATAGTTCGTGGCGTAACTGATGTAAGAATATGTACACACTGATGAAGTGAAGCGAGTTCTTCTGATACTCTGCGTACATCATAAAGTGGTGCATGTTCCCACTGTTTGTGAGATATGTCATGTGCATCATCGACAATCACAGCGCCAAGATTGGTAAATGGTGCAAATAATGCACTGCGTGTACCAATAATTATTTTGATATTTCCAGATCTGATGTCACACCATTTTTTATAGAACATGCCTTTTGACAGTTTGCTATGCAAAATAGCTACTTCTTCAGCAGGAAAAAATTGGTGAATAAATGTAGTAAAATATGGTGTTTGAATAATCTCTGGAAGGAGATAAAGTGTTTGAGTGGAGTTTTCTGCATTTCTTTTTGCAAGAGAAAAAAGTGTGGATACTTTCTCTGATTGGCGTGTTGCGTGAAAAAAGAATTTTTTATCATCTGTATATAAAAATTTTTCAATAAAGCTTTCTTGCGTATTTGTTGTAATGATTTTTTTAAGTGATGTTTTTTGAGAAACAGGTTGTTCACGTCGTGTGCCAATTTTTTGTGGTGTAAAGTGTTTGAGGACGACGCCAAGAGGGCAATAATATTTTTTTGAAATAAAAAATGCAAGTTGCAATTGTTCTTTTGTGAGAAATTTTTCTTCGATGACCATTTTAATTTTTTTGATTTCAAAAGTGCTTTCACGTGGAAAATCTTTTGTATTTTTTGTGACGATGCCTTGGACATTTCTTTTGCCAATAGGAATTTCAACATGTGTGCCAGGTGCGAGTGGGCGAGAAAATGTATAAAAAAATGATTGATCACGCAGTAAAGTGATGCGTGTCAGCGGTGCAACTGATATGAGAAATTGTGTGCTTGTTTTTTGCATGTTTTGTATTGTAGCACATAAAAAAACTACTAAGAAAATTATTTCTTTAATGGTTTTTTATAAAAAAGGAGTAAATGTATGTAAGAATATAATTTAATTAATTTGTCAATTGTTTTTTTGCAAAAAATAGCGTAAAATAAGGAATAATTTGATTAGTGATAGATGTATTTATTTTATGCAGAGAAAGATTTTCATCGGCATTGATGTGGATGTGCATTTGAAAAAAGCGATTACACGATCAGTAAAGCAATGGAAGGATTTGCCAATCAAATGGCATAAAGAAGATAGTTTACATATCTCATTACTTTCACTTGGTTGGGTGAGGGAGGATGATGTTTTAGATGTGATTGCAGTGCTTGCTAGTTTTTGTATGGAACACGCCACTCCTTTTAGTGTAGACTTTGAAAAGATTGAGGCTGTTGCAAAAGATCCGAAAGAGCATGACATCACAAAAGCACAAATTGTTCGTCTCATTGGGAAAGAGAGTGATCAATTGTACAAATTATATGTTGACTTAGCAGAAATTTTGCATGTGCCAATTGAAAAGAAAAAAGCATTTAAACCACATATTGAAATTGGACGTATGCGTGCAAAAAAATGGCAAAATATATCTTCATACCCCGAAAAAGTGATTTCATTTCTATTAAATATGGATGTAAGTACCATTACGCTTTTTGAGTTTGCGCATATTGATGGGAAAAGGGAAGTGATGCCAATTGAGGTGTTTGAGCTGTAGTAAGTTTATCATTTGTCATTGAGTATGTCACAAAAAAATGATGTGTACGTTTTTGGTGTCAGTGTGAATAATGTCTCTTATGATATAATTTTAGAAACAATCACTCAATTTTTGAAAAGTTCTACATATCATCATATCGTCACACTTAATCCAGAAATTTTATTAAAAGCGTACAAATCTTTTCAGTACAAAAAAATATTAAATGACGCTGCTCTTGGTGTTGTAGATGGTATCGGATTGTATATTGCATTGTGGCGACGCGGTAAAAAACTGCACACACGTATTACAGGTGTAGATCTTATGCATGAAGTTTTGAAAAGAGTTGATGATTGCTCCGGAAAAGTATTTTTAGCAGCACATATAGATGGATTGAGTTCATGGACAGAAACAAAAAACAGTCTTGAGGTACGTTATCCCCATATTATATTTTCTGGAAATGATATTGATCCACGTGACGTAAATTATAATCATATTTCTGTTGATGTTATTTTATGCAATTTTGGTGCACCTGAACAGGAAATTTTTTTGAGCAAAATGCAAAATACAAATGCAAAAATTGGTATTGGTGTAGGTGGTGCATTTGATTTTGTTACAGGTGTTGTACCTCGAGCGCCACGATGGATGCGTACATGGGGTCTAGAATGGCTTTATAGATTATATAAACAACCACGACGCTTTAAGAGAATTTATAATGCAGTTATTGTATTTCCACTGAAAGCATTGTGGAATAATAAATGATAAATAATATAAAGATTATGGCAGAAGAAAAAAAAGATGTTCGTGTACGTTTTGCACCATCGCCAACAGGAGAATTGCATATTGGTGGTTTGCGTACAGCACTTACAAATTATCTTTTTGCAAAGAAAAATAATGGCACATTTATTTTGCGAAGTGAAGATACTGATCAGGGACGTTTTGTAGATGGTGCAGCAAAAAGACAAATTATAGATATGGTGTGGTCTGGCATCACTATTGATGAAGGTGTTGTAATTGATGATAATGGTGATTTAACAGAAATTGGTGAATATGGACCATATATACAATCAAAACGTCTTGATATTTATAAAAAATATGTAGAACAACTTCTTGATGAAAAAAAAGCATATCATTGTTTTTGCACACCGGAGCGCTTACAAGAAATGCGACAAAACCAACAAGCAAATAAAAAAGCGCCAAAATATGATCGCCATTGCTTACATTTCTCAGAAGATGAGGTGCAAAAACGAATTGAAAGAGGAGAAAAATATGTTGTACGATTTAAGATTCCAGAAGGGAAGACGGCCTTTGATGATTTGGTATACGGGCACATTGTAGTGGAAAATGATACGCTTGATGATCAAGTAATTATGAAGTCAGATGGATTTCCGACATATCATCTCGCAGTTGTGATAGATGATTATTTGATGAAGATTTCGCATGTTTTTAGAGGTGCTGAGTGGATTGCAAGTACACCAAAACACATTTTGCTTTATCAGGCGCTAGGATGGGCAGAAGAAACACCAATCTTTTGTCATATGGCAAATATCCTTGATAAAAGCAAAAAGAAACTGTCAAAACGCGACGGTAGTGTGTCAGTAGCAGATTTTCGTAAAGAAGGATATTCTAAGCAAGCCATTATCAATTTCATTGCACTTTTGGGCTGGAATCCAAAAACAGAACAAGAGATTTTTAACATGGATGAACTGATCGCACAATTTGATACAGAGAAAATGAACAAAGCAGGTGGCGTTTTTGATCGTGACCGACTTGCATGGATATCAAAAGAACATATGAAAAAAATGTCTGTTGATGAAATTTATGAAAATGCATTGCCATTTTTACAAGAAAAAGAATTCTATAAAAATGCATCTGAAGAACAAAAATCAGAAGAGTATATTAAAAAACTTATTACAGTAGAACACGATCGTTTAGAAAAATTCACTGACATTGGTGAAGAAAATCAATTTTTCTTTGCACAAGAAATTGTATGTGACAAAGAACTTGTACGCTGGAAAGAAAACAGTGATGCAAAAACACAGGAAGCACTGGAAAATGCAAAAGAAGTGTTGTCACACATTGATGAAAATGATTGGACACGTGAGATGCTCGAGAAAAAACTCATGGAAGCAGCAGGTGAAAAACGCGGAGATTTCCTCTGGCCACTACGCGTTGCACTCACAGGAGAAAAACGCTCACCAAGCCCATTTGACTGCGCATGGGTGCTCGGGAAAGATGAAACACTACAACGCATAAAAAACACGTTGCATATAATATAAGACAACATATGTATATACCATCTTTTGAAAAACTAGTATCACAAAACGAGGTATATCAAAAAAACTTTGATCAATTTGCAAATGAAAGTGACGTTTTTAATGTATTTGCACAATTATATTTTTAAACCTACTTTTTATTGCACAGCTAATTTGCAAAACATATGGTAAAAATGCTTTTGTGAAAGATATCATATCAGGTTTGGTTCGACGCCTCTAAATACATACACTACGTAGTATAGTAGTGTGTGGTTTTTATTTGGAAGTATTTGATTTTGTCACAATGTGTTATGGATATCGTTGGATATTTTGACGTGTGAGTTTTAGACTGTGTGAGGGTGTGCAGAATGTACGATTTCTCTTGGATATAATGTGCTTATGAATAAAAAGATTTCTTCTTATTTATAAAAAATCTGAAGCACAGAGATTGTGGTAGATGTCATCAATAATATCTTTGTGGTAAAGCAAAACCGCTCTTGTAATTGCCTATGGAGAGATCTCTGGGTTATCAATATTATGATGTTTTCAGCACGCTCCATGTGAAAAAATGCGTATTAGTTCACTTTTCGAAATGCGACGCTATATGTTGGCTCATAAAGATTATCATATTCATCACGTACTTCTACAGTTTCACCATCCATCATTGTTGAAAGAGAAATGTCTGACATCATTTCTTGGAGAGATTTTATTTCACCTTTGAGTTCTTCAAGTTTTTCCCAACGCATGCCCATATCACGTTGTGCACTAAGCTCATGTTGTTTTTTAATTTCTCGAAGATCATGTAATTTTTCTATAATTTCTTGATATTTTACATCTTGTACTAAGACGTCTTTATATTCTTTGCGAATTTCTTTCATTTCCTTTTTTGCCTCTTGCATTTCATTAAAAACTTCTTGCACATCTTTCATATATTTTTTAATTAGTATTTATATATACAAAAAATATTATAGCACATAACTGTAGGGGAGTGGATACTTTAATAAAAAAAAGAGTAATAATATTTTTTTAGAAATTACCGCAAAGTATATATATCATTGTATACAGGACTTTTTATTTTGTAAAAATAATTGTAATAATTTTTTTATGTCGCACAATATAAGTAGTATATTTTTCAATTTAATAAGGGGAATATGTGTATAATATAAAATGTAAAAAATATTTGTAATATATAGTATTTGTTAAAAACAAAAAAAATTTAAAATAAATTTATGATGAAAATTTTTTATGATGCAAGTCAAAAAATAATAAATTTTTATAAAAAACGCAATATATTGATATATAAATATACAAATAATAAAATAAGCACAATAAGTTGTAATTTTTCGCATACTATAAGGTATAAATATATTACTTATTTTATGTCGCACAATGTATCATCTCTTTTTTAAAGAATGATGGAAAGTTATAACACATATTATCAATCATATAACCTTAACACAAACGGTAAGATCCTAAAATAAGTTTAGGATGAAAAAAAATGTCTTTGGTTTTATATTATAAAATAGTATTAATTGATTATCATAATGAAAAATGATTATTGATTATACGATAAAAAACAAAGCTAGGTATCTATACTATATGTAGTAATAAAAACTTAATAAAACACTGTAATATACAAGGTATAGTTGTATATTATATGTTATGTCGCATAATATACATTGTGCGACATATTATATAAAAATATAATATTTCCCATTTTTCTCTCATTATTACATATATAAAAAATACTTTCGTCTGTACATTTATATAAAAAAGGTGCTCTACTACGAAGAAGCTTACATTGTGTCTACACGGTATAATTATGCATTTTATCAACATTGTAGATATACACGCATATATTCAAAAAATTTTTTCTTTTTTTCATAAATTTTTCTTTTTCATTTTTATATTGAATAGTAATTTATTTTTTTCAGTATAAAATAGGTGATTAACTCAAAAATTGTTCTCACTTCCCTTTTAGAAATTTATACTAAAAAAGACCACTATGCATTATAGCGATCTTTATTCTGAAAAATTATTTTTCAGGTATTTTTTTGCAAAAAAATGTTGTGTTAACTTTAGCGAATCCATATTTTTTGTACAGTCCTTGTGCAGCTGCACGGGATTCATGACTTGTTAATTCAACTTGATTTGTTCGAGGATGTCTCATAGCCGCTTCTAGAAGTTCTTTCATCAATTTATCTCCATAACCATTACCACGTTCATCCTCGTGTACGACAATGTCATTTAATACTGTAATCCAACCGCGTGATTGTGCATAGTATTTTGAAAGAGATCCATAAGCAATGATCTTTCCGCTTTTTTCCCCGACAAGACAAAGAATGGGCAACTTTCTCAATTCTTCGACAGTTTTTAATAAACATGCGTTTGGAGAAAGCTGCTTTAATAACTCATTAATTTCGTCACAAAAATCATCGTCATTGAGTAATCTAATCTTCACTTTCAATCCTCCTTTTTGTTAAATAATATTTTACAGTAGGATCATATTCTAACATAATGTCAGTACACATGCAATAAAAATCATCTTTTTAAAAGATGATTTTTACACACTGCCCTACTTTGTAAATAAACAGGGAAGTTTAGTTACTTTTGATAAGAGTACCTTCAAATTTTTCATCATTAAGATACGCTTTGAGGTTTTCTAAATTAGTGCCTTTTAAAGTGACTACCTCAATGTCTTCTTTTTCAGCAAATTTAGCAGCAACTGGATCAAATGGCACATTCATACCAGGTGTCCATTTATCTGCATGTGTCATTTCACGATATTCCGCCCATGACAACTCTTCAATTTTTTTTGCATCAGGAAATTCTTGTGGATCTTTATCATAAATATAGTCAATGTTTGACAGATTTACAACTTTTTTAATGCCAAGGTAACGTGTTAATAATGCAGTATCATAATCAGTGGAAAAACCAGGTTTCCAACCAGCAGCAATCATGATTGGTTGTGTGCACTGATGAAAGTCTTCTAAATCATGAGGGTTTGTATTGATGCGTGGATGTGCATGATCGCGAAAAATTGTACGAATAAGATGCGCATTCATACGTGTTGCATGAATACCAAGCCAGTCTTTATCTTCATCATTTACTTCTTCGCAAATTGTACCAGCAGCTTCCGCATAACGTCGTGCTGTCTTACCGCCACCAGTAATAAAAACAAAACGTTGTTCTTTTGCTTTGATTTGTTCAAGAATTAGAGTACGAAATTCTTTTAGAAAATCAACGTTAATATCATTTGGCACAATGAGAGAACCGCCAAGATTTACAATAAATGTTTTTTTTGCATCCATAATTAATTATATATAATTACATATTACTTATAGAATTATTTACATGATGTTGATTTTTGATAACCTTTTTGTATTGCATCATTATCTGATATGAAACAGCGAAGGTTTTCTTTTGCAATTTTTTTGGCATATGTACATGATGGCGGATAATATTTTTTGCCTTTTATACTGCCAACATATTTACAATTCTTTTTTGTTGTAGCCTCCTCCCCTTCCTCTTCAGTAGTGCAGGGAAGCATGAGTGGTTCTGTTTGTGGATACATTACAGTAATTGGATCAATTGATAGTCCCCTTCCCTGTAACACCCCAAAAACAAAGCATAGTCCACCAACTACAATCAGCCCTCCTCCATACACCACGTGTTTTTCGTGTAGTGTAATCCATGAGATTACACGAGAAAACATTCTTTTCATATCATTGACAACATCTGACTTATTAGCTATACTAGCACAGTATATAAATTTGTAAAAGATTTATCATTTTTACTAGTAATATCTAATTATGGCACATAGAAAAGCCGGCGGTTCTACAAGACTTGGCCGTGATTCGATATCAAAACGTCTTGGAGTGAAAATCTATGGTTCACAAAAAGTAAATGCAGGGAATATTATCGTCCGTCAACGTGGTACAAAAATTCACCCAGCGACAAATGTAGATCGTGGAGAAGATGATACACTCTATGCAAAAAAATCTGGCATTGTACGATTTTTTGACAAAAAAGTATACAATTTTACAGGGAAATTGACAAAACGCAAATATGTAGAAGTTGTAACTGAATAGTTTTTTACATAGAAAACATTTTTAAAAACACCTTTTATAAAGGGTGTTTTTTATCGTGTAAAAAGGATAAAAATAATAATTTTATAAATTAAGATTATCTACAAATTGAATGTAACTTTCCCGAATCCTTAATTTGTTTTTAAAAGTTACAGATAAATCTTATGCTCGTATTTATATAATAAAATAGCACAACTCTTTTTTGAGTTGTGCTATATGACATATTGGAATATATTATCAATATTTAAACAAAATGCTCAAAAAATTGACAATCTTCCAAAAAGGCATGATTGGAAAATCTTTTGATATTTTTTATTGCAAGATTCATTTGAGTATTTGTATTGATGCACGCATCCGTAGCAAATACCCCTGCTTGTGATTTCATAACATTAACAGTTTTATCAAGCACATCGTTGCATATATTAATTTGTTTGATGATTTCTTTTTCTGGACATATAGTAATAAAATAGTTCATCAAATTCTCATAATCTTTTTGCCATACTCCTTCTTCATCGATCAAAAGATTCTCTGGAAACCCTTCTATAATTTGTGCCAGATTGTCACAAATCTTATCGGGAATTTGTTTTCCAATTCTCATTATAATGATTTCCAATATCATTGCCGACAATGTAATTTGCAAAGAATGATTTATTTTCTTTAAATCTTCTTGCATTTTTTTAAGTTGCTTATGATTCTTATGTGATAACATAATCAAACGAACTGCAAGAAACGCCCAAGAAATAATAAACAAGAAAAACATACTTCCATCCATTAGATTCCCTCCCATGAAATATGTAAAATTCACATTGTTAAAAAACGATAGCATTATTATGTTCATATTTTATGAACAGTTAAGTATATCGAAAAAATAATGCAATGTCAATTGATGTACTGTCAATTGAATATACAATTACCATCGAGGCATAATATGTCAAAATCTCACATTACTTTATTTCCTTCTCCGCTTTTTTTGAAAGTTTTTGAAATTCTTTATCTTTTTTGAGAATTTCCGGATCAACTTTTAGTGCCATGTCGTTAATACCGAGTAGTCGTATACCACTGAGTGATCGTACACGTGAAAGTGCGACATAGCCCATACCATATTCAAAACACTTCCTGAGATCGATTTCTGCGGCGTCTAGTGTCATGCCTTGACTTTTGTGAATTGTAATTGCCCATGCAAGCCGTAAAGGTAATTGCATGATTTCTGCCAGTGTTTCATTTTCTTCTGTGAGTTCCCATTTCTCTGGATACACACTCACCTCTTCCCCATCAATAGTTTCTACAATAGGAAATCCGTCATCTGTAAAATCAACTACTGTACCAATTGTACCGTTAACATAGCCTTCATCAAAATTATTACGTATAAACATTACAAGTGCACCTTCTTTGAGTATAAGTTTTTCTGGTGCAAGACAACTTTTTTTGAGTGCTTGGACGATACGTTCTTGCCCATCGTCAAGCATGTCATAGACATATGATTTACCAGGGATTTTGGCTAGTTTGCGTTCGTTAATTTTATCTACATCAATATTGTGTGTAAATAGTCGTGTCACATCGTCAGAAGAATCAAAATCTGTGCCCGTCTCTTGTAATTTTTCTACAGTACCTTCATTAACAGTGTTATTGCGAATATCGCCGAGTATCTGAATAATCTGATTGTCACAATGACGAAATTGCTCTGAGAGGTAGCATATTTTTACATCCATTTCTTTCCAGATTTGTGCATCAAACACAAATCGTCTTTTGATGTCGGAGTCTTTAGTGATAATTGGTGGTAATTGAAAAAAATCACCAGAAAAGACAACTTGCATACCACCAAATGGTTCCCAACTTGCTCGTGCTAAGCGTGTAATTTTATTTATGAGATCTAATTGATGTGCATGAATCATCGAAATTTCATCAATAATAAGAACACGAGTATTTTTTAAGCGTTCTTTGATAAGATGATTTTTGAGAATGTCTTTTATGTCTCTTTCACTAAGACTGTTATGGATACCAACACCTGACCATGAATGAATCGTGCGACCAGAAAGGTGTGTGGCAGCAATACCTGTTGCAGCTGTTACGGCATAACGCACATTTTCTTTTTTGAGATGTGTGATGTATTGATTGAGGAGATATGTTTTTCCGCTTCCTGCTGGCCCTGTGAGGAAGACATTATATCCATCTTTGAGAATTTTAAATGCGATGTCTTGTTTCATCTTTATGTTTTTATGTGTACCTCTCAAGTATATACGTTTTAATAAAAAATGAAAAACAAAAACAGAGGCGTATTATACAAAAAAACTTGCAAAAATATACAAGTCTTTTTGATAGTTTTTTTATGATTATTTTTTTGCCGCTTTGATAAACTCCATAAAAAGTGGATGTGGTGTTAGTGGTGCTGATTGAAATTCTGGATGGAATTGTGTTGCAAGGAAAAAAGGATGTACGTTTTGCGGTAATTCCATAATCTCCATGAGTGTTTTGTTTGGAGATTTTCCAGAAAAAACAATTCCTGCATCCTCCAGTTTTTCGATGTATTCTGGATTTACCTCATAACGATGTCTATGTCGTTCAGATATCTCTGCTTTTTTATATGCTTTATGCGCAATTGTATTTGGCATAATGTGCGCTGGATAGCTACCAAGTCGCATTGATCCACCAAAATCTCCTTTTTTTAGTTTTTCTTTTTGTTCTGGTAAGATATCAATCACAAGATCAGGAGCATTCTCATCAATTTCGGCAGTTTGTGCATCTGTGATACCAGCAACATGTCTTGCATATTCGATTACAGCGATTTGCATACCATAACAAAGTCCAAAATATGGAATTTTATTTTTCCGACAAAACTGTGCAACATTAATTTTTCCTTCAATTCCACGTGAGCCAAATCCACCAGGAACAACGATTCCATCAAATTCTTTGAGTGTTGCAAGTTTCTTTGAGTCTTTTTCATATGCAGTGCTATCCAACCATGAAAGTTCAGGATTACAGCCGTTATGGTAAGAAGCATGCTTGAGTGCTTCTATGACGCTTATATACGCATCTGAAAGGACAAAATCACCTGTTTCAAAGTATTTACCGACTATGCCAATTTTAACCGTTTTTTTTGCTGTTTCAATTTTTTCAGTAAATTTAACCCAATTTTCCATATTGGTTTTGCGTGCTCGCAGATCGAGTTTTTTGAGAATAATTGTTGAGAGATTATCATTCTCGAAGTTCACAGGTACGTGATAAATGCTTTCAACATCTGGCGCTGAAATCACACTCTTTTTATGCACACTACAGCTCATTGCAATTTTTTCTTTACGTTTATCATCAATTGGAACTTCAGAACGTGCTACAATAATATCTGCTTGAATACCTGCACCATTCAATGTGCGTGATGCATATTGTGTTGGTTTCGTTTTCATTTCGCCGACTTTACTTGGCAGCGGCACATAGCTCACAAGCACAAAAAGCACATCGCCTGGATTTTTCTCTTTAAGCATGCGAGCTGCTTCAAGAAATAAAATATTTTGATATTCGCCAATCGTACCGCCAATTTCTGTAATCACGATTTCTGCATTTTCATTTTTTCCTGCTTTTTCAATACGAGAAATAATTTCAAGTGGGATGTGTGGTACAACTTCAACGCATTTGCCTTTGTAGCCACCTCTACGTTCTTTTTCAATTACTGATTGATAGACACTTCCAGTTGTCATATAATTACCTGATGTCAAAGTGGTACCCAAAAATCGTTCATAGTTTCCCATATCCTGATCTGTTTCATAGCCATCATTTAAGACAAATACTTCACCATGCTCTGTCGGATTCATTGTGCCTGCATCTACATTGATATATGGATCAACTTTGAGTGCTGTAACAGAATATCCACGTGATTGAATAATTTTTGCAATAGCAGATGTTGTAATGCCTTTTCCTACACCACTCATTACACCTCCTACAACAAATATATACTTTTTTTTCTTTTTTTTCATATATAAATTCTTATGTTAATTACATCTGTTTATAAAGATAAAGAGCTGCTCCCCTCATTAGAAGAGAAGCAACTCCCCGCCATTTGTTTGTTAGACGTGAAAATTACTTATTTACAATTGTTACTATCACACCAACTTTTATATTAGCACTATATTCAACAAGAACTTCTCGTGTTGTCAATTCTTTGAAGGGTGTGTCCAATTTAATCATCTTTTCTTTGACAACGATGCCATGTTGTTTCTTAATTGCTTCAGCAATTTCTTTTTTTGTTACTGAACCAAAAAGTTTGCCATCTTTTGCTCGTGCTACAATTGTTACTTTTTTCTTTTCAAGTTTTTGTGCTTCTTTTTTCAATTTTTCTTGTAATTCGGCTTCTTTTTGTTTTTGTTTTTCTTGTTCACGCTCTGTTTGTGCAAGAACGTGCTTTGTCACTGGCTTTGCAATGTTTTGAGGAATTAAACTATTAAATGCAAAACCATCTGCGACATTAACGATATCACCTTTTTTCCCTAATTTTTTATGATCTTGTAATAGTATCACTTTCATACGATAGATATTATACATTAGTTAAATTTTCGGCGCAAGATTCATCGTGAAATACATATACCATAGTGAAGTATGCTGTCAAAGCTTTAAAAAAGTCAATATCATTTTCAGCTTTTTTGCTAAATGGTACAGCAATACATGCACGTAAATCATGCTCTTCTACTTCAGAATACACAAACAAAATATTTTGTTCACGATATGATCGTGTATTCGTATTTCGACAAAACAATGTGTCAGGAAGATGTCCAAATTTACTTCCACTACCAAATTTCTTGCATGCTTTTCCCTTACTTGATTTGATGAAACGAAATGAAAAATTATCTGTATACGGAAGCATCTCCATTGCTCTGATTACACCATCTTTGTGACCATCACGATTCATATGTGAAAGATCGGAAAAAATCTCATACATAATATCTGTCCGTCTGTTTGCTTGACCGATATATGAATATGATTCGGATAATTCTTTTTGTGCACGTGCAAAGGACTGTTGTAATTTTACACGATCACGAATATTTTCAAATACCTGATAATCCTTAAGTCTATAAATCATAAAACTGACCACACCTGCACACAATAAAATAATAGCCTCTAATTCATCTTCAGAAAATATCCACAATACACCATTTATTATAAATGGTGTGGATACAATGACGATAAAAATTATCAAATAGAGAAAAAACATGTGAAAAATTTATTGTATTTGTGAAATATATTTTTTGAGTTTTTCTCGAATTTCCGGATGCTTAAGTCCCATTTGAATTGTTGCTTGAATAAATCCAAACTTATCTCCGCAGTCATATCGTTTTCCATCTACTTCATGACCATAAATCAGTTTCTTATTTTCTAATACACGTACAAACGCATTTGCTAAACGAATTTCACCTTCATCATTTCGTGATGCTTCAAGTTGTTCAAATACTTCTGGTGTGATGATGTATTTTCCTACAGCAACAAGATTTGATGGTGCTTCTTCGGTCTTAGGTTTCTCTATAAATCTTTTGATTTTATGCGTACGTTCATCTACCGCAATAGAATCAACAACACCAAATCGATGAACATCCTCCTTTGGCACCTGACATAAGGCAATTACTGGATCAGAATATTTTTCATACACATCTAATAGTTGTTTGAGTGCCGGCACCTCACCATCAATGAGGTCATCGCCAAATAATACAGCAACTGATTCATCGGGATGGATAAGATGCTTTGCACAGAGAATTGCATGTCCATCTCCAAGTGGTTCTGGTTGGCGCACATAAGAGAACTGTGCCATTTTTGCGATGTTCTTTACTTCATCAAGCAAGTCTTGTTTATGTTTCTCCACAAGCGTTCGCTCAAGTTCAAAAGATTTGTCAAAATGATCTTCGATTGCACGCTTACCACGACCTGTGACAAATATGATTTCTTCAATACCAGAATCTATCGCTTCTTCGACAAGATATTGGATCACTGGCTTGTCCACCACTGGAAGCATTTCTTTTGGTTGTGCTTTGGTCGCTGGCAAAAAACGTGTACCAAATCCCGCTACGGGAATAACTGCTTTTTTAATCTTCATAAATCTCTTCTTTCAATTTAACTATTGCTTATTATAACATTGTGTACTAGTGTATACAAAAAAAGGTGATTTTGTAAAGCACAAAAACACCTTTTGAAAAACTTAATTTTTGAGTGCCCTTTTTGACAACGATTTATATCGTGCATATCCAGATTCAATTGCTTCTTTAATAATTGGATCAAATGCCTCATATAAATGTAAATCACGTGCCATATTACATGCATCTAGATAAGAATCTTCCGTACCCGCATCAATCCAATCACCTGAAATTTCACTAAATTGTAATGCACCTTTTTGAAGGTAAAAATTATGCAAATCAACAATCTCAAGTTCTTTGCGAGCTGACGGTTTTAAATTATGTGCAACATTTACAGCACGATTATCATAAATATACGCACCAGTGATTGCAAAATTACTCTTCGGCTTTTCTGGTTTCTCCACAATATTTGTGACAACCCCACCTTCAGCAACTGTTGCTACACCGAATCGCTGTGGATCTGGCACCTGCTTTGCAAAGATATGTCCTCCGCCTGTAAAATTTTTGATTGCATTTGCAATTGTGTCTGTATCAACAAAGATATTATCCCCAAGAATTAGCGTTACATTATCATCAGCAATAAAGGATTCAGCAATAATGAAGGCATCAGGAATTCCACGTGGAATTTCTTGGACACCCATAGAGAATCGAATACCAAAATCACGAAACATTGGTTCCAACATTGAAATAAAACTTCCTGCAAAAGTCGGTGTAGTAATAATATAAATATCCTTAATATTTGCTTTTATAAGAATATTTAATGGATAAAAAATCATTGGAACTTTATATATTGGCAACATTTGTTTTGATGTTCTTGCTGTGTTTGGGTACATTCGTGTAGCATTGCCACCTGCCAAAATTACTCCCTTCATTTTTTCTTCCTCCTTTTTATTTTTTTTGTCGTTCATATAAAATTAAAGAACCTATAATTAGATTAAAATATTCTGTCAGAAAAATCAAGAATACAATGGAAATTTTTTACACATTTGCACAATTTCTTTGTGCATACGGCGTAATTCTTTTTTGTTTTTAATATTATCACATGCATCATTTATCCATTTTGCTACTATAATCATTTCTTTTTCTTTCATACCACGTGTTGTCATTGCTGCCACACCAAGTCGAATGCCACTTGGATCAAAAGGGCTTCGAGGATCATCTGGAATCATATTTTTATTAAGCGTAATGCCAATTTCATCTAAAACTGTTTCAACTTGTTTTCCTGTAAGATTTTTACTGCTTACTGTATCAATAAGCATCATGTGATTTTCTGTTTTACCAAAACAAATGATAAAACCATATTTTTTTAATTCTTTTTCCATTACTTTTGCATTCGCAAGAATTTGTTTTGCGTATTTTTGAAATGACGGTTTCAAAGCTTCACCAAGTGCAACGGCTTTTGCTGCAGTATTATTCATATGTGGACCACCTTGAAATCCTGGAAATGTTGCTTTGTCAATAGCTTTAGCATATTTTTTCTTGCACAGTATCATACCACCTCGTGGTCCACGTAATGTCTTATGTGTTGTCGTGGTTACGATATCACATATGCGTACAGGATTTGATAAAACTTTACCTGCAACGAGACCAGCAATATGTGCCATGTCCATCATGAGAATTGCATTTACTTCATTTGCAATCTTACGGAATTTTGCATACGAGAGATTACGTGAATACGACGAAAAACCAGCGAGAATTATTTTGGGCTTATGTTTTTTAGCAAGTTTCAATAATTTATCATAATCAATTTTACCATCTTTTTCTGTCTTATATCGCACAAAATTATACATCTTTGCCGATAATGTTACGGGATGACCATGTGTAAGATGTCCCCCATGACCAAGATCCATACCTAAAACAGTATCACCAGGCTCAAGTAAAGCACTATACACAATCATATTTGCTGGTGCACCAGAATGTGGTTGTATATTTACGTGTTGTGCACTAAATAATTTTTTTGCTCGTTCTATTGCAAGATTTTCTATTTTATCAGTAAATTCTTGACCACCATAATATCGCATTCCTGGATATCCTTCTGAATATTTATTTGTCATTACACTACCAAGTGCTTCAAGCACTGCTTCTGATACATAATTTTCTGATGCAATTAATTCTAATCCCTCCTTTTGTCTTTTTAACTCTCCTTGTATAATGCTATATACTGCTGTATCATTTTTTTTAAGATGTTTCATATATACTTGAATAACAACTAAAATCATCACATAAAAAGAGTACCATAAAATGCGATATAGCCCAAATTATTGGTTTACAAAAAAACACTATTATGTTATGATACACGGTTAACAAAAAAGTTCATTAACAATATGGAGGATATCAAAAATGGATATGTTTACATTTAAATTACAATTTTTAGAATTGTTAAAATGTATTGCACAAATCACTTCAAAAGAAGAGTTTTATACAGTATATGATTCTAGTCCAAGAGAAATAGCACAATTTCTCAAAGATATCGACAACAGAGATAATGATCACCATCTGCCGATACAATGGATACAAATTGTGTTTGCAAAAAAACCAAATGATTTCATGCTCCATGCTTTCATATATCATTTGAAAAAAATCTATGGAGACCTGCCTAAATTACACAATTCTTCTTTTGTAGAAGATGAAGAAGATGTTGATTTATTGGTGGAAGATGTACAGCCTACATCTCCACAAAACATTGTGCGTTCACAAAAAAAGAAAAAGAGGAAAAGAAAGACGCCAAAAAAACGATCTGCTGCAAATATGACACTGCATATATAACGAACAGAGATTTGTTATGACGGTTGTGCGATTTCCATCTACAATTTGTGTAAAAACACAAAAGACCATATGTACGACGTACATATGGTCTTTTTAATTACATTATTATTTTTTTATTTGTATATTTTCTTGTTCAAGTTTTTTGATAATTTTTGTCATTTTTTGATCTACTTCTTCCGTTGTAAGTGTACGATCTTGTGTACCAAATACAATATGAAATGCCATAGACCGTTCTTCATTTTCAGAATTTTCATAGAGATCAAACAAATCAACATCATGTGTTAAATTGCCACCCGCATCATAAATTAAACGTTCTACATCAGCTACACGTGTTTGTCTCTCTACAATCAAAGAAATATCGCGTGCAACAAATGGATATCGTGACAATGGTTCAAAGAAATTTTCTGATTGTACGTTTTGAAGTAATTGTGTAATATCTATTTCACATATTGCTGCTCGATTTTTTTTCAATCCAAAATATTTGTTTGCTTTTTTATCCACTTCTCCAATCCAACCTAAAACCGAACCATCTTCTGTTTTGATTAAAGCTCTGCGTGATGGATGAAGATTTGGTATATTATTTTCATTAGCGTCAAATACATCATCAAAATAATAGACTCCTATATTTATATGTGCAAAAAGTGTTTCCAATACACCTTTCAATTCATAAAATTGTGATGCATCATCTCCTTTGTGCACAGCTGTTGCGCCAAACATAAGTCGTTCATCTGGTAATGAAGAATCTGTTGGGTCATAAATACGTCCAATTTCACATATTTGTACACAATCAAAATAACTCAAATTCTTTTTTGCAAAATGCAGTAGCGTCGGCACAAGACTACGACGCATAATTGCTTGTTCAGGATTCATTGGATTGATCAGAGAAATATGTTTTTCATCATCGAGTCCCATTGCTCGTGCATCATCTACAGCATAAAACGAATATCCGCGAACCTCATTAAATCCATTATGTACAAAGACATCTTTAAGTATTCGTTCAAAAAATCTTTTTTCATTGCGAACAGGTGTTTGCACTTTTTCTTTCAGAGATTTTTTTTCAATTTTATCATAGCCATAAATACGTCCAATTTCTTCTATAAGATCTTCTGCTGTGCGTAAATCCAATCGCATTGTTGGCGGTGTAACAATCACACAGTCTTCATTATCAACTAGCTCAGCACCAAGACTTGTAAGAATGTGTAAAATATCATCACGTGCAATTTCAACACCAAGTAACTTTGTCACCTTATCTAAAGAAAGTTCAATTGACCATTTTTTTTGTGGTCGTGGATATTTGTCAGTATATGCTGTCACTGTACCACCGCAAATTTCTTCAAATAACTCTTTAGCTCTCACTGCTCCTGCAAGTGCAACATTTGCATCAAGGTTACGTTCAAAACGATATGCTGCATTAGTATGTAAATTATATTTTCTTTGTGTAAATCGTACACTTGTTGCATTAAAAGAAGCACTTTCAAGAATAATATTTTTTGTATCATCTGAAATACTGCTATCTTTGCCACCCATTACACCTGCTAACGCTACTGTTCGATCATTTTCTGTGATAACGATATCTTCATCATCCAAAGAAACTTTTGTATCATCAAGTAAAATTAACTTTTCATCATTATGTGCTTGTCGCACACCAATATTATGTACTTTATCTGCATCAAATGCATGTAATGGTTGGCCTGTTTCGAGCATGACATAATTTGTGATATCTACAACTGTATTAATTGATTGAATATCAGATGCAGCTAGACGCACTTTGAGCCATCCTGGAGATTCCATAACTTGCACATCTTCAATCTTCATGCCAATATATCGATTACACCTTTCTGTATCAATTGTAATGTCGATATTATCATCAATTTTTGGCATTGACACATCAGTAGGTATTAATTCACGATTTTCAAGTGTCCGAATTTCATTTGCCATACCAATATATGATAAAGCATCATGTCCGCGATTTGGTAAAATATCAATTTCCAAAATACTATCATTCAATCCAGCATATTCTACAAATTTTTCACCAATAGGTGCATTATCTTCCAGCACCATAATTCCCTCATGATCAGTTCCGATACCTAGTTCATCCTCTGCACAAATCATTCCGTTAGACTCTACGCCACGGATTTTGCTTTTTTTAATTTTGAATTCTCCTGGCAGTACAGATCCTGCAAGAGCAACGACAACCTTCTGCCCCACCTCAAGATTTGGTGCACCACAAACAATTTGCAATTTTTCTTCACCTATATCGACAGTTGCTACATGTAATTTATCTGCACCTGGATGTTTTTCTTTTGCAAGTATTTCTCCAATCACAACTTTTTTTAATCCTTTTGAGAGGTCTTCTACACCTTCTACTTCAAAACTATGCGTCAGAAGCATCTCTGCTATTTCATCCACATTTTTCTCCGTCTCACTCAATTCTTTGAGCCATTTGTAACTATATTTCATATATTATTGGTTTGTAATTAAAAAAATAAAAAAATATCTATATAAAATTTTTCGCAAAATATCTGATACATTTCATTTTACTTTTTATTTTTTCACTTATACCGTGTAATTTGCTAATTGATGTATCTCCACAAGCCAGGCAATCAGAAAAAATAATATCGTCAGAAGCGGAATTAACTTACTATTATAAATCCTTGCTAAAGAAAAAAGTGGGATGAGAAGAGGGTGTGTTTCTGTATAATCACGATACATATATTCTCGTAATTTTGGAATGAGAAAACAAAAAAATACAAAAGCACTTATAAATGCTAAAACATACCAACAAACTACAGACAAAGGTTGCAACATAAAAAAACCACTAACCAATAAAGGCAAAAAGAGAAATAAAACACGGAATTGATGATGCCATAAATAATGCCATAAAATAATGCGGTTTTCTTTTTGTAGAAGAGACCGAAAAACCATATAGAAAAATATAATGTATATAGTTAAAAAAACAGAATATAATATTATTTTCATTATACTAAAAGCATCATCTAAACCTAGAGTAAATTGAATTACGAATCCATTAACAGCATCAATAAGAAATATCAATAAAAAGCAAATTGATATAACACCACGAATAATATTAGGAATTTTAGCATCTCTTCTTCCAACAATAGGTAATATCACTATAAAAAGAGGAAATATTATCATGAAACTAAATAAACCTCCAAAACTCATCCACCAACCATTGTATGCAAAAAAATTCAGATAAAAAGTAGCCCAAAAAGAAATAAACACGGTCAACCCCACTAAAAAAATATTCAAAAAAGTTTTTAAAGGATGCTTTTCTTGATTAATTTGAATAATATCTTGATATTTAAGATATTGATCTTCTTTTTCATTTATTACGTTTTCTTTTTGCGCATTATTCACATTATATAGTTTATATTGTTATAAATATTTCATGCTACTATTTTTTGTATATTCTAAAATTGTTGTGTAAATCGCACGTCTCCACTGTGAAATAATCGAATATCATTAATTTTATATTTCATCATTGCAAGGCGCTCCAAGCCAAATCCCCATGCAAACCCTTGATATTTTCCTTTCTCATGCCCAGCCGCTGCAAAGACGTTTTGATGCACCATGCCACATCCACCTACCTCAAGCCATCCTGTTTGTGAACATGTACTGCATCCCTTTCCTTCACAATTTGTACATGAAATATCAAATTCAAATCCTGGCTCTACAAATGGAAAATAACTCGGTCTCAATCGTACATTAATTTTTTGTCCAAAAAATTTCTCAAAAAATTTTTCTGCGATATAGAGAAAATTTGCTACACTCACATCTTTACCAGCAACAAGTGCTTCAAATTGATGAAAAGTATGTTCATGTGACGCATCTGTTGCTTCATTACGAAATGTGCGTCCTGGTACAATAATACGAAGTGGCGGAGTGTGTGTTTCCATGTAACGCACTTGCACAGATGATGTTTGCGTTCTTAGTACAGTACCAGTTCCTTTTTCACGCCCTTCTTCGCGAGAAATCCAAAATGTATCTTGCATATCACGACCTGGATGATCATCCGGCATATTTATTGCATCAAAATTGTAGAATTCTGTTTCTATTTCTGGTCCGTCAACAATTTCAAATCCCATTGTTGTGAAAATATCTTCAATATCTCTTTGCACAATACTCAATGGATGCAAATGTCCTTGAACTCTTCGTACACCTGGCGCAGTAACATCAATCCATTCTGCGTTTCTATCAATAGATAATTCTAATTCATTTTTTTTCTCTTCAATTGCATTTTGAATATCTTTTTTTGCCTGGTTTGCTAGTGGACCAATTTCTTTTTTCTCTTCAGTTGAAAGGTTTTTGAGTCCCTTAAGAATTGCGTTGAATGCACTCTTTTTGCCCAAATACGCTACACGTATCTTTTCAACTGTTTCAATAGTTTCAGCTGTAACAATCTTTTTCAATGCATCACCTTTAATTGCAGATATTTTTTCCTTCATAAAATTGTGTATAAATAAATTTTCCTCTGTATAATAGCATTAACAAAAGGAAAAATAAAGGTTGCTCAAAATTGTATTATACTATAAGCTGTAAACACATTCGTTTCATTAAATTTTTTAGATTATAGAAAAAAGGAGAGTATCTTATGATACACCCAATTTTGACAGGATTTTTTAGTGGTATATGTTTCATGTTTTCATGTATTTGGATGTACAGAAAATACCTCAATCTGCAAAAAAACTTTTCTGTATTTTCTGCAGTAATTATTGTATTAGTAGGTTTTGCAGGAATCATGCTTTGTACCATGTTCTTTCTATCCCCTGCTTTCGATCGAAGATTTCTCAATACATTTGTTATAGGAATTTTTGTAGGACTTGTCTATTTCTGCTGTTATGCACTTTTCACAGTTGCTTCTTGGGGAGATAAATACATATCACACAATAATTCAAATTCACAAAAATCATAATCTGTAAAAAGATACGAAAAATACAATATATGCTCTACAAAATTATGTGGAGCATATTATTTTTTGTGTATTGCATTCAGAAAAAAATCATGTTACAATTCATTCTTCAGTTTTAGACAGGTTCTTAGAAAATAATCAAAAAAGGAGGAATATATGAAAAAAAACAATTTTTCACGAAAAGATCTTTTTCCAAAACTGTGGGCAGAATATCCAAAAAAATTCTATCGCCTTTTCAAAAAAAATGGAACTCTCACAAAAGAAGGTCAAATACTCAACGAGGACATAAAAAAACGTCGTCGCAAACGTATCGCAAGAAAATAATAAAATATAAAAAGACTTGTCCACAAAGTGTGCAAGTCTTTTTTCTTTTAAAATGTGTTTTTTATTTTGTAATTTTCACGAAAAATTTCTTTCCAACTCTCATAACTTTATTTATATCAGTTTTAGAGACTGTGTATTGTATATCAACAACTTTTTTTCCATCAATTGATACACCACCTTGTTCAATCTTTCTGCGTGCATCACTTTTACTTGTTGCGCCACCAGATTTTACAAGATAATTCAAGATATTTCCATCACTTTCAATAGTACATTCATCTACGTTTTCTGGAATTTCTCTTTTTGAAAACGTATCAACAAAATGCTTTTCTGCTGTCACTGCACTTTCTTTACCATGATAAATTCGTACGATTTCATGTGCTAGTGCTACTTTTGCATCACGTGGATTTTCTAGTGTCATAAACTTATCAATCTCTTCCAAAGATAATCGTGTACATCCAAGAAAAAGAGGTCTGATCATTCCATCAGGTTGTGACATGATTGCACCAAAAAGATCATTTGCAGAAAGGTCGAGAAATACACCTGTACCATTTGATTTTGACATGAGCATATTTGTTTTTTCATCTGCGATTAATTTTGTCGCAATGACAAACTTATCTTTCCCTTTTAGTTTTTGTAAAAGTGTTCGTCCAGCTAATGCATTAAAAATTTGATCTGTGCCACAAAGCTCTACATCGACATCCATTGCGACACTATCATATCCCTGCATTAGTGGATACATAAATTCATGTACATAAATCGGTTTTCCCTGCTTCATACGTTTTTCAAACATGTCACGCTCGAGCATTTGTTGCACTGTAAAATTACTTGACAATTCTAACACCTCTTCAAAATTCAACTTGCTTAGCCATGCAGAATTGTATTTAATAAGAAAAGGATTTTCTGTATCATTAAAGTCAGCAATATTTTTTACCTGCTCTTTCCAGTCTTTGAAATTTTTCTCTATTTCTTCACGTGTTTGTTTTGTGCGTGTTGCTGATTTGTCCGACGGATCCCCAATAATTCCTGTGAAGTCTCCAATGAGAAAAATTACCTCATGACCTAGCTTGCGAAAATCCTCTAGTACCATGAGATTTTGTGCATGACCTAAATGCAATGCTTTTGCCGTAGGGTCCATCCCAATATAAAACCGCATTTTTTCACCAGAAAGCAGCCTTTTACGAAACGCCTCTTTTGTCGGTAAAAATTCAGTCAATACTCCACGATCAAGTATTGCATCAATCATTTTAATCTTTTCATCCGAAATCTTCTGTTTGATTTTCATGTATTTATTCTTAAAAATGCACTAAAAATGTATACCTATACTAACAATTTACAGATATATTCACAAGTATTGACATTTTGTTATATTTGTGATATAATCGTATTTCAGTAGTTAAATATGATATTTTATTATGACATCTACAGAAAATCTCACAAAACATATTGAAGCACTTGAAGAAAAGCGTCTTTCTGTATTTTTTCACATGCAAGAAATTGCATCAGAGCTTAATGGACGTCTTTATAACTACAATATGTATGTAGGTATTAGTGCTATTATCGTGCTACTTAGCACGCTACTTTTCAAAGATGTTGATATATTTATTGTGTTGTGGAGCAAAATTTTTGCAATTATTTCTATGATTATTGCTTTTGTACAACATCTTCATGTTCTTGATCGCAATTCTACAAAAATGTATGAGAATATTCGTACAATTTACAAATCGTATGATGATGAATATGTTGTACTACGCAAATTTAATAGTGGAGAGATTAATGAAGAATTGATTAGACAATATTATATTGACAAATCAAAAGAACTTGATCGCTATTCATATAATATTACAACACCAGATTGGTTTACATGGATCGCATTATCACTTTTGATTGCATCGATTATTTTACTTACACTTGCATAAATTAAAAACCATCTACCATAGTAGATGGTTTTTAAAAGCTATAATTTCCACCATTTCTCTCTAGAGAAATTTAAAAAAATGTTCTATATATTCTTTTTCATTCAATGTAGTTTCAGCAAAAAATCCTAAAATTCACTCTAGCTTTTTTCTTTGCTATACTTTAGCAAAATAATCATATCATAAAAAATTTTTTCGTTTCAATCCCTTTTATACTCATTATTGATATATAAATAATACACCTAAAAATGCATCACATATGATGCCGCCCCCCAAATAAGACGGGAATCATTATTCACCCTTGATTCCCATCTTGTTTGGGAACGTCAAGGCATATATTAGTGATGTATTTCTGTGCTTGAGATTATATCATAATTCCATATCTTTTTCTAACCAAAAAATAAAGGTAAAAAAAAATATCTAACCATCAGCAATTACTATTTTTTGACAATTTTATTTAATTCCTAATCGTTTTTTTGCAATCTTGTATTGTTTCGAATTCAATTGACCCGCTTCACGCATCTCTTCAAGTTGTTTTGCCATCTCTTCTTTACTCTCTCCATTATTCTCTGCATTCATTTTGCCAAATGCCTCCGCAAAAACTTGTTTACGTTTTTCTGGTGACATTTTCTTCACCTGTTTAAGCATCATTTTTTGCATACGTCCCATCTTTGGCATACCAGGAAGGGAACCATCAAGCATTTGATCAATCATCTCATCAGTGATTTCTGGTATTTGCCCACCTAGCATTTCTTCTGCTTGTTTTTGTGCCACTGCTGGATCAACCTTTTTTTTCTTATCCTTCTTTTTAAACATGTCTGTAAAAGCCATTTTTTTAACTTTAGTAATTAGAATATAAAGTATAGATGTTATACAATTTCATGTTAACACATTTCTTTCAAATGATGTGTTAATTTTTGTTGTGATTTTTTTTGAGATTGTATGTTGACACAATCAATGCTGTCGCAACAAAAATTGACGAATACGTTCCAAAAATCACACCAACAAGCAAAGCAAGAGAAAAATTAAACAACGATTCACCACCAAACAAAATAATTGGCACCAACACAACAACAACTGTAAAGGATGTATTAAACGAACGTGCAAGTGATTCATTGAGTGATTTATTCACAAGAATTTCAAAATCCTTAATTGCACGTGTTCTGAGAACATTTTCTCGAATACGATCATACACAACAATTGTATCATTCACGCTATATCCTAAAATCGTCAGAAGAGCTGCTACAAATGGCACCCCAACCTCAACACTCCAAAATTGCCCCAAGACAGCAAAAATACCAAGTGCAATAACGATATCATGTGCAAGTGCCGTAACAGCACCAGCACCGTAATACCATGATGATACTGGCACTGAAACCTTTCGAAATGCCCACGCTATATAAAGCATAATTGCAATCACCGCAAAAATCACAGCCTTTGTCGCATTTTTCTTTAATTGTTCTGAAATAACTGCTCCTGTAAAATCAACTTTAAGCTGTTTTGCTTCAGAATCTATTGCAGTTACAGCTGCAAGTACTTTTTGATTGAATTGTTCATTGGAGTCCTTATATTTGATAATAATACGCTTTTGCCCATCTTTTTCACTGCCCTGTACGATAAAACTATCATTACATCGACCCTCAAGTTTTTCACAAATTACATCACGATGCATATCAACAGTCCCACTTATAGAAAACTCAACTGTTGTTCCACCCGTGAAATCACTATTTGGCTTTATCCCCCACATTGCAAGTGCACATACGCTCAAGGTGACTAGCGCTGCTGAAAATATATATGTATATTTCCTTTTATCAATAATTTGTAACATAATCCTAGAGTTTTTTCTTATTATGCATTACGAGCCAGAGACGTTCTTCTAGCCATTCACCACAAATATATTTCATAATGATCTTAACCAATATAATTGCCGTAAACATAGATACAAGGACACCAATAATAAGTGTAAGCGCAAATCCATAGACAAATCCTGTTCCCATAGACATCAAAATAACGGATGTAATAATTGTAGACAGATTACCATCACGAATTGATGGCCAAGCACGATTAAATCCTTCATCTACAGCACGTTTCATGCCTTTTCCAAGACGCAATTCTTCTTTAATGCGTTCAAAGATTAAAACATTTGCATCTACCGCCATACCAATTGACAAAATTAATCCTGCAATACCAGCCAATGTCAAAGTAATTGCCATTGGTGTTAGATTAGAAAGTTTAAAAATTGTCACAAGTGATGCTGCATAAATACCAAGTGCAATTGATGCAATAACACCAAAAAATCTATAATAAAGAATCATGTAAAGCATAACGAGAGCCAATCCAAAAACACCAGCTTTAAGGCCTTTTTGCAATGCTTCTGCACCAAGTGTTGCTTCAACACTTTGCTGAGACACAAGTTCAATTGGTACAGGCAACGCTCCTTCATTAAGGCTTTGTGCGAGGTCTTTTGCTTCTTTTGTTGTGAAATCTCCTGAGATTACAGCACGTCCATTTACAATTTCTGCCTGCACTGTCGGTGCACTCTTAAGTTCGTTATCAAGATAAATCGCAACTCTCTTACCGAGATTTTCTTTTGTAATTTGAGCAAAAAGCTCTTTTCCCTTACTGTCAAATTGTAATCCAACTTGTGGATCAGATACACCGCCACCCATACCGCCACCAGAAAACTCCAGATTTGCTTGTTCGAGAAATTCTCCAGTGAGCTCCGTTGCTTTGTATGGCTCAACGGGAATTGAAATCTTTGTAAATGGAATGACTTGTGATTTAACTTCCAAATCTTCACCCTTACCACGAGATGCAAGTTTCTTGAGAATAAACCAACCATCCTCTGTTGTTACAAGCTCTTGATACACGTCTCCATCATGCATATTTTCTGAAAAAAGTACATCGGAAAACTCCACTGGATAGACATCTTTTTTAGAAAAATCAATCACATTTTCAATGCCTTGCATATCAGCATCTCGACTATTTTCAGCTGCTAGCACCTCAAATTCTTCGCCATTTTTGATACGATTAAGTGTTTCTATTGCCTTTTTTTGCGCATCTGCGTGAATCTGAGTGAGAAACTCGCTCATTTCTTCATTAAGTTGTTTTTGTTCTTTTTCCATTTCCTCTTGTGTTTTTTCTACACGAAACTCCAGAAACGGTGTTTTTTGAATAACATTCTTTACATCCTCCATACTCTCAGCACCTGGAAACTCTACGATAAGAAATGTTTCTCCTGCACGTTGCGCAAGCTGTACAATTGGCTCACCAACACCATATGCATTAACTCTTCGCTCTACAACTGCTTGTACAGCGTCTTTTGCATCTCCTTCTTTACCTTCTGGCACTTTAGAGAGATCGAGTTTGTACTCGAGATGCAGACCTCCCTGGAGATCAAGTCCGAGATTGATGGCAAGTTTGTTAGCATATTTTTGCACATTTTCCGGCAAAAATGGCAAAGCTGGCATTGAAATCAATGCAACAACTACCGTAAAAACTACAACATACCAAAATTTCCTTCTACTTTTTTTATACATACAAAAAATAAACCTGCTACTGAGATTACCAAATCATTGTACTACTAGCACTCATAAAATGCAAGAAAAAACATAAAAATATATCACTTATTTTTTATATATCTGTTGTCAAAAATGATTTTTCTTGCTCTCTTTTTTAGAAAAGTTTTTTCGTTTAAAACCGTCTTCCACCTTGCTCTTAAAAAGTAATATAAAAGCAGAAAAAAAGCAGAATAATTCAAAGAAAAAATGAAACCATTGCGCTATTGTAATATATCCAGAAAAAAATCCATTTGCATACGCTGCCCATAAAATAAGCATGCAAAACAATACTATGACTATCCACCCCTCAACTGTCACTGGCTGAAATCCATATCTGAAACATTTTGATTTAAACCAATATTTTTTCATATATTTTCGCTCTTTAATTTCTTCTCTAATTGTGCTTGTGCTTGTGTAAGCACTCTTTTTGCATTATTATACGTTAATTTTTCCAAAGCCTCGTCAAATTGCATCCAAATAGCTGCTTGATGCTCGTGAGAAAGTACAACGCTCTTTTCAACAGACTGCGCCAAATAAAAGATTGCCGTTTTACGCACAAAAATACATGCGTTATCTGCCTTACGTTCTTCACGTTCTTTGCCATATGCTATGTATGAGAAAGTAATCAGTGTGCGAAATCCATCGATGATTTCCAATTTCTTAATTCCAGTTTCCTCCCAAATTTCGCGTCGCATGGTTTCTATTTCCATCTCTTCGTCTTCCATTTTTCCACGTGGAAATTCCCAGTGTCCATTACGATACTTAAGTAAAAGATACTCTATCCTATCATCCTGCACACGATAAACAACTGCTCCTACAGAACGCTCAAAAGCAACGCAATATGGCGCCAAAAAACCAAAAATTTGTTTTCGTTTTATCATATAGACATCATATCATACAATTATGGCAAAATAAAAAAGCTATTCATTTTATTTGTAATAAATTTTTTAAAAATTTTATTCTATAATAGTCTACACAAAAAACACAGATTTTATATAATCCGTGTTTTTATAATTTGTATATTTTTTTATTTTCCACAACATTTTTTATACTTTTTTCCACTACCGCACGGACAATCATCATTGCGTCCGACAGTCTTTGTACTCTTTATAGGCTTTTCAACCTTTGGTATATTTTGCATCATCTCTTTTTTTTCTTTTTCAGCTGCAGCAGCAAATTGCTGTGGATTACTCTCTCCTCCTGATAGTATCATATTTGCCGTCATGCGACTTACAGCACTATCTTCTTGGCGTACTATTGAAGCACGAAAAATTGTATGTAAAACCGTATGACGAATATTTGCAATAAGTTGTGAAAACATATCAAATGCTTCTTTTTTGTACTCGATAAGTGGATCCTGTTGACCATAGCCTCTTAGTCCAATACCCTGTCGCAAATGATCAATTGCATCAAGATGATTCATCCAATGTTGATCAATTGTACGAAAAAGAATTGATTTTTCGATTGCACGCATTGCTTCTTCGCCATTTTCTTTCTCCTTTGCCGCATACGCAATCTTTGCCTCTGCATAAACATGTTCAATAGCAATTGCTACTGTCTCGCGATCATCTTTACTTTCATCTTGTATAATTTCGTTTAATTTTTTCTCTGCTTTTTCACTAAACGGAAACATACCTCGTACATCCTTTACAATATTTTTCACTTCCCAATTATGACGATCTCCAATGACATGTGCACTAACAATTTCCTCAGTATCCTCATGCAATAATTCAAAGATATCACTTTTTACATCATCTTTTTCCAATGCTTCACGCCTTCTTTCATAAATCACTTCGCGCTGTTTATTGACCACATTATCATAATCAAGAACATGTTTACGAATATCAAAATTAAAACCTTCAATTTTTGATTGCGCTCCCTCAATTTGTTTTGAAATCATTTTATTCTCAATTGGTTGATCTTCTGGAAGTCCTAATCGTTCCATAATACCCTTGAGTCGATCACCACCAAATCGTCGCATAAGTTCATCATCCAAAGAAATATAAAATTGTGTTGTACCAGCATCTCCTTGACGACCAGAACGACCGCGCAACTGATTATCAATACGTCGTGCTTCATGACGCTCTGTGCCAATGATGTACAAACCACCAAGATCTTCCACACCATCACCAAGTTTAATATCTGTTCCACGTCCAGCCATATTAGTTGCGATTGTTACAGCACCTTTTTGACCTGCATCTGCAATGATTTGTGCTTCTTTTTCATGAAATTTTGCATTGAGTACGCTATGTGATACTTTTGCTTTTTCAAGTGCACGTGAAAGTGCCTCAGATTTTTCAATTGCAACTGTACCCACGAGTACAGGCTGTCCTTTTGCGTTGAGTTCTTTAATCTTTGCGACAATCGCATTGAACTTTCCACGTTCATTTTTATACACAACATCAGCAAGATCCTTTCTTTGCATATCTCGATTTGTCGGAATCTCAACCACTTCTAGTTCATACACTTTTTGAAACTCTTCTGCACTAGTATTTGCTGTACCAGTCATGCCAGAGAGTTTATCATACATACGAAAATAATTTTGAAATGTAACTGTCGCAAGCGTGCGTGATTCTCGCTGTACCGGTACTTTTTCTTTTGCTTCAATCGCTTGATGCAATCCATCACTATACCGTCGACCTTCCTGTGCACGACCGGTAAACTCATCCACAATAATCACTTCTCCATCACGAACCAAATAATCCTTATCTCGCTCAAAAAGTACTTGTGCCTTCAAAGATTGCTCAAGATGATGTACATATTGAATTTTTCCTTCTTCATAAATATTTCCAATATTAAGTCTATCCTCAATTTTTTCAATACCTTTATCTGTAATTGCCACAGAACGTAACTTCTCATCAACTGTAAAATCTTCACCACGTTTCAAAGATGGTACAATATTAGAAAATTGCTCATAGAGTTTTGTAGATTCTGTATCAGGTGCTGAGATAATTAATGGCGTACGTGCCTCATCAATAAGAATTGAATCCACCTCATCAACAATTGCATAATGATGTTCACGCTGTGACAATGCCTCTTTTGACTGTGCCATATTATCACGCAGATAATCAAAACCAAATTCATTATTTGTGCCATATGTGATATCTGCTGCATATGCTTCTTTTTTCTCTACTTTATTGAGATTTTCCATCTCAATATCCACAGCGTTTTTATCAACGGTTTGTGCTTTATAAAGAAAACCGCCCTCATGTGTGATACACGCTGTTTTCAATCCAAGTGTTTCATAAACAATACCCATCCAATTACAGTCACGTTTTGCCAAATAATCATTTACTGTGACAACGTGTACACCCTTGCCTTCAAGCGCATTTAAATAAATCGGCAAAGTTGATGTAAGTGTCTTACCTTCACCAGTTTTCATTTCTGCAATCTTTCCCTGATGTAACACAATCCCACCCATAATCTGCACATCATAATGCCGCTCTCCAATCGCACGACGTGCTGCCTCACGAACCAACGCAAAAGCCTCTGACATGATATCATCCAGTGACTCGCCATCTTTTAAACGCTTTTTAAATTCTGCGGTTTTTTCCTTGATACCTTCATCTGATAACGCTTTCATTTTCTCCTCATTTTCATTGACCTGATCCACAATTGGCTGTAACTTACTAATCTGTCGTTCATTTGATCCAAACAATTTTTGCAATAATGACATATATTTTTATAAATAAAACCAAACCTGCATTTTTGGCAGTTTCTCTACAAAGTCTACCAGAGAAAAAACATAGCGTCAAAAGAGCTTTCACTATGATTTGCACAAAAGAAAAAAGCAGGTCTACTGCATAGCAATACCTGCTCTAATAATGTTATGAAATTAAAATACTCGTCCTTCGTTATCTTTGCTGTCATTGGTGACATTTTTTTCAGCTCCCACACCATTTTGGATAGCGACATTTTCTTTTTCTTTCAGATATTACTCCGAAAAACGAAGATATGTAGAAATTCTACTTCTTCACTGCATAAAATGAACCTCTAATCTTTAAATAGTCATTAAGAAAAACAAATTGGACATTACCCGTAATTGTATCACTACCGCTTTTATTTTTTTCTGCATGTGCATTAATCATATATTCTTTTCTTTTTTTTGCATCACTAAATTCTGCTATTATTAAACCATTATCCTTTATATCACTATAAAAGATTGGAAATTCTATTGTTTTGTCAAAAAAGTCTGGTATAAAGCTATATGCAAATGGAAATTTTATTGTATCCGCTTTTGCAAGTGGCTTAATTATTCCATTTGGAATTCTACTTTTTTTCTTTTCTCCACTTTCCTCTTCCATCTCTTTCTCTTCAGTGATTTCTTCATTACGATCTTCCTCTTTTTTTTCAGTAAATTCTTCAACGTGATTTTGTGCAACATTTTCATTTGCATTGATTACGAAGTCAAAATCATATGTTTTTCCTTTGAGCGCATGAAAAATCGCAGGATTATGATTTGGCGAACCTGCTATTTCTTTAAACACAACAACTTTTGAGATTTTAATAGTTCCACTCCACTCTCCACTCAATTCTTCAAGTGTTGGATAAACTCCAATATTAAATCTCTGAGCAAGATATTTCTCATATCGTTCTTGCGCATCATCTCCAAAAAAGTATTTTCGCACGCCTGTTTCAATATCTATCATTGGCACTTCATCATCAGTTAGTGTGCCACTGCTTTCTATGATACTTGTGCGTTCTATTTTTTGCATCATTTCTTCAACAAAATTTCCGACAAGTGCAACTTTTTCTTCATATGATTTTTTTTTCAACATTTCTGGTGCTGATAGATCATCAAAAATGCCTTTTTCATCAAATACAAAAAGTAACTTTTTAAGATCTTGATCTGTTACGCCCTTTTTTTCACGATTTTGTATAAATGTATCAAAAATTAACTCCTTTTCTACTTTGGACATTTCCATCTTTTCCTCGTGATACTCTCTTTCACTGTTTTGATTCCATGGAAATTTACATCCAGAAAAAAAGAATAAGATACAAAATATAATACTCAAAAATTTTATATATTCTTTCATGTTTTTTGAAAATAATTACTCTACCAAATATATCACATTTTTTTACGCTCCCCCAAAAACATCTCTGCTTTTGTTGTTGCATCTACAATTGCAGTTTCAATATTTTCCAATGTAGGATTATTGATAATATCATGATTGTCCATCACATATTTTATACCATTTTGGATATCGAGATATGTACACCGTCCTGCAAGAAATTCTAATACAAGATAATCATTTGCTGCATTCATCGCTGCCGGCAGCGTTCCTTGCTTTCTCATCGCATCAAATGCATATCCTAAACATGGAAATTGCTCCAAATCAGGTTCTTTAAATGTATAACTGCGATCAAAATTGTGACGCTTCACCGACTCACCCCATCTTTCTGGATAACTCAATGCATATTGAATAGGTAAGCGCATATCTGGCTCAGAAATTTGTGCCAAAATAGAATTATCTGAATACTCCACCATAGAATGAATGATGCTTTCTGGATGAATTACAACACGTATATTCTCTGGATCTACATCATACAGCCACATTGCTTCTATTACCTCAAATCCTTTATTCATAAGAGTTGCACTATCAATTGTAATTTTTGCACCCATATTCCACGTTTTATGTCCTAATGCATCTTCAATAGATACATCTTTTAATTGTTCTTTTGTATAATTCCTTAGAGCACCTCCAGAACACGTAATGACGAGAGAGCGCACATCTTCCATACGCTCACCATTGAGACATTGAAAAAGTGCACTGTGTTCTGAATCAATTGGCATAATGTGTACACCATATTTTTTTGCTTGAGACATGACAATTTCTCCTGCAGCAACAAGAGTTTCTTTGTTTGCTAATGCGATATCTTTCCCTTTTTCAATTGCTTTAAGCGTTGCACGAATAATCGTCAATCCCACAGTCGAAGAAATAAATGTGTCATACCCATCCATTGCAGCGATTTCCTCAAGCATTTTTGGACCAGTGATAATCTTTTTCCCTGTACGTTTTTCCAAGTCACGCGCACTTTTTTCATCTGCAACTCCGATAATAGCTGGTTGAAATTCTGCAATTTGTTCTTCCAAAAGAGCAATATTTTTATTTCCTGTTAATGCAAATACTTTTAATTTTTTGGGGTATTTTCTCACAATATCAAGTGTCTGCGTTCCTACAGATCCTGTGCTCCCCATAAGTGCAATATTTTTCATATGGCAAAATAATTAATTAGATTACTCTTTATTTTCAAAAAAACTCTCTATAACATATAGAAAGTTTTCTAAAAATTAACGCAAATAATGTTTTAATGTATAAATCCAATCTTCCTCATTTTCTCCATTTGCTGCATTAGCTTCTTTTTGTCCTAACAGCCATTCTAACCAACTCCGATCTGTGCGCGCTACATCTGCCACCATTTCACCTTTATGTTTTCCAAACGGAATACGCTTAAGAAGCAGTGGTTTACTTGTGATTTCAATCATTTTTGTAATTACTTCATCATGTTGCATATTTGTAGCCATTTTGTCATACATCCGCTCAAAAAGTGCTTGTAATATTTTTACATCTCCCAATGCATCGTGTGCATGTGCATCATCAATATTAATACCCAAATAATATCGCAAATACTGCAATCGATACGCTGGAATTTCACTTTTTGTATCTAACACTTGTGCAACTTTGTATGTATCAATCGCTTTTTGTACTTTCAGTCCTTCTTTTTCAATCATGCTAATGTCATATGGTGCATTATGTGCTACAAACACTGTATTATCATTATTTAAAATATCCTTAAGTTTTTTATAGAAATCTGATTTTTTGAAAATTGGCTTCCCTTTTATATGCTTGTTCGTAATATGTGTTACTTCCATTGCCTCAATGCTCATATCACGTCCAGGATCAAAGAGTGACTCGTATTCTTTACCATTAAAAGCATATGCTACTTGTACTAATCGATCATCTTCTTCGAGGCCTGTTGCTTCCACATCGAGAAAAAGTAGATTTTTTAATTTTTCATTTTGCATAAGTACGTTATTATTATCTTAGATGAATTTCATAATCGTAACTGTATATGTGTATATAATAGCGCAATAATAAAAACCGTCCAAAATATCACACAAGAACGGTTTTTGAAAAAAACTATTTTTCTTCTCCCATACCATCAAGTATATCAGAAGTCGTATCTGCAACAGAATCAATACCATCCCCTGCGACATCCTTTGCTTTATTGGCAATATTATCAACTGCTTCACCACCAAACTCAGCTTCATCAGCAATTGCATCAATTCTTTCTTCTGTCATATCTGTTGCTTTATCTGCAACACCATCTACAGCATCAGCAGCTTTGTCTGTGAGATTATCGAGATCAATCATAAATTTATATAAATCACTAATTACATTTCTATTATACACAAAAAAATAAATTATGCAGTATATATAAAACGATCGCCGAAATTACTTCGACGACCGAAATTATGATAGAGATGGAGATTATGAAATGCTAAAATCACAAATTTTCTTTGATACTGTGAAGTTTAGCTATCAAATCATCCAAATCAACATTTGACGTGGCAATTTTTTCATCAATCTCTTGAAGTTCCTTGCAAATGTCCTTAAGCCGTGCTTCAAGTGCATCTTTTTCTAATAAAAGAGCATTCTTTATCTCCTGAAGATTGCTGTCTTGTTCTTGCTTTTTTTCTACAAAATCAGCTAAGGACCGCAATTCTGCGACTACATCATTCTCCTCAGAAAAAAGCATTTCATTGTAAGTATCGCTACCTTCGTTTTCTAACTTATCAATTATTCTCCGAGCTCTTTCAGTTAAGGCATAATATTGATGCGTTTCACAACCAGAACCTCTAAGATACTTAATAAGACCGAGATTCCCCGCCCACATTCGAGCCATACCAGAAAAAAACCAGCGATGAGGATTTGTAAGGCCAAGTTCTTGCGTCACAATCCGAGTAAATTCAGACTTGTGAAACGATTGATTAACGCCAAACTTCTCTTTTATAGCCAAGAGAATCAGATCTCTTCCCGTTTCCTCAACATCACTAGGCAAAAGATGATTGACATCTTGACTTGATCCTTCTTTCAAAGTAGCAGAATCCTCTTGATTGGATTCTGCATCACCAGTCTCTTGAGAAACTGGAACAATTAAATTAATTACTGCTTCAGCAATGCTTTTCACCCTCTCATCGCTAATGTTATACTGCAGATGCTCTTTTTTTGCATTTTCAAGTGCCCGCTCAATCGCATTTAATAGATATTGCGATTTTTTAGCATCAGTCGGCGTGAAGAAATACTCATAACAGGTTTCATTACCAGCGTGTTGCATGACAAATTTGAAGCTACCATTGTGAATTCCTTTACATGTGATGCCTTTTTTTGCAGCAGACCCTTTAACTTTTTTACCTTGTGTGAGAATAATCTCACCTTCGGTAAGTCGTGAGACTTCCGTAAAGTTAAACACCTCAAGAAAAAAATCTCGGATGTCTTTTTCCATTGCCGGTTTCTCAAGGCTTTTAAACCTTACAGAAACTTCACGAAAACATCGGTTTTTATTTGATATTGCTATATGCATTGGGTCGTAAACCTGCACACCACCCTTAACTAAATGGGCTAGTATAACTTTTTGCTTTATGAGACTATTTATGAGATTTATCGGGTGTTCATTTGCGCCATAATACAGGTGTAGCGCAGCATTCAGCCCTGAATCCACCACATGTATCCCATTTATAGGATTGCGGCCAAAACTAAGCTCATGAATTGCAGATAAAACAAAATCTGCTACTGGCATTTTTTCTGTGTTTTCTCGCATAGCTCCTGCCTCGTTTGTTGTATTTGTTTGTTAAGTGACCTCAGAATCCACTATGGAATCTGACAATTTTTTATAACACAGAAAATATATTTAATCAATACCCTTTTTCTATTATTTATAGTAAAATATCTTTATGTCAAAAAAACCAAAAAGTTTGACTAAAAAAGTATTAATCACAGGATTTTTATTCTGCTCTTTTATTATTTGCACAACACTTTTTTCTTACTTTTATGTAGAAAAATTTCATTCTTATTGTTATGATGATTTTTCACACATTCCCCACAATCGTGTAGGTGTACTTCTTGGCACCGCACCGCGTATAGCCGATGGACGAAACAATCTTTTTTTTACCTACCGCATTGATGCTGCTGTTGCATTATATGAAAAGAAAAAAATTGACTTTATCCTCATCAGTGGTGATAATCATACGCGCGAATATAATGAATCCAAAGCAATGCAAGACGCACTACTCAAAAGAGGTGTTTCAAAGGAGAAAATTATCCTTGATTATGCTGGATTTCGCACACTTGATTCAATCGTTCGTGCACAAAAAGTATTTGGTCAAAATGCTTTTACTGTTATTTCGCAACCATTTCATAATAAACGTGCTATGGTCATTGCACACCACAACAACATTGATGCAATTTGTGCCAATGCAAAAGACGTGCCAATTTCACAAAGTCCTCGCGTCCGCATACGTGAAGCATTTGCTCGTGTCAAAGTTCTCCTTGATATTTACATTCTCAAAACAGACCCCAAATTCCTCGGCGAAGAAATTGTGATTGAATAATTACAAGCTTCATCTACCATATTCTACTCCAAAATATATTTTTCCCTCTCTTTTTTCTCTTTTAGATATAAAGCGTTCTTTTTCACAAAAGTGTCATACTCTTTTTGGTTTTTAAAGTGTCCAAGAATATACGCTGTATTACACAATCTACCATTTCTTTTACCAATATAATCCATATAACTCGCATACTGCCACTCACTATCATCGTAACCGTGAATAAAATGATTATCATTCACATAAGCCGAAAGATACAGTAAATATGCATCTGAATCTATATGGATTGATTTAAACTTTCCTTGAAATAATACTCCTGTTCTTTTGTATTTTTTATTAAAATACATTGTATAGGATGTCCCAATTTTTTGCATAAACTTTTTTATACCACCAGACTCTTTTTCTCGCACAATCATATGATAATGATTTGGATTAAGACAATACGCAACCATTTCTATGAGTTTTTCACGTGCTACCGGCATCCCAAGGTCCGACCTTCGGATATCCGAAGGTCGGACCTTGGGATTTTGCGCTCTGTAGATGTCTCGATATTTTTGCATCATGCCATTTGTTGTATCATTCAATAAATGACAAGACAGCAAAAAACGATGGTAATCTGCATCACTCAAAAAAATCTCTCGTTTTTCCACACCCCGATTATATATATGATAAAATTCTCCAGGTGTAAAAATTGTTTTTCGCATATATGTTATACAAAAACTCCCATGAGATATCTCATGGGAGCATTTCTTTACACAACGATATTGATGAGTCTGCCTGGCACAAAGATGGTTTTCTGAACTTCTTTACCTGCGATGTGTTTTTGGACTTTTTCTGATGCAAGCGCTTTTTCTTTTGCAATGTCTTCCGTGATATCTACTGGTACAGTGATTTTATCACGCACTTTACCATTTACTTGCACAACGAGTTCTATTTCATCATCTACGATGTAATCTTCATCGTACTGTGGCCAATTTTCCTCAATCAGAAATGTTTCATTGTCCATTTTGTCCCACAATTCTTGTGTGATGTGTGGTGCAAATGGTGAGAGAATTTTCAAAAAGTCACCAAAATCTTTTGCAGATATTTGTGCATCTTTTTCCACTGTGTTTGCTAGTATCATCATCTGTGCAATTGCTGTATTGTATTTCATTTCAGCGATATCTTTTCCAACCTTTTTGATTGTTTTGTGCAACACCTTTTTATTTGCTTCCGATGTGTCATCTGCAAGACCTCTGTGATAGATTTTCCAAATTTTTTCCAAGAATTTTCGTGGTCCTACTAGTCCATCTGTACTCCACGCAACAGACGCATCAAATGGTCCCATAAACATCTCATACAAACGAAATGTATCAGAACCAAACCGCTCAATCACATCATCAGGGTTAATCACATTACCCCACCGCTTTGACATCTTGCGCCCATCTTCTGCCATAATGAGCCCCACTGTTTGCAGTTTTTTATACGGTTCATCATAATGCACAGCACCGATATCATAGAGAAATTTATGCCAAAACCGTGCATAAATCAAGTGCCGTGTTGCATGCTCTGCACCACCAACATAAAAATCAACTGGTGACCAATACGCTTCTTTCTTTTTATCTACAAGTGCACTATCGTTATGCGAATCAATATAGCGCAAATGATACCAACTCGATCCTGCCCACTGTGGCATCGTATTTGTTTCACGTCGTGCATCACCACCACACTCTGGACATGTAGTATTGACCCATTCTTCAATACTTGCAAGCGGTGATTCTCCCGTGCCAGTCGGTTCGTAACTCTCCACTTCAGGAAGCGTCAACGGTAATTCCTCCTCTGGCACCGACACAACACCACACGCATCACAGTGAATAAGTGGAATCGGTTCACCCCAATACCGCTGCCGCGCAAACACCCAATCACGCAGTTTGTATGACACAGTTTTTTTGCCCATACTCTCTTTTTCCAACCACGCGATGATTTCTTCTTTTGCTTGTTCACTATTCATGCCATCAAATTTCCCAGAGTTCACAAGAATACCATTCCCTGTAAATGCGACAGCATCAAAAATACGATGAAAAAAGAATATTTGATCACCAATTGTCACTTGTTTCTCAATTTCTTCTTTTGTAAGCCACAAAACATCATGCTTCCTTTGTTCATCGTCACTCACAGCTTCTTGCTCACCGTCTGTCAACTCAACATAAAAATTATCAAAATGTGCAAAACGGTTGACTTTTTTGGGATTGTGATAAAACTTGCTGTGCGATTTTCCAAGATGTCGTATTGTAGCAATGTTTGTAAATCCTGTCTCTTCCCTAATTTCTCGTCGTGCCGCCTCTTCTGCTGTTTGTCCTTCTTCAATGCCGCCCGTCACAAATGTTTTCCAGTCCACACCCTTCCATTGCAACACAAGATATTTATCTTCTGCCCAATGTTTTACAATTACTGTAATCGAATCACGTTCCACAAAGTCGTGATTGTCTCGTGGTGCACTCATTTCTGTACGATCTGTAAATAATGGCTGTACAACTTCTATAATCGGAATATCATATTTTTTGGCAAATGCATAGTCGCGTTCATCATGTGCCGGCACTGCCATGATTGCGCCTGTGCCGTAATCCGTCAGCACATAATCTGCGATGTACACCGGAATTTCTGCACCATTTGCCGGGTTCACTGCAACAACACCTTCCAATTTCACACCAGTTTTTTCTTTACCTTCCGCCGTGCGCTCAATTTCCGTTTTTTTCTGTGCTTCTTTTTGATACTGCTCCACTTCCGCGATGTTTTCTATTGTATCTTTTAACTCTGTAACCAAATTGTGCTCTGGTGCAAGCACCATATACGTTGCACCAAAAAGCGTATCCGGACGCGTCGTGAAAACGGTAACTTTTAATTCTTCATTTTTAATTGTAAATTCAATTTCCGCGCCTTCCGAGCGGCCGATCCAATTGCGTTGGGATTCTTTGATGTGTTCTTGCCATTCGAGTTTATTCAAGTCAGCCAAAAGTCTATCAGCATAATCTGTGATTTTGATAACCCACTGTGGCAATGTCTTTTTTTCAATTGGTGTGTCACATCGCTCGCATGCGCCGTCTTCCAAATCTTCATTTGCTAGTCCCGTCTTGCATGATGGACACCAGTTAATCGGCTCGTTTGATTGAAATACGAGTCCTTTTTTATACATTTGAATAAATGCCCATTGTGTCCATTTATAAAATTCTGGGTCTGTTGTACTTACTTCACGCTCCCAATCATAATTAAGTGAAATTGCTTCTAACTGTTCTTTATATCTTTTGATATTTTTTTCTACTGCAGTACGTGGATGCACTTTATTTTTTATCGCATATTGTTCTGCTGGAAGTCCAAACGCATCCCATCCCATCGGATGTAATACATTATATCCTGCCATACGTTTATAGCGAGAAATCACATCAGTTGCGATGTATCCCTTTGGATGACCCACATGCAACCCTACACCTGATGGATATGGAAACATGTCAAGAATATAAAACTTTTCTTTATCTACATCTTCTGTTGTTTTATACACTTGCGCCTTCTCCCAGCGCTCACGCCATTTTTGTTCAATTGTTTTATGTTCGTACCGTTCCATAATATATAAAAAGCAAGTAGTTTACCTACTTACCTTATCGCAAAACAGTGTTTTTTTCAATATTTTAACTATTTTTTTTAATTTATGCACTACTCCATCTTCGAGATTTATTTCTACAAATTTCACAACTAAAACACAAAAGGAATGTTCCTAAAAAATAGGAGAATCTGTATAAACACTATCATTCTTTTTTTTCTCGATTAAACATCCAGCCAAGAAGACTGAATTCTTCTTTTTGCTCTTTGATAAACAATTGTAATATTTTTTGCTCTTTTTCTATTTTTTGAATTTGAACATTAATACGCTCAGAAATCTTATCATCAGTAATTTGTGCTTGTATCGCTTTTGCACTCGCAATCTTTTCTTCATATATTGGCAATGTCTTTTCAATTTTTGCAATCTCTTTATAATCTGGGCCAATAATAAATGTGATAAACGCAAATCGCTCTTCAACTTTTTTCCACGCAATCTGATTATTATTACTTAATTCTTTCACTTCCGCAAAATCATCATTCACCTTGTTTTGCAAATTCTTTTCTTCTTGTAATTTTTTGCGCAATGCTTCTTGTTTCGCTTTTTTTTGCTCTGCAGCAACCCTCTCATCAGCCGCTCTTTTCTCTGCATCAGCCAACTCTTTCTCTTGTGCCAGCTTCTTTTGCTCCTGTGCCAATTTCTTTTGCTCTTGTGCTTGTGCTTTTACAGCTGCTTCTACATGTGCTTTTTCTTGTTCCTTTTTTGTCTTGGTTGCGTCTGATACAGTTTCTTCCGAAAAAAAACATGTATCAGAAAATTGTCCATCCTTATTACTATACACCTTATTTGATGACATATTGGTTGATTCTGACCAATAGTTCACTCCAGGGTTTCCACCACTTGGCACTTTACAGTTAATACCATAGTCTTTATTATGTGTGATTGTGTTACCCTTGACCTTTACAGCCCCTATCTTACTTGATTCTTTATAATACTGCATTGCGATACCACTTGCATCATTTTTCTTAATGCTATTATTCACAATTTTTAATTCAGATTTTCCCAAAATCACTTCAATACCACTCTCTCCATTATGAGTAATCATGCAACCAGAAATTTCGCCATCTACATTTGCACGAATATCAATTCCCTCTTCATTATTATCACGTATTTCTGTATCCGTAATATCAACATCTTTTCCTTTTTGTATATACATCCCCTTTCCATTTCCATAAATTAATGCATTTTTCACAGTTAGTTTTCCATTGCCTGTCGTATTAATCCCAATCGATGCATTTTTTATCGTCACATTTTTTATCTCAACATCTGCACCACTTGCAATATCAATTCCTTCTCCTGATACAGTTACATTTTTTAATTTTGAGCCATCCTTCATCGCAACATCACCAGAAAGAGTAACGTCATTTCTTGATTTTCCCTCAATAATTGTATTCCTATTAATCGTAATATTATCTGAATAAGCTCCTTTCTCAACTATAATCTTCTCACACCCATCATCCAGTGCATCATCAATACTCTCAAATGGATCATCTTTATCACCGTCACCATCCTCATCGCCGTCTTTTTCGTCCACATAACATGTATTGCTAGCAAACACAAAAATCGGATCATCAAAAAATCCGGGAATAAGAAGTGTCAAAAATAAAAAACCAAAAAATATCTGCTTCATACATCTGACAGTATATCACAAAATCTTGGTTTATGCTTCTTGCAGATATGCCTTAATCATAAGACGTTTTGTATTGGTTCCAAGTGGCCAACATGTTGTAAGTGTAAGTTCTTGTGATTGTGTATCGGCAAAAATCCGTGCATCATCTGGTTCCACCTCTTCATTGAGTTTTACAAGATATGTATATGTAATCTCCTTACCATTTGCTAGTCGTGCGACCACTGTAATTTGATCATCTTCCAAAAGATTGTCTAGATTTTTAAAAACATAATTGTATGCACCTTTTGCCCATATATAATTACTACTGTGACCTGCGATGTACATATTTCCACGCTCACCAGGATATGCCGTGCCCGGATAATGCACCACACCTTTTTGAAGATTTTTTTGTATCACATCTTCGTTAGAAATTTTTGAGAAAATAATCGGCGCTTCTACATTAATCTTTTTGATCACAAGAGTCATATTGATTCGCGCATCACCTGATACTGTTGGGTCATATGCACCAAATACTTCACGACCATCATTGTATCCATCGCCATCTGTATCTGGATTTGTTGGATCTGTATTATAGAGATATTCATCAAGAAGCGTAAGACCATCATTATCATGATCTTTCTTTTCATCCGCAAGCACTCTACCAAATTTTTCTCGCTCCCACGTATCTGGCACATTGTTATTATTTGTATCCAACAATCCTTCACTTGATGGTGAGTACCCATTTGTTACTTCACGACCATCATTGTATCCATCGCCATCTGTATCTGGATTTGTTGGATCTGTATCGTAGAGATATTCATCAAGAAGCGTAAGACCATCATTATCATGATCAATCTTTTCGTCAATCTCACTACGCACTTTTATACCATATTTTTCCTGCCATTTTTGCGAAATTTCACTTTTCCAGATACGTTCTTCTGCGATTTTTTGTATATCTACTGTGACATCTGAACGTGAAGATGCAACACCAAAAAGACCTGAGATTGCAGAATATACAATCCCAAATATCAAAATAAATATACAAATTGTCGCAAAAAATCGCTTCATATGTACGTTTTTTCTCTAAAAATTTTAACATTCTATTATAAAACAAATATTCAAATTTGTCAATGTGACAAAAAAGGGTAATATAAAGCAAATGGATCAGGTATAATAGTTTATGTAATAAACAAACTAAATAATAACCTAATCCATTGCTATGCATATATTACAACAAGTGCC